>PWRZ01000028.1 GCA_003563385.1 Syntrophomonadaceae bacterium
GATAATATTATTTATTCGGATATTATTTTATAAAATTTTATATGGAGACAGCAGATGAAAAACTCACTGGAGCAGTACGAAAAGTATTTGCAGAAAAACGGGCACAGCAGTGGAACTGCTCGCAGTTACGGCGGTGATTTACGGAAATTTGTAAGATGGTACCAGGAAATTGAAGGTAGGCAGCCGGACATTAAAAGCATTAGCCCTCTTGACCTGGCTGAGTTTAAAAGGCATTTGATAAATATAGGACAAAAACCGACAACAGTTAACAGGGCGATTATGGCGCTGTCCTCTTTTTTTAGATGGGCTGTGGGACAAAAACTGCTTGAACAAAACCCCGCAAGAGGTGTCAGGCTGGTCAAAGAAAACAAAACGGCCCCCAAATTTTTAGACAGGGAAAAACAATCCGCTTTAATGAAGGCTGTGCAATCCTCAGGTAAAATAAGAGACATTGCTATTGTTACCCTGCTGCTTAATACCGGGTTAATAGTTTCTGAACTATGCTTCCTAAAAATCTACGATGTAAACTTGAACAAAAGAAAAAGCTCTATCAAAGTTCGCTCTGGAAATGGCCGCAAACAGCGCGAAATTCCCCTTAATTCAACTGCCAGGGAGGCGCTGCAAAACTGGCTGAATATATGCGAAAACAGGTCCGGTTTTGTTTTTTATGGCAAAGGGAGCGATTCATTAACTCCCCGTTCTGTTGAGTACCTGTTAAAAAAGTATTCTTGTAATGCCCGGCTGGAAAAAGTAACGCCGCACGTTTTAAGGCACACCTTTTGCAAATCCTTAATTGACGCCGGCGTGCCTGTTGACCGGGTGGCTTTGCTGGCAGGTCATGAAAGCTTGAATACTACTGCAAAGTACACCATGGTAAACGGGGTAGACCTGCTAAGCGCCGTGGAAAAGCTTGCCTGGGAATAAAAGAAACCTTTTTGAGACAGCAAGATCCCTAACAAAAAAGGGACATGGCCATGCATTTCTAAAGACTGCGATGACCATGACCCTTAACTCCAAATACCTAGTAAGATGGATGTTTAGGGGGTATTTTTCTCCTTACATCTATAACAACTTCCTGCTGTACCGTTTCAGTTACTTTCGCAAAGATCTCAATAACTGCTTTCTGCTCCACTTTAAGTCCCTGGTTGTCAACTATCCGGTGTATTATATCCCCGATAATACTGGCTCGCACCTGGACGTTCATCCCCGGACGTGCTCCTGGAGCGTCCTTAATAAAACGGAACGGGATGTCTTCTCTGGTGTGCCGTATGAGATTGCTTGGATCTACAAAAAAGATTTGTTTGTGCAGAACACCCTTTACAATTACGGCGTCAAACTGGGCCTCTGCCTGCAGGTCAACGATCTGAGCCAGGATTTCGAAAATCTTAATGGCCTGTACCGGTAATTTTACCGTGGCCTGTATCGTTTCCTGCTGGACAACGTCTACTACCACGCTTTCCACCTTTAAGAGTTTTTTCTCAACCTCGATGCCCGGCCCTTTTACATCTTTTACTACTTCAAGCTGCAGAGTCTCGGTAACCTTGACAAAGGCTTCGATCATCAGTGTCTGAACCAATCTCCTGCTGGGTGGGTCAATTAATTCAAAGTCATTTAGTTTTACGCGTATATCAACCTGGACCTGCTGGTCCGGCTTGGCCCCGGGTATGGGTATAGTTTTGGTAAAGGGAACGTCCTCGGCAGCGTGGCGTAACAGGTTACCCTCATCAACCAGAAAGATCTGCTTGTGGATCACCCCCCTCACAATGACGACGCCATTCTGTATATCAGCGGTAACATTCCGGACAGTCGGTAAAATGCGGAATATTTTTTTAGCGGTAATAGGGAGCGTTACCTCTGGTGAGATCACCTGCCGAATGGTGTCTTCACCAACTACACTGTCCACTTTTAAGAGCTCTTTTTTCACAATAATATTTTTATTGCGCACATCGATTACAACGAAAATCTGTTCAGTAACAGTTACCTTTACAAATATTTCCAATACTATAACCTGTCGTATAACGTCGGGTTGGATTAATTCGGTATCGACCCTTATTATCCTTACCTGTACCTGGACTTTCATATCGGGGCGGGCACCTTGAACACGGACAAGGGCCTGAAAGGAGACCTGCTCCGGGATATGCCGTATCAGATCCCCTTTGTCTACGACAAAGAGCTGTTTATCGATAACACCGGTTACCAGCACTGCATCTTGACGCACCTCCGCCTGGACATCGATAACATTGGCGATGACATCAAATACTTTGATAACTTTAAAAGGCAGCTGGATTTGTGCTTCTACCACTTCTCTTACCGTATCCTCACCGATGACCTTTTCAACTTTTAGCAGTTGTTTATCTACCCTTAAGTTGTCGGACATTTTCTACCCTCCTTTATATACAGGTAATACTCAATACAATATATTAAGCATTTCTATAAAATGTTACAAATCCGCTTTTTTTAATTGCCTGCACAAAAAAAAAGAACTACCGCAAGCGCTGTTGTCCATGCCGGGAATAAAAAATGTTCAGGGCCAAACAGTCAGCTTTTTATAACCAGCAATACCAGGGCCGAGATCACTATAATTAAAAATGCAAAAAGCGGTAATTCAAACATCGGCGCACCTCCTGGCCCTGCAGGGCAATGGTTGTATTATTTTAAACAGATCCAGAACCATTCCGCATATTCGGGGGAATTGATCACGCGGGTATCCGAGGGAATATGAATATGGTTACCCCTGAAGGCTTTAAACTCCACAGGGCCAGCCTCGTAAACAAACCCGCATTTTCCCCGAGCCACATCTTGATTGATCCTGTTTGCCCAGTAACTCCTTACCACTTCTGCTGAGCCGATAGAATCATACCATTGGAGATCATAGTTTAGCTTATCTTCGTCTCCTAACGAAAGGATAACATCAATGGCCGTTACCACGCCTTCCTGGAAAATGTCCTTCCTGAGATGATGCGCTTTTACTTCCACATCGGTAAATCTTAACTGCCCGCTTTTGCTCTTGATAGTAACATTGGGAATAATAATTTTTCCCTGGTTGCTCTTTTTTCGATTAACCTCTTCCTTGAAATCCAAACCCCGGGTTTATGATATAATAATTTGTCTATAGAATTAATCGGTAAAGATATAAGTGAAAAACAGTTGACCCTGGGGGGGATAAAAAGATGAAAATTCTCGCTGTTGTTGGAAGCCCGAGGAAGGAAGGGAACAGCTCTATTCTAACAAGAGAAGCTTTAAAACCCTTTCAAGAACAGGGCATTGAAGCCGCACTGATATACTTGAGCGACTATGATTTTCAAGACTGTAACGGCTGTGAAGGTTGCAAGGAAACATATAAGTGCGTAATCGATGATGGTATGCAGGATATTTATCCCCTTATCCTGGAGTCTGATGCACTGATAGTGGCTTCACCGGCCTATTTCTATAATATAACAGCGCATATGAAGGCATTTATAGACAGATGTTACTGCTTTGTAGTATTTGACAAAAACGATCGTTCCGTTTGGATGAGTATAAACGAAGCTTCCGCATTAAAATACGCTGTTGTAATTGCGGTCTGTGAGCAGGACAAGGTTGAAGAGATGGGCTATACCGCAGAAGCGATGGAAAAACCCCTGGAAGCCCTGGGTTACAGGGTTATTGATACAGTAAAAGCGCTGCGTCTTTTTGCAGCAGGTGAGGCCCTGGGTGATGAAAAAGTGCTGCGAAAGGCAAGACAGGCAGGAGAAAAGCTTTTAAAAACTTTGCGATTAAAAGAAAGGCTAAAAGACGGCTAAGTCGTATAGACTACCTTTCAGCTAGGTGAGCAGGTAACGGCTAATGATATTTCTCCTCTGCCTGGACTCAGCAATCACGATTGCCTGTTTATAACCTTCTCTTCCCCACAGTAGTTCCTTTGACCGTGCTGTTGACAAAAAATTTACATGACAGCCGGTCAAATTATACTCCCTACTAAAAGGGAACAGCCGGTACATATAGAAGTGTACACCTCAGTAAAAATTGTCAATGTGTCCTGAAATCATTCCAGTAAAAATTGTCAATGTGTCCCGAAATTATCCCAAAATTATCAATGTGTCCCAGGGGGAGTCGGAAGTGAGCAAAATGAAGTTTTCCATTATAATCGTTGTCGCTGCTGCGGCGCTTGTTTCTTTTATCCTGGCAGGCTGCCCTGCAGAGTACGGGATCAGCGTCGATATCAAGCCCGAAGGGGCGGGCAGCGTGACAGGCGGCGGCACTTATGCGCAGGGGGATTTGGTAACTGTTGAAGCGGAGGCGGTGGAAGGGTATCAATTTGAGAAATGGACTGCAAACGGGGAAGAGCTGAGCACCGGCAGCACATATCAGTTTGAGGTTAAAGAGGGCAGGCAGCTGGTGGCCCATTTCGTGGAGAAGCTAATAGCTGATGAAAACCTGGAAACGGCCATCCGGGATGAAATAGACAAGCCGGAAGGCACTATAACCAGGGAAGACATGAAAAAGATTACCTCACTGGAAGCAGTTGACAGGGGCATTGCCGACTTGAGCGGCCTTCAGTATGCCGCCAACCTGGAAAAACTGGACCTGCAGGAAAACGCCATAAACGACCTGGGCCCCTTAAAAGAGATTAAGACCTTGAGAGCACTGGCCCTGTGTCCCCAAAGCCTGGAACCCGGCGACCAGGTGGAACTGCTCAAGCAGCTGGCCGGCTTGGAACAGCTTGATATAAAAGGGATGGATAGGTTTTGTGCGGTGGAAGACCTCCAGCTTATGGGCTCCACCAGGATTTTCTTTGAAGACGAAACCTATGTTGAAGAAATCCTCGGCAAGCCCCGGGATGTGGAGCTGCTAAAAGAGGGCTATGTGCGCGAACCGGCCGGCTTTTTCGACCTGAAAGTAGTCCGTTACCCGGAGCTGGAGATGAACTTTATCAGCTACCTGGGGGCTGGCCCCGAATGGACCTGGGTAAGGGATTTCGATTTCAGGTTTAAAGAGGTAGAGGTTTTCGGGCAGGAAATAGAGGGCCCCAGGGGGATAGAAGTTGGCGATTCCCTGGAAGAGGTGCTGAACAGGTTCCCGGTAATATACCAGGACAGGGAAAACTTCCGGCAGTACGGCAGGGTTACCCTGGATAACGGGGCGGTCGTCAAGCTCAAATTCAGCGACTATATCGCGGAGAGCCCCTACGAGCTCTTCCCGCACCACTTCAACTTTACTGTTTACCTCCAGGACGGCGAAGTAGAGAGCTACCACATAAAGCATATCATTTATGATTTATGATTCATTGCGGCTCGCGGGCCGCTCTGCGGTTAATAACGGCGAGAGGATTTTTCAGCAGGATGCTTTTTAGGAAGCGAAAAAAGCGGGAAAACAGAAAAATAATAGGTGGGAAAACGCTTGCAGCTCTTGGCCTGTGTGCCCTGGCTGCCTTTGTTTTTGCCGGCGCTGTAGCGTCATACTATATCTACCCTTTTATCAAAGAAGCTCCTGATTTTGCTCCCGAAGATTTGCAGCCCTCTTTGGCTTCAATAATTGTCGATAAAGATAGCTGTAAAATTACCGATATTCACGGCGAGCAAAAAAGAATGGAAATATTTCTCGAAGAGCTTCCCGGATATGTTCCCGAAGCATTTGTAGCTATAGAGGACCAGCGTTTTTACGAGCATATCGGGGTGGACCCCTATGCCATAGCCAGGGCAGCCTGGGTTAACTTGAGGGAGAGGGACTGGCATAAACAAGGAGGCAGCACAATTACCCAGCAACTGGCCAGGAATGCCATTCTAGGCTCGGAGCAGACCCTGCGCCGCAAGGTCCAGGAGGCATGGCTGGCCCTGCAGATAGAAAGGTATTACGCCAAAGAAGAAATCCTGGCGAAATACCTGAACTATATATACTTTGGCGAGGGTGCATACGGGATTGAAGCGGCAGCCCGTACCTATTTTGACAGGGAGGCCTCAGAGCTGTCCTTGCCAGAAGCGGCTTTCCTGGCGGGGATTATACGCTCTCCCACCCGCTATGATATCTTTGACGACCCGGAACCCGCCCTGCAGAGGCAGCAGGTCGTGCTGGCGGAGATGCACAGGGCCGGCTTTATCTCCGCCGGGGATATGGAAGAGGCAAGAAGCGCAGAGATAGAGCTGGCCGATAAAAGCGGCCGGGATGAATACCCGTACACTTATTACCTCGATTATGTTATTCACCATGAACTTGTAGAGATACTGGCTGCCGAAACTGAATACGGGAGCAGGGAGGAAGCATACGAGGCCATTTACACTGACGGCCTGCAGGTCCAGGTGGCCATGGATTCAGACATGCAGCAGGCTGTTGAAGCGGAGCTGGAAAGAGGGGATATTTATCCCGAGACCCTGCGGGTAGACCTACAGGCACTTGGGGAAATGGAAATAGGCAGCCTGGGTGGCTACCCGGAGGAGGTTTTATGCGATGACGGTGTGCCCCAGCCGCAGTCGGCGGCCGTGGTGGCCGACCCGGAAACAGGTGCCCTGCTGGCTCTGGCCGGGGGGAGGGGCTACGGCAGTGACAACAGGTCCCTCCGCTTCTTAAGCCCGCGCCAGCCCGGCTCTGCCATCAAGCCCATTTTGGGCTACGTACCGGCCATAGAAGAGGGAGAAGCCGTCCCTGCAACCGTCATTGACGATGCCCCCTTCGCCCTGGACAGCTGGACCCCGGAAAACTACGACCGCGTGTTTCGCGGGCTGACAACAGTGCGGGAAGCCCTCGTTGACTCCAGGAATGTACCCGCGGTGAAGACTTTTCAGCGTATCGGGCCGGAAACAGGCTTGGATTACGGGCGCAATATGGGCCTTTCCTCTATTCGTTCCGATGATACTACTCTGGCTGCTGTGCTGGGGGGGATGAGCGCCGGAGTGACTCCCCTGGAGATGGCCCAGGCATACGCCGTGCTGGCCAATAATGGTATAAAAAAGGAACTTTACGCGGTCGAAAAAGTTGAAAACAGGGACGGTGAGCTCCTCTATGAGCACCGGGCTGAACCCGAAGCTGTTATTTCCCCGGAGACGGCTTACATGATCAACGATATACTGGAATATGTGGTCAGCAGGGGCACGGGTAGAAATATCCAGGCTGCAGGCTCTCTGGCCGCCAAGACGGGGACCACCAGCGACAACCGCGACGCCTGGCTGGTTGCCTATACTCCCCATTTTGTAATCTCTTTTTGGCTGGGACACGATATACAGCGCCTGGGAAAGATTCCCGGGGGCAGCGGGGCAACAGTGCCTTTCATGAACGCCATTATCAGCAGTTTGGATAGTCAGATTTCTTATACGGAGTTTGTGAAGCCCACCGGGGAGCTGGAAACAGTATCCGTATGCAGCAGGTCCGGTCTTCGCCCGGGGGAGGACTGCCCATCAGAGGACCTGGTAGAGGAAATCTTCCCGCCGGGAGATATTCCGGTAGAAGAATGCGACCTGCACATTGAGCTAGAGGTATGCACGATAGGGGAAGCCCTGGCTGGTGAGCACTGCCCCGCGGACGGAGTAGAGGAGAAAACCTTCCTTGACAGGCCGGAATACGAGGTAACCGATGAGCGCTGGTGGTACGGGGCGGGAAGGCACCCCGAAGATGCCGGGTTGCTGCCCCCGGAGGAAGAATGCGCCGCGCACACCAAGCCCCCCCCTCTTCCGGAAGTGGAGATGACGCTTTTCTATGATGCCGGGCTGCAGGCAATGGTGGTCGAATGGGAGGTTTTTGAAGCCGGCCTGGAAAAAGAGGAGATACAAAATTACCGGCTGCTCAGAAAAGAAGCCGGTGAAGATGACTTTGGGTTGGTAAGGGAGTTTCACCGCTCGGAGACAGAGTACCTGGACGAGGGCCTGCAGCACGGCGAGACGTACATTTACCGCCTGGAAGTGGCCGGGAAGCCGGACGGCAGGCTGCTTGCAGAAAAAGAAATCCCGGTATCTCTTCTTGAACCCGGTGAATAATAGATATACAGTTTCATTTCGAATATGGTATTATAAAAGCGGGTTGCTGGAAACGAGCGAGATAACACGATAATGTGATAGGGGAAATAGAATTGGAGACAATGATCTGGATTCTTATACCGCTGGCGGGGATAGGATTGGGGGCCCTGGCGATCTATACCGAACACAGGCGCAAAATGGCCATGATCGAAAAGGGCCTGAATCCCGATGCCAGGAAAGAATCAACGGCACAGGAGAAACTGTCCGGGGCCCTTGTTACTGCAGGTGTAGGGGCTGCCTTTACCCTGTTTTATTTTCTAACAGGGACCTCAGCCTGGGCCCTTCTTGTGGGCTTGATTGTCTTTTTTGTGGGGCTGGGCAGGACTATTGCTTTTTTCTACAGGTAAATGGCGC
>PWRZ01000063.1 GCA_003563385.1 Syntrophomonadaceae bacterium
TGCAGGCCCAGCTCCCGCACCTTCTCCATCCATCTTTCAAAGCGGTCTATGTCGAATATACACTGTGTCTGGACAAACTGGGCGCCGGCGGCAATCTTCTTGGCCAGGCGCACGGCACGGTACTCGAACGGATCGGCAAAGGGGTTGGCCACCGCACCGATAAAAAGACTCGGCAGGGGGTGGTCCAGCGTATCGCCGCCGATAAAAATACCTTCATCTCTCATTGTCTTGATCATTTGAAGCAGCTGTGTGGAATCAACGTCATTCACGTTCTTGGAGTTGGGTTCGTTACCAAAGCTGGCATGGTCTCCCTGGATAGACAGGAAATTGCGCACACCAAAACTTACTGCCCCAAGGAGGTCGCTCTGCAGGCAGATCCTGTTCCTGTCGCGGCAGGTCATCTGCACGTTGGGTTCTATGCCCATCTGCACGAGCATGGCCGCAACCCCGACACTGGAAGTACGCACTATGGCCGTCTGGTTATCGGTGATGTTGCAGGCATCGACATGGTTGCGCATGTCATGAGCATGATGCTTGAGCGTCTCCAGGTTTGCGCTCTTTGGCGGGCCCAGTTCCCCCGTAACTGCAAAATGCCCCGCGTTTAATATCTTTTCAAGTCTGCTCTCTGTTGTCAACCCTGACATCCTCCCTTACTATGGTTCTCGGGCCTCCGTGGTGCGAAGTGGACCAGTCCTTCGGGGGTTGGACTGCTTCCATCCTCTCAACAGCGTTAAACTTGATCAGCCGGTCATAAATCAGCTGCCAGGCGCAGTCCAGTTCCTTGCTGATCTCACACTTACCTTCCTGAGATCCCCCGCAGGGGCCGTTGAGCATGCTCTTGGAGCAGCGCGTTATCGGGCAGATGCCCATGGTCAGGTCCAGGACGCAGTCGCCACAGCCGAGGCAGTTTTCCTGCCAGACACCCTGCTCGAGGGGATAGCCCATAAACCTGGTGTTCAAGCCTGGCAGTATGATCTTCTCCGGCAGCCTGCTGTTCATTGTCTGCACGCCGACTCCGCAGGCCAGCGAAAGGATAACGTCATACCCCTCCAGGTTGGCGGCGTAATCATCTATATACTCGTATTCGCACTGCCTTAGTATAACACCCGGGCTGAACTCTTTCGTTTTGCCCTCCTTCTGCATTAAGAGGTTGAGAGCGGCAGCGGTTTCAGCAGCTTCCTTTTCCCCCCCGGAGAGACATACAGTAACACAGGTCCCACAGCCCAGGACGCATACTTTCTGGAAAGGCTCAAGCATTTCGGCAATTTCGGCCAATGGTTTGCGGTCACCAACAATCATTTTCCTTACTCACCTTCCCTCTTCGATGAAAGAAATAAATGGGGCTGGAAAGATGCTGCCATGTTTGCTTATGGAAATTCCAAATATGAGTCAAAATGCCTTTGATTCATTCATTGATCACTTCGGCTTATCGACCTTTAATCATGCCCGAGAGGAATTACTATTCAACCCTCACGCACGTGCTCCCCGGCGTCTGCCGCTTTCCAGCCCCAAGTTGTGTTTCTTACAGGTTGCGCGTCCTGTACACTTCAGCGTACGAGTCACAGAAAATATCCAGGTTCATCAGCACCCTGGCCGTGGCAATGGTTGCAACCAGCTCTTCATCGCAGGCATCTGCAACTGCAGCATCCAGGCCGCAGGCTATACACATGGCTGCAAATGTGCGGTTGATAATTTCACGTTCCTTGGTGCCCTGGGAAATGTTGCTCAACCCGATAGCGGTCTTGGGAGGCGGGTCGGAGAGCAGCTTGATCTGCCGAAGCGTTTCAAAGACCTCCGGACCGTGTGCCTGGCCTACGTTGCAGGGCAGTGCCAGGGGATCGATATAGAGGCTGTCTATGGGTATACCGTAAGCATCACAGTTAGCCACCAGCTCCATGGCCAGGGCCACGCGGCTTTCAGCGTCCTTGGGGATGCCTTCTTCGCCCATGGCCAGGCCGATGACCTCGGCGTTAAACTTGGCCGCCATGGTAAAGACCCTGTCCATCTTATCGGGTATGGCCGGCACGGAGTTGATCATGGCCGGCTCCTTGCAGACTTCCAGCCCTGCTTCGATAGCATCATAGTCGGTCGAATCCAGGCACAGGGGAATCTTGCTGGCTTCCTGTGTCACCTCGACCAGCCATTTCATGGCCGAGACACGGTCCGAAACGGCAGGGCCGACATTGATATCCAGGTAGCCGGCTCCCGCTTCCTCCTGCTTCCTGGCCCACTCCTGGACGGGCTTGGGATCTTTTTCACGGATGGCCTTGGCAATGTCCCGGAACATCCCGTTGATCCTTTCACCAATAATGATCATCTACTTAGTCCTCCTTGTTATTTATTTATATACCCGGCACGCCTGTTAATAGCTGTTGTCTTTCATTAAATCGTCGATGTTGTTCTTGACCATTTTTACGGCCTCCGGGTGGCGCATTATGAGGAGATTGATGCCGCCCTGCAGCAGGGCCATGGCCGTTACCGCTTCCCAGGCCGGGGAACGCTCGGCCTGGTCTCCCCAGCCGGGCTCTTCATCAGCAGGCAGGTAGGCCTCTTTTTTGCTCCACACTTCATGACAAATGTTGCCGATCATGGGCATGGCCAACATCTTGTCGCCCTGGAGTGCCCCAAAGCGGGCTCTTTCCATGATGGAGTAGCAGTACTCGATGCCGTAACCAAGCGCAGCAATGGTGGGGTCGATGACGATCCGGTCCAACAGCGGAGTGCTCATCTCGGCGATAAGAATGTTCAGCTGCTTGGCAATATTGATATCGATCGGTGACTGGGCGATAACGCTGTGCTTGTTTGCCATCGCCGCGCTGGCCACCGATTTGTAGTTCTCCTGCTCGGCGACCCCGAGGAGCAGGTTTTCCCCTGCACCGGCTTCGCCGATGGGCCCCATAATGGTATTGTCTTTCTCCGCCTTACCGCATCCGTACACAATCAGGGGAACGCTTACGGCTTCGAGGACTTTTTTCAGCGTAGCGGCACATTCATCGGCGGAGGTGTCGTTGAGGTCGGGGTCGGCGCTCTTAAAGCGCACCGCCACCATGTCCGCACCGTATTCATCGACGCACTTCTTGGCCCAGGCGCCGGGGTCGTTGTAAACATCTTTAAAATATTCTTTCAGGCTTTCAGGCCATTCATCGGGGACCATGTCCCATATTTCCATGGCCACGACGGGACGGTTGGGAATCTCGCCCTCAAAGTGCAGGAAAGGCAGTGCCTTTTCTCCCCCAACCTTGATCGTATGTGAGCGGGTGCCTCCTTCATCCTTGGTAGCCCCGAGGACAACTTCCCGCACCTGGCCCCTATATTTTTCTTTCAGGATATCTACAGCCATAGCTCTTCTCCTTTCCATCGTTTATTTTAAGGATCAGGCAAAATTGGTCTTGGCAAATTTGCCTATACCGGCAGCCTCACGCGGTCCGACAATGACTTCCCATCCGGACTCCTCTTCCAGCTTCCCCTTGAGGACGGCGACGGCCCCGGGGATGACAATCTTCTTGTGGTTTACCTTGGACTCGGCGTCGCAGTCTTTAAGAGCCTTGGTAATGGTCTCCGCGATAAACCTGTTGTCGGCGTAGGAAGTGAGCACGGAAAGCCCGCCGGTATCGACAGAGATGATGTAGCTCGGGATGCGCGTTGACGAAACTTCTCCCTCTACCAGGTAGAAAGTCAGTGAGAAGTTGGTGGTGCAGTAAACGGGAGAGGTTTCTGTTGCCTCCCCAATGACATGCATACCGGGCTCTACCTGTGCCGGTTTCTGCGGATCCGTGAAGAGGTTGGACCTCCAGCTCAATAGTGGGAGCAGGTGCTCCTTCTTGTCGTTGTTCATGACCAGGACACCGGTGTACTTGGACATGTACACTCCTGCCTGCATCAGCTCTTCCCGCGGGTCCTCCTCGGTGGTTAAGGCAATGGTGGGGTAGCCGAGGGAGCGCACTTTTTTGAGCGCCTGGCGGCGGATCTGCGTCATGTCGGCAAGCACCTTGCTGGTCTCGCGAGAACCGGTGTCAATAACCAGCTCCTTGTGACCGAGAGCGACAACCTTGTCCACCAGTTCGGCGGCGTCGCTCAAGTTATCGCCCTTGACGACAAGCGCACATCCCTTTTCCTTGGCCAGTTCGGTCATTTTTTCAAAGTTGTCCTTGGTAGCAGCATAGAGAAGGGGCTTGCGCTCGGCCAGGACTCCCAGCGCCGCTTCCATGGCGGCAGTATCTTCCGCCATCAAGAGGACGTTCTTGTCCGTTTTGGAAGCAACCGTTTCGGCAGCGGCCTTGAATTTCCCGGCATCGCCGGAAGCATTAACCAGGGCGACCATTTCTACTTCATACTGCTGGCCGACCCGTTCAAAAACAAGGTTGTTGATGGTGTCCACCTTAGCACCCACATCCTCGTCGTCCTTGACCCTGATGGCTACAGCGGTGGGATGGTTGAAGCGCTTGTCGTGACGGAAGATTTCGGTTTCATCGCCCATCTCGATTACCTTGTCGCCTGTGCCAACCTTCACCAGGCGGATCGGCGGCGCAGCGGCGGAGGAAAGGGCCTCCTTGGCCTCGTCCGAAACGTAAGGACATGCATCAAGGGAGATTTTTGCATTGGCCAGGGCCATAGCAAAAGCGAGGCAGGTAGGAAAGCCACATTCCTTACAGTTAGTCTTCGGGAGGTGTTTAAAAATCTCCAAACCTGTTAAACCCATTGTTTCGACTCCTTTCTTTATCTTTATTTCACAAGTTAAAGCCCTTAGACTTCATCGCTACGCTCCGTCTACGGGCTTTATTAAGTGCCTGCTACATGAGCGGATCCATGTTCAGGGCAGGGTGTCCTTTTTCTTCCAGGAAAGGCATGATTTCTTCAGCGGTGGTACCGACTGTTTCATCGGCGATCTTGTCTACGAAGTCCGCTCCTAAGCCTTGTGCTTCGGCAGATTTGACCAGCCAATCGCCCAACCACTCTTTGAGCTCCTTGGGCATCCACACTACGCGGGCAAGCCCCCCGTCCGCGCGGATATACTTCTTGCTGGCGATAAAGCCGCGGCCGTGACCCATAAAGCCGGGGGTCTGCACACCGCCGCCCACGGAACCGGCCAGCGTGGAGAAGTTCATCCCGCAGGGGGTCATGCCGCCGTGCTCGCGGGTGGTAACCATGACGCCGTTGACTTCGGGCACGATACCCATGATGCATTCGAAGCAGCCGCAGGAGGTCATGGGCCTGTCGATAAAGGAGTACATGGAGCACTCCTCGATGTTGCGGTTGGAGTTGTTGTAGACGAAGTCGTTGACGGACTCCCAAATGCCTTTTTCTTCATCGATAAGCCCTTCCTTCTTGATGGGCTGGTTCGGGCCGGTGGGGTCGATCTCGTTGGAGGCCTTGCCATCCAGCCAGCTTACCGCACCACAGAGCCCCAGGCGCTCCGGTGTCACCACGCAGAGGTGGTTGGGTGCAAAGGACTGGCAGAGAGTGCAGGAGTAGAACTCATCCACGGACTCGTCCGTCAGGCCGGCCAGGCGGGCGTCGCGCTGGTTGTATGTTTCCTGGGCCATCTCCAGCATCTCTTCCACTTTTTTCTGGTCGGTAAATACTGTTACTTCCACGCGGTCCACGATTGCCGGGAAAGCATCTTTGAACTTGGCGATAAGCAGGTCGCCGTAGTGACGGAACTTGAAGCCCTTTTCCACGCACTCCTTGCTGACACGGTACCAGCAGATGTTGCGCTGTCCGGTGTGCCACAATCCTTCGCCGTAGTTGATGAAGTCGTGGATGCGGCGCTCGAGAACGCTTTCAAAGTCTTCCTGCATCTTGCGGCCGTAGATCTTCACGTAAATCCCGCCGCTGATGGAAGATCCCTCTTCTACATCGTCCACGTCCGATCCGACCACTTCGACCTTGCCGTCTTCGATCTCATCCTCCCCGACCATCTTCAGAAGCTCGAAGGAGGGGGTCCGGCCGCCGCCGAACTCCAGGTACATGTCCTTCTTACGGATGGTCTCCCCTTCAAAAGCCGGGGCCACGGTGAAGGGAACGGGGATATCGAGGATCTTCAGCTTAATGCCGCGTACCTCCATGGCAACCTGCACCAGGGTGTCGTAATCCGGGTGGGAGATGTACCAGTTGGGGATCTGCTCGTCTTCGGGCAGCTCATCGGCCACCAGCACGGGGAAGCCCAGGAAGATAGCCGCAAAGTGGGCCGCCACCTGCACCTCGTCTCTCTCCCCGAAATGGAGCACAAATGCCCGCACCCGGCGGCGCTGGTAATCGCGCTGTTCTTCCCTGAGGCCGGGGGCGATACCGCCGAAGGCCAGCCCTGCGCGGGCAGCGTAGTTCACAGCGTGGATTACCTGCGTGAAGTTGCCCAGGGTAAAGGTGATATAGTCGATACCGAGCTTCAGGCCGGCCTCGATAGCCTGGTCAACCACCTCCCAGGCCATGAAGATCATGAAGCCTTTTGCCTGCAGGTCGGAAACGATCTTGGCCAGCGCCTCCGTGGACTTGGCCTTGCCCACTATGACGGCCTGCCCGGGAATGGTCCAGTCAACGAGCAGGATGCCGTAGCGGCGCACTATCGGGTCGCCGAGGAAGCCGGTCCAGGGGTCCACGTGCAGCTTGTCGCCCTTGAGGTAGTTAAGCGCCTCGATGATATCCGCGGCATAGGCCGTGGACTCACCGCACAGGCGGGCATTGTAGAAATTGAGCTCTTCCTTGATCTGGTTGCGCATGCGGTTCAAAATGGGCACCAGCTCTCCGAGCGTGGTCACTTTTTCACCGCTCAAGTTCATGATTACGGGCAGGTAGTAACCCGTATCGGGATACTTGACGGGGTGCTCGGGCCCGTAGCGCCTGATGGCCTGGCTGAGCAGTATCTCGGCGTAGCTGGTGGCAATGATAGCCCCGTCGTAAACTTTCTGGAATAACGCTAACGGCGGCTTGGACTCATCTACGGCACCCTCATATATTTCTTCGAAGGATTTTTCCCATTCTCTTTTCAGTGTACCACTGTCTGTGGTCATGTTTGCTCTTACCTCCTTTTTTCCGGTTTATCTTAAATTACCAGGTCGGTGAAATCGCTGTCTCGTACTTCTCGGCAGCCATCTTGTGCACCCTCAGCTTCCAGGTCCGCTCTCCGAGGGCGTCCAGGAGCATTTTTGACGCTACCATGGGGTCTTCTTCCCACATGAAGTAGCCGCCGTAAACGTCCTGGGCTATCTGCAGGGCAATGCCGACGACGAGCGGGCTTCCGGGGATGGGCGGTATTACACCGACGTGCACCGGCACACCGAGGGTTACAAACCAGCTGCCGATAGAAACGGCCTTCTCGCTCATGGCCTCGGGGGCGCTGGCCACGAAGGGCACCTTGGGAATATCCATCTCCATCTGCTTGGCCATCTCGGTACAGAGGTCATATGCCCTGGTGTTGTCCACGCAGGAACCCATGTGGAAAATGAGGGGCAGGCTTTCCTGCAGTTTACCCTTGTTGGCGTCGTCCAGGCGCTTGATGAAGGCTTTCAGCCCGTCGCCGGCATACTGCTCCACGGCGTCGCTGTTGAGCAGGCCCAGCTTGGCGTATGTTCCCGCCGCGCAGCCGGTGGCCACGATGAGGACGTTGTTCTTGGCCAGCTCCTTGGCGATGGTGGAGTGGTTTTCGTCATGCTTCACTTTGAGGTTGTTGCAGCCGGCAAAGAGGCAGACGCCGGCAAGCTCACCGGAATCGATAGCATCGGTGATTACCTTGTAGGGGGCATCGGGGTTCACTGCGGCGAGCAGCTCTTCAAAAGCCTCCAGGCTGAAGCCGGCCACGACCTTGTTCTTGATCTGCGGGATGCTGACCTTGGAAGCGTCACGCTCCTTGAAGGCCTCGATGGCGATCCGGACGATCTCACGGCCTGTTTCCAGGGCCCTGGTCTCGTCGAAGTCCACGTAGTAAGAGCTGGGGATCTTGACGTTGGGAATGGTGGTGATGATCTTGGTATGGAAGCACTCCGCCACGGTCTGGACACCGGGCATGATACACTGCACGTCCACAACCATGGCATCGACAGCGCCGGTCATGATGGCCAGCTCCTGCGACAGGAAATTGGTCAGCGGGGGCACGCCCTGGCGCATGAGCACCTCGTTACCGGTACAGCAAATACCCATGCACTTGATGCCCTCGGCCCCGGCCGCCTTGGCCTCGTCCTGCATCTCGCGGGCGGCCTTGACGACCATCTCGCTGAGGATGGGGTTGTGCCCGTGCAGGGCGATGTTGACCATTTTTTCTTCCAGGACCCCCATGTTGGCCTCACTGACAACAGGGGTGGGAGTGCCGAAAAGAATATCGGACAGGTCCGTGGCGATGTGCATGCCTACATAATCGCACAGCGCTGTCTTCAGCGACTGGAAAACCAGGTTTACTGGATCAGCGTCCATACCCATGTGCGTCTGGGCCATGGACTCGGTAATGGTCTTGTGGATGCTGTTGGGAGCGATATTGCAGTCCAGGTTCTTTTCCATGCGCGCAGGGATGACCGTCTTCTCCAGCCATGTACAGTACTTGCCCTTTTCCAGCCGGCTGAAGTCTTCCATGGCCACGCCCACAACATCCTTGAGGACCTCCTGGTCGGAGCGCCCGTCTACGGAAACGCCGATTTTTTCGGCCACCCTTTTCAGCTTGCCGCTGTCTGTTACAGTATAGTCTCCGCCGTGCCCGTCGGCGATCTCTTTCATGACCATGGTTATGTGCAGGCCGTGGTCGGAGTGGCAGGCCGTACCTCCCAAAGCATGGCGCAGCAGGTTGCGTGCCACAATGGTGTAGGGTGTGGCACCACAGATACCCTTGGACGCCTTCTTGGTTATACGGCAGGGACCCTGTAAACAGATAGAACAGCAGACGCCTGCATTTCCATACTGGCACTGCGGCTGCATGTTCACGTAGCGGTCATATGCCGATTCAATACCGCTGTCTTTTGTCTTGGCCAGGACTTCCAGCGCTGCAGGGTCGATAGTGTTATTACGATCCTTCTTTTTTTCAGCCATAATGCTTCCCTAACCTCCTCGTAGATTTATTAAAACCACACTTAAACTCTTGTTCACTCAGGACAACCCCCGAACTTACAACTTGACTGCATGTTCCGGCAGGCTGGTCCATTGCACTAGACCTTCTTTTTAACCACCTCCTTCAAGATGTTTTTGTAAACTTCGTCCATACCTGAAAGCAAGTCTTTTTCGCTGAATCCTGCGGGATCAAGTTCGGCGGACCTTTCCCAAACCCTGTCTTCGTAAGGTATGAAACCGGCAATCTCATTGCTGTCGAAGCTCATCCTGATAAACTCTTTTTCTTCTTCGCGGCGGATCTTGTTGCCGATGATTTTTACAGTTTCCACTCCCAGCTCGCGGGCCAGCTTGCGCACAACTGCGGCTGTTTTTACACCGGGCCTGGTCGGCTCTGTGACAATTAAAATGATATCAACACCCCGGGCCGTCCCCCTGGTCAAATGCTCAATACCGGCACTCATATCGAGGACGACTACTTCTTTTTTATCCAGCAGCAGCGAACTCAGTACAGCATTAAGAAAGGAGTTCTCCCTGCAGTAGCAGGCAGAGCCCCCCTGCTTGATCCCTCCCATCATCAAAAAGCTGACTTTTTCTCTTCGCAGGCTGCATCTTTCTATAACATCGCTAACATCGGGGTTTAGAGTATAAAAAGCCCCTCCCCCTCCGCTTTTCTGCTCGATGACCTCTTTCATATCTACAAGGGGGGTCAGGGAAGAAAGCTCTTCGGGGTTTATTCCAAGTGCAAGTCCCAGGCTGGCATCGGGATCGGCGTCCACGGCGTATACATCGTAACCTTCTCGTGCAAAAAGGTAGATCAAATTGGCAGAAATGGTCGTTTTTCCTACCCCGCCCTTGCCCGACACGGCAATTTTCACTAAGCACTCCTCCCAGTATCTCTAGTATGAGGGCTTGCCCAAATCTCAATCTATTCTTATTTCGACAACTGGCGGTTAAATCCTCTTTTAAAAAAAATTTTTATCCACTTGAAAGTGTTTTTGAAAGAGAAATAAATGTAAGACTGCTCCTGTGAACGGCAGGTGATATGTACGGGCATTTACCAGTCACTACTTTCGCTCCGGCAGCCCCTTTTTCCTGCACCAGAATTTTCTCAATTTTAACCTCGCCTACCTCGCCTGCATAAGGAAAACCCCGCCCATGCAGGCGGGGTTTTCAGGTAAAAAGAGGCGCTCACTCCGAAGAAGTCTCCGTTTCTTCTTCTCCCTGCTCTTCTTTCTGCTCTTCTTTCTGCTCTTCTTTCTTCGGTTTTTCCTCCGCACCGGCGCTTTTTTCTTTTTTAACAAAGACCAGCGTGTCCCCGGCATCCTCCTGGCCGTCCTTTTCCACTACAATGGTATCGCCGGAGGTGAATTTTCCCCTGAGCATTTCTTCCGAAATACCGTCTTCCAGCTTTTTCTGGATAACCCTTCTTAAAGGACGGGCACCGTAAGTGGGATCAAACCCTTCCCTGGCCAGGACTTCCTTGGCCTCGGGAGTTACCTCGATATGCAGGCCGTAATCGGTAACACGACCGGAAAGCTCGGCCAGCATAAGGTCCACTATCCTGGCGATATCTTCCCGGGTGAGCGCCTTGAAAACGATGACATCATCAACGCGGTTTAAAAACTCGGGCCGGAATGTGCGTCTCAGTTCATCAAGCAGCCTGCTTTTCATCTGCTCATAGGATTTTTCGCCATCAGATGGGCGGAATCCCACTGCCGGCTGCTTTTTTATATAATTGGCGCCCACGTTGGAGGTCATAATGACAACAGTATTGCGAAAGTCCACGGTGCGGCCCTTACCGTCAGTCAGGCGGCCGTCCTCGAGAATCTGCAGCAAAATATTGAATACATCGTGATGCGCTTTTTCGATTTCATCCAGGAGGATAACACTGTAGGGCCGGCGGCGCACTTTCTCGGTCAGCTGGCCGCCCTCCTCGTAGCCTACGTATCCGGGAGGGGCACCGATCAGCCGCGCGGTGGTATGCTTTTCCATGTACTCGGACATGTCCATGCGGATCATGGCATTTTCGTCACCAAAAAGCGCTTCGGCAAGGCTGCGGGCCAACTCCGTCTTCCCCACACCGGTGGGGCCGAGAAAGATAAATGAGCCGATTGGCCTTTTGGGGTCCTTCAACCCGGCCCGGCCGCGGCGGATAGCCCTGGAAACAGCCTGTACGGCCTCGTGCTGGCCGATAACCCTCTGGTGCAGGATTTCCTCCATGCGCAGCAGGCGCTCGGACTCTTCCTCGGCGAGCTTCTTGACCGGGATACCGGTCCAGCTGGCCACTATGTGGGCGATATCGTCTTCCGTTACCACTGCCTGGTCGGAAACAACCTTTTTCTGCTCCCACTGCCTCTTGAGTTCATTCAGCTTTGCCCTGAACTGCTGTTCCTTGTCCCGCATCTGGGCAGCCTGCTCAAACTCCTGGTTTCTCACGGCCGCTTCTTTTTCCTGCCTTATATTTTCCAGTTTATCCTCCATCTCTTTCAGATCCGAGGGGGCCGTATAGCTGCGCAGCCTCACCCGCGAAGCGGCCTCGTCGATAAGGTCGATGGCCTTGTCTGGAAGATAGCGGTCCTGGATATAGCGGTAGGCCAGCTTAACGGCCTCATCGAGGGCTTCGTCGGTTATTTTGACGCGGTGATGGGCCTCGTAGCGGTCGCGGAGCCCTTTTAAAATTTCCAGGCTCTCCTCCTGGCCTGGTTCACCGACATGGATGGGCTGAAAACGCCTTTCCAGGGCCGGGTCCCGTTCGACATACTTCCTATACTCATCGAGCGTGGTTGCCCCGATAGCCTGCAGCTCGCCCTTGGCCAGAGCCGGCTTGAGGATATTGGAAGCATCAATGGCCCCCTCGGCGGCACCGGCCCCGATGATAGTGTGCATCTCATCGATAAAAATAATAACGTTACCGGCCTGCTGCAGCTCAAGCATCAGCTTGCGCAGCCGCTCTTCAAACTCGCCCCTGTACTTGGTCCCCGCCACAACAGCGGCCAGCTCCAGGGTCACCACCCTTTTCTCTCTCAGTATGTCGGGGACACCCCCTTCCGAAATACGCTGGGCCAGACCTTCAACGATGGCCGTCTTGCCTACGCCCGGCTCACCTATGAGGCAGGGATTGTTCTTGGTGCGGCGGCTCAATATCTGGATAACCCTCTCGATCTCGTTATCACGCCCGATGACAGGGTCAAGCTTGCCATCCCTGGACAGCTTGGTCAGGTCCCGCCCAAAAGCATCCACGGTAGGTGTCTGGGGAACATTCTTGCCCGCCTGGCTCTCCAGCTGCCCTTCGCCTCCAAGCAGCTGGATAACCTCCTTGCGCGCTTTATTGAGATCCACTCCCATGTTGGTCAGGACCTGGGCGGCAATACCTTCTCCTTCCCGTAAAAGGCCGAGCAGCAGATGTTCGGTGCCCACGTAGTTGTGGCCGAGGTTCTGCCCTTCTTCAATGGCCAGCTCAATTACTTTCTTCGCCCTCGGCGTGTAGCTGATCCCCTGCGCCTGCGCCTTTTCGCCTTTACCAATAATTTTTTCCACCTCGGCACGCAGCCGGGGCAGCTCTACATTCAGACCCTGCAGGGCTCGGGCGGCAATTCCGGAACCTTCTCGCACCAGCCCCAGCAGGATATGCTCGGTACCGATGAAATTGTGGTTAAGCCTTTTGGCTTATTCCTGGGCCAGCACTAAAACCTGCTGCGCCCTCTCGGTAAACCTGCCGAACATAAACATATTTCAACACTCCTTTCAGATATTTGCATACAGTATAAATTTACGATAGGCACTTTTGTATTTGAACAGCCCTTTCCAGGTCTCTCTCGTATGGGCTCAAGGGCTTTCCTTTCAGGTACTGCAGGCAGCCGGGGCGTGTCAGGACCAAAAGCTCGTTCAACGATCTGGCGGTTACATTCTTCAACAGCCCCATATCTACCCCAAGGCGAACGTCGGAAAGCAGGCGCATGGCCTCATCCGAAGCTATTATACGGGCATTCATGAGAATACCAAAAGCTCTACCGGCCCTGTCGGCCACCTTCTCCCTTCCCTCGTTGAGGAGGAGCTCACGGGCATTTTTTTCCTGCTTGACAAGCTGCCCGGTGATGCTGTAGAGGTTCTGCAGTATCTCATCCTCGGACTGCCCCAGGGTTACCTGGTTGGAAACCTGGAACAGGTTCCCGGCCGCTTCCGTTCCTTCACCGTAAAGGCCCCTTATAGCCAGGCCAACCTGGTTAACGGCCGAAAGGATACGGTTTATCTGCCTGGTTATCACAAGCGCGGGCAGGTGCACCATCACCGATGCACGCAGCCCCGTCCCCACGTTTGTGGGACATGCTGCAAGGTAACCGAGCTGCTCGTGGAAGGCGTAATCAACCTGCTTTTCCAAGCAGTCATCAAACTTAGTGCTTTCCTGCCAGGACTTATCCAGGTTAAGCCCGGGCAGGAGACACTGAATACGAAAATGATCTTCCTCGTTAATCATAATGCTTACCACTTCGTCTTCCCTCAACAGTAGGGCGCTAAACCGCCCACCCCTGGCCAGCAGCGGGCTGATCAAATGTTTCTCCACGTATACCTGCCGCTCAATAGAGGAAAGGGATTCCATATCAATCAACTCAAAAGAGGAAAATTTATCCTGCTGGCTGCCGACAACTTCGTTCATCATGGTATATACCTTCTTCCTCTGTTCATCGGAGGCAAGAGAGGGGAAGGTAATACCGCCCACATTGCGGGCCAGCCTCACCCGGCTGCTAATAACGATATCAGATTCGGGGCCGGAGCCTTCCATCCACCTGCTGGCCAAATTTACTCTTCTCTGTTCTTCCAGGCCGCTTTCCCGGCCGCCGTCTTCAACTGCCTCTTCAGCCAGGGGATTGTCTTCTTTTATACTTTCCGCCCCGGCGGCGTCCTTTTCAAGCGAATCTTCCGGGACCTGCCTTTCTTCCTTAGCCATCACTATCACCTCCGGAAGAAACCCCTTCCTCCAGCTTGCGTATCCTGTCCCGCAAGCGTGCCGCCTCTTCAAACTCTTCCTTCATAACACTTTCCTGCAGTTTTCTCTTCAACTCTTCTATTTCCCTTTTATGCATGAGATGAGAACAGGCACGGGCCGGAATTTTGCCGACGTGCTTTTGATTGCTGTGCAGCCTGCGGAAAAGAGAGTGCAGGTTTTCTCCAAAACTGTCATAACAACGGTCACAGCCGAAGCGGCCGATCTGCCCAAACTGGGCATAAGTCAACCCGCAGCCCGAGCACTGCACTCCTCCTCGCTGGGAGGCAGGTGCATCCGACCCGGCTGCAGGGACAAGGCCTATTAGCCCGGAGAAAAACTGGTGCAGTGGAAACTTCCCTTCAAAAGGAAACTCCAGCTCACCTTTTTCGCGGGCACAGCTGTCACATAGATATATTTCTGTCTTACCCCCGTTGACAATCTTCGTCAGGTGAA
Source organism: Syntrophomonadaceae bacterium (assembly GCA_003563385.1). Taxonomy (GTDB): domain Bacteria; phylum Bacillota; class Dethiobacteria; order DTU022; family UBA8154; genus CSSED11-109. Next base: position 14,465 of record PWRZ01000063.1, read on the forward strand.
CAGAGGCATTCTTCTTCCCACATTCCCCGCATAACATTGCCCAGACAGACCTCCTTGAAAAGCTATCCTAATATCTTAACTCATTTGAGAAGTATAAAGAGCATATTCCTGAGCAGCAGACCGTTCAGGCGGTGCTGTAGCGAGCTGTCTTCTATAATGTGGAGGCTGCTTATGACAGCCTCCATGATCCTCGACTCTCTCAGGGAAATGTACTTTTCTTCATAGAGCATCTGGATAAAACCCTTTGCCTTAACGTCGTCGACCGGTCCTTTTTTAATGTCTCGGAGGATAAATGAAAGCAGGCTTTCCGGGGGCACTTTAATCTTTCTCAGGCGGACATAGCCTTTCCCGCCTCTTTTGCTCTCTACCAGGTAGCCCTTCTCCAGGGTAAAGCGCGTCTCCAGCACGTAATTAACCTGGGAGGGGACACAACTGAACTTGCTGGAGAGCTCCTTCCTCTTTATATCAATAAACCCGGAAGCACTCAGGTTTAACAGCTTTTTCAGGTATTCCTCGATGCTGTCGGCAAGGCTGGTCATTTCCCTCACCCCGGTCCAGGAGCATGAATAGCTCAATGTTGTTTGACTATCTTTGACCTTTGTTAAATAAATTATAACCTTTCATTTTCTGGCCTGCAAGAATCGCCAGGAGCGCTAAATGCATAATTATAACGATTTCGCTTCCTGTAGTTAAGAGCATTTGGTCAGGGATAATAATTGCGTGTCTTTGCTCAGCTGCACTCTGCATTGCGGGTCATTCAGGGAGACATGGTTTCAAAGTACCATTCTTCAAGCTCGCGAAAGGTGGGGACTTTTTCCCCACCATTACAAACACCCTTGATTGCGCGCACGTAAAGCAGCTGATAATGGTAAAAATATGACTGGCAGGAGGGGCACAGTTTATGCCAGAGACATTCCTGACCCCACAAATGCATAATCATCTTCGTACACTGGGGACACGGATTCCAGCGGCAGGTAAATACCCACTCCCAGAACCGGTCCTGGAAGTGGTCAAGATTTCTTTCCATTTTTTTCTTCTTTTTTTCCATGAAACTGAATACTTTCACTGTTATTCTCCCTGGGTTATTTTTTTTATCTTTACCATTTGGCTGATGATATAGTCATCAATAAGCATTAAAAAGCCCGCCCTTTCATTATTTTTGAAAGGGCGGGCTTTTGGTGCCCGGGCGCGGCCAGGCATCACAGGGCCATACGGCCATACATCAACGATGCCCGGTCAGTCCTTCAAGATATTTTAAAGCTGTTGTTTTTATCGTCGCTGTCCCTTTCCCATCCTACCTCCAGCACACCCTGGAGCGCGGCCAGTTTTCTAATTAGCTCATCGGTATCCACCCGCGGGGGCACCTGCAATAAAAAATCTATTGAAATTACCTCCGCGCTGAAAGTCTCGTGGTATTCGGCATCGCTCAGGTTTATCTTAGTAATATTGACTCCCGCCTCTCCCAGCAGAGCACCGATTCGCCCAATAAGCCCGGGCTGGTCGAGGCCCCTTATCCACAGCCTCCGGAGGCTCTTCATGCGTGCAAATGTAACCTCCATGCTGCGCAGGAACACCAGGCTGCCCAGAACCATAGCCGTTGCCAGGGCTGCCCCAACATAAAAACCGATACCGACCGCCAGCCCTATAGCGGATACCACCCAGATACTGGCAGCAGTAGTCAAACCGGTGATGGTGTTACCGTGGCGCAGGATAGTGCCGGCCCCTAAAAAACCGACGCCGGTAACAACCTGTGCAGCAATACGCGAGGGATCCACCCCGCTCCCGATGACGGCCAGGTCTCCCCTGAAACCGTATACGGAAACAAGCATTATCAAAGCCGAACCGACACATACCAGTATATGCGTGCGCAGGCCCGCCGGGCGGTTTTGGCGCTCGCGTTCAAAACCGACCAGCCCTCCCAGCAATACAGCCAGGCCCAGGCGCACAGCTATCTCACCATAAGAGATGTATATTGCGGATGACATTATACCAGACAGCCTTTCTCTCCCGGTTCAATTCAAAACAAATCCGGGGGCACAGCAGTTAAAATATTTAAAAAAATGAGTTGTTCCTATATTAATTCACCGGGAGTGTACTTGTCAACTAAAGTATAACTGCCTGTTTATCGGACAGTACAGCGGCAAAAAGATCGCCTTTTTCAAGCAGGCGGGCCGGTATGCTGCCGATATGGAAAGATGAAGGATCTAAAGCAGCAAAATGGAGCTCCTCCCACTCCAGGGGGGCAGAAACAGGTGCCCCTGGCAGGGGGCGCGGTGAATAAAGGGCTACAATTGTTTTTCCCTGCGCATTCTGCAGGTAATCGAGGTATATTTTATCTCCACGCCCTGAAACTTTCCTTTCCAGGGTGGTGATGGCCGGCATCTGCCCGTTAATTTCTTCAAAACAGCGCTGTACAAACTTCCGGACGGTGCTGTAATCATAGATGGGCAGCAGGGGCAGGTAAACCTGCAGCCCGCGCGCGCCCGAAGTCTTGACAAAACAGCGAAGGCCCTTTTTCTCCAGCAGCCCTTTAAGGGCCAGAGCCACTTCACATACCCGGGAAAAAGGGACGCCTTCCGGTGGGTCGAGGTCAAATACAGCGTGATCAGGCTTATCGAGGAAGTTAATCCCCGAAAGCCACGCATGTATCTCCAGGGCGGCCTGGTTCCCCGCCCAGGCCAGGGTTTCCGGCCCGGCAGCAACCAGGTAGCGGATAACTTTACCACCCCTGTGCCTGAAAGGAACCGTTCTCAGCCACCGCGGGGCCCCGGGAGGGCAGTTTTTTTGGAAAAAACCCTTTTCCAGGATCCCTTCCGGGAAACGCTGCAAAACCAGAAATCGCTCCCGTAAATGGGGAAGCATGTATGGAGATACCCGCAGGTAATATTTTATTAAATCGTACTTGCTTATGTTCTCCCCGGGCCACAACTTTTTCCCCAGGTTGGTGAAAGTTATTTTCTTACCGCCTAACTCCAGCATCATCACCCCCAAAAAGTAGCACGGGGACGGTTCTCTTGCTTCAAGTTGACAAGTACCCCGTCCCCCTGTCACCCTTGACAAGTACCCCGTCCCCCTGTCACCCTCTGCTTCACTCTTGCTCCATTTTTTTATATAAGACACGGGGACGGTTCTTTTGTCTCCCCCGTGAGACATAAGACACGGGGACGGTTCTTTTGTCTCCCCCGTGAGACACGGGGACGTCACCCGTGTCTTAAAAAAGTGAGACAAGAGAACCGTCCCCGTGTCTCACCCTTGCGGAACATTTTTGCTACTTATCACACAGCCTGACGGTTCTCTTGCTTCAAGTTGACAAGTACCCCGTCCCCCTGTCACCTCCTTGCTTCATTCTTGCTTCATTTTTTTATATGTTTATTTGTCTCTGCTCTCGTTATTGCCACGGGTGTGAAGAGATAGTGACAGAATACGGGGGGACCTCATCTTAATTTCCGGTGTCCATTCGCTAAAAGCAACGACGGCGCTGCCGGAGGGGTGCACCCAAAGAATATCCCGGCCCCGCGGGAGCGGTATACTGGAAAAAGGCGTGTCGGGGCGGCTGTTTTGCCGCCCCCAGGCATGAAGGCGGCGCAGTTCTTCCGCACCCAGGCCGGCGGAAGCGCTTCCTATATAGAGCAGCCCACCACCCTCTTTGGAGACACCGGCATCCCCGCCGGTATCTTTCAGGCCCAGGAGTAGTGAAGCGGGCCTGTTCCCCCGCAGCGCTATCCCGCCAATATATGCCTGAAGCGTTTGCTCCACCTTTGTTTTTAACCAGTACGCAGACTTACGCGGGCCGGGGATATAAGGGCTTCCCTTTTTCTTGGCTACTATGCCCTCGAGCCCTTTTTCTTTAACAGCCTGCAGTAAAGCGGCACCGTCTTCATAATTTGGTGTAACGTGCAGCCGGTCGCTTTCCAGGACAGATGCCCTTAAAAGCTCCTGCCTAAGTTCCCAGGGCTTTTCCATGCAGCAGGAGCCGTCAAGCATCAGAAGATCGAAAACGATGTAGTGCACAGGAGTAGCCCGGGCGGCGCCTTCCGCACCTTTTGCACCCGAACGCTCCCTGCGCATAACGGCATAAAAGCTGGGGCGGTTATTTTCAAAGGCGACCAACTCGCCGTCCAGTATAAAACTGTGCTCCCTGACAAGTTCAGTCAGCAGGGCAAACTCGGGATAAAGGGCCGTCTTATCCTTCAGGCTTCTCCCCTGCAGGCGCAGCTTCCCGCTTTTCCCAAAAGCGAGGAGGCGAATCCCGTCCCATTTTACCTGGTAACGGTAACAGGGGTCATTTTTAAAAAAAGAGCTGCTGCGCGGTTCCATGGGTACTATTTGTTCTTCGAACATTTCCAGGCTCCTCGGCTGGCCTAAAAAACCGTCTGACTTCCCGGCGGGGGAGCACTTCCCGGAAAGCCATCCTTTACTCTGCCCGGGTTTTCTTTCGCGCGGGTGCGGCACGGCTTTTTGCTTTTTCCCGGCCTCCTTTTTCTTCCCCACCGGTACGGGCCTTTTCAACACTGGCCTGCAGTGCTTCCAGCAGGTCAACCACCTTTTCCCTGTCCGGAGAAGGAGCAACGAATACTTCCCGACCTTCTTTTTTGGCGTCAATCAGTTCCATGATTTTTTGGCGGTAATGGTCACTGTATTTTTGGGGTTCAAAGGGGGCTTGAAGGGTTTTTACCAGTTCCACGGCCATCTCCAGCTCCCGGGGTTGAACCTGGAGGTCGCCGGGAATACCGGGCACTCCCGCAGCAGCTCGCACTTCATCAGGGTAAAACATCGTTGAAAGAGAGAGCACATTCTCGTAAACCCTCACCGCTGCCAGCGACTCTTTTGTGCGCAGGGTAATGGTGGCCAGCGCAATTTTACCGCTCTCGAGCATGGCCCTGCGCAAAAGGACATAAGGCCTGCTCCCCGGGCCGTCGGGGGCCAGGTAATAGCTGTTTTGAAAATAAACGGGGTCTATCTCATCGATATCGATAAAGTCCTTGATTTCAATAAACTTTTCTTTAGGACCGGCAGCGGAGTTGATCTCTTCTTCACTGAGGACAACAAAATGGCCTTTCTCATATTCAAAGCCGCGGACAATTTCCTCCCAGGAAGCAGGGACATTACACGTGGGGCACATTTTTTGATACTGCAATGGAGTATGGCAGGGCAAATGGAGATATCGAAATTTAACTTCACCGCTTTCCGTTGCTGCAAAAAGCCGCACCGGTATGTTTACAAGTCCAAATCCAAGGGAACCCTTCCACATGGCACGCAAAATAACTACCCCCTCCGCTTATTATTTCCAGCAGGGGGGGTACTATACGGTTAAAAGAGCCGGCCGGCCGGGAAGCTGTACGCCGACCGTTTATAAACGTGTAAATAATTGTTGTTAGTTGTTAATAGGAGCAATCCTCAGTGCTTCCGAAGCCGAACTTTAGCGTGGCTATCCGAGCTCTGGAGAGCCACTCAGTTCAGACATGATCCTGAATGATAGCGCTCAAATCTTCTTTACCGCGAAAACCGACTATTGTTTCCGCCGGCTGCCCATCCTTAAAAAGTATCAATGTAGGGATGCTCATAATTCCGTATCGAGAAGGAACATCGGGGTTGTCATCAATGTTCAGCTTGATTACCTTGAGCCTACCGTCATAATCACGCGCTATCTCCTCCAGCACTGGAGCTACCATGCGGCAGGGACCGCACCAGGAAGCCCAAAAATCAACGAGCACCGGAATATCGGACTGCAACACTTCGTCCTGGAACTCCCTGTCATTTACATCAAATGGCTTGCCGCTCATTTACTGCCCGGCCTCCGGTAGGTTTACAGCCGGGCATGCACCCCCTTCCTAAAATTAAAAAATTAAATGATTTAATCCAGGTACCTGAGAGCCATCATCGCTGCAATAGCGCCATCGGCGGCAGCGGTGACCACCTGCCGCAAAAATTTCCGGCGTATATCTCCAGCAGCAAAAACACCCGGTAATGTAGTCTCCATTTCCTCGCTGGTAATAATATAACCCTGCCCGTCCTTTTCTACTCCCTCCAGAAAGGCGCTGTTGGGAACCCGGCCCACGTACAAAAAAGCACCGTCACCCTCTATTTCGGAAGTAAAATCATCGCCGACCTTCTGGACAATAATTTTTTCCAGAGCCTGCTCACCCACAAATTCCTTCACCACGGTATTCCATAAAAACTCCACCCTGGGATGGTCCATCAGCTTTTCCTGCAGGTACGGTACGGCACGCAGCCTGTCGCGGCGGTGGATAAGTATCACCTTATCGACAAACCTGGTCAGGTAAAGCGCTTCTTCAGCGGCCGAATCACCGCCGCCGATAACAGCCACCTTCTTGTTGCGGAATAAAAAGCCGTCGCAGGTAGCGCAGAAAGAAATGCCCTTGCCGCGCAGCCTTTCCTCCCCCGGGACACCGAGAAGCCGCGGGTTTGTACCCGTAGCTACTATGAGCGTCCTCCCGTAATAACTGCGGCCGTCAGGCGTGGATACCTTTTTAGTGCTGCCGGCGGCATCTACAGAGCCGATAGAACCGGTAACTATACTGGCTCCAAAATGAAGGGCCTGCTTTTCGAGGCGTTCGGCAAACTCGATCCCGGTAATGCCATCAGCGAAGCCGGGGTAGTTGTCCAGCCGGTCGGTCGAGGATATTTCCCCTCCCGCCAGCATATGTTCCAGCACCAACACACTCAAGTTGGCCCTGCCGCCGTATATAGCAGCCGTAAGCCCGGCCGGTCCGCCGCCGAGAATAACAATGTCGTATAGGTCATCCCTGTTTTGGGGAGGAGGTGATGTGCCGCTCAATTGAAGCCCACCTTTCCCTCAAATATCCTCAAACCTGCTCAAACTGCATGAACCTGTATGAACCTGCATGGTTACTTAAAACCCGCTCCCATTACCGGCCCAACAGCCACCCTGGCATAAGAAGCCGGCCCTGCATTAGATGCTAAAATGAATTGCGCCGCGTTGCCGCATAATAACTGTACAATCGTACAATCAATTTGGTGAACTCGATTATATACATTTGATTCCTCACTGTCAATCTTCACATAATCAGGAAATACATTTCGCGCAGGCCGGTAAAGAGTATTCCCGGCACTGTCCCCGGCCAAGCGTCTGATTGACGCAGTTATCAATAAATGCTATAGTTTAGAGCAAGGAAAATATAGAAAATATTTCAATCGTCATAATTTCTTTGCTCAAAAAAACGCATAATATTATACGGCAGGAGACGTGGTCGGGATTTGAAAGGGTGGTCCAATTTAAATGAGAAGCGAAATTTTACTTCTGGTGGCCGTTGTGTTCGCTTTATCTCTCCTGGCCAGGCTTGCCTTTTCCCATCTATTTTCCAACCGGTCAACGGAAGACAACAGCCGCAAAGAAAAACCGGGTTTGCCGGAAGACGAACCGGAGGAACAGAAAGAGTATAAAAATGAAGGTCCCCATGATTGAGTCAGCAGCTACTTGCGGAATTTAGTATTAACAAATAAACCGGTCAGAAAATAATGAGCCGGGAAGTGATTTATTATGAACAACACGTGGAGACAGCTTTACGAGGAATGGTTGAACAGTACCGTCATAGACGGTGAAACAAAGGCCGAGCTTCGCCCCCTGGCCGGCAGCCCTGAAGAAATAAAAGAGCGCTTCGATGGAATGCTCGAGTTCGGCACCGGCGGCATGCGCGGGATTATCGGCGCCGGCACCAGGAGAATGAACAAGTATGTCGTCCGGTGGGCTACGCAGGGCCTGGCCAACTACCTGCGGGAGAGCTACCCTCAAAGAACTGAAAAGAAAACGGCTATTGCCTTTGATTCGAGGCACCGCTCGCGCGAATTCGCCGAAGAAACCGCCCTTGTCCTGGCAGCCAACGGCATCAAGGCATTGCTTTTTGAACAGATGCGCCCGGTGCCGCAGCTTTCCTTTGCGGTAAGGGAGTTTGGTTGCCTGGCCGGGGTGGTTATTACCGCCAGCCATAACCCTCCCCATTACAACGGTTACAAGCTGTACGGGGAAGATGGTGGCCAGCTGGTCCCCGAGCAGGCCGGGGAGATTATCAGGAGCATAAAAGCGGTCCATCTATTTAACGGAGTACGCACTATTTCCAGGGAAGAAGCGCTGGCAAAAGGGCTTCTGGAGTACATCAGTGAGGACTTCGACGACAACTATGTGCAGGCCTTGAGCAGGCTCTCTTTTATGCCCGGTGACAAAAGCCTGGGTGTTGTTTTTTCACCGCTGCACGGGGCCGGGGTCACCATTGTTCCCCGCGTCTTAAAAGAATGGGGTTTTAAGAATGTCTACATAGTTGAAAAGCAGGCCGTCCCGGACCCGGATTTCTCCACTGTTAAAGTGCCCAACCCCGAAGACCGCGAGGCCTTCACCCTGGCCCTGGAACTGGCCGGCCAAAAGCAGGCACACCTTATACTATTAACAGATCCCGACGTCGACCGCGTCGGCTGCGCCGTCAGAAACGCTCAGGGCTCCTATACCCTCTTAAACGGGAACCAGGTGGGCGCCCTGCTGGTGGAGTATATCCTGGGACGCTTGAAGGAAAAAGGCCGGCTCCCGTCCAACGGTGTAATCATAAAGACCGTGGTAACCGGTAACCTCGGCAAAGAAATCGCTGCCGGCTACGGGATTGAAACACTGGAAACACTCACCGGCTTCAAATATATCGGCGAAAAAATAAAGCAGTTCGAGGAGAATAAAGAACGCCGCTTCCTTTTTGGTTATGAAGAAAGCTACGGCTACCTGGCCGGCACCCATGCCCGGGATAAGGATGCCGTCGTTGCATCGGCACTCATTGCTGAAATGACGGCATTCTACTACGAAAGAGGACAGGGCCTCCTGGAGGTGCTGGAAGAACTGTACCGCCGGCACGGTTATTTCCTGGAAGACCTTGTATCGCGGGAACTCAAGGACCTCACCGCCGCCAGCGAGATTATGGAAAGCTTCAGGGACGGCCGCTTCGATGAAGTGGGTGGTTTTAAAATAATGGAGAAGAGAGATTACCGGGAACAGAAAGCCCGCAATATGATCACCGGGGAAACCCGCTTCCTGGAGCTTCCCCGCTCCGATGTGCTTTATTTCCTGCTCGAAAACGATTCCTGGTTCTGCATCCGTCCATCGGGAACGGAACCGAAATTAAAATACTATTTTTCAGTGAAAGCAGCCTCCGGGGAAGAAGCGGCACAAAAGCTTGCTTCATTGAAAAAAGCGCTCCTGGAGGCTTAAAAAGCTTCAAAGCATTTATCGACAAATAAACAGTATTGTGCTATAATACCTGGAAGCGAGCTTTTTGGAAAAGCGCCTTTCATTTCCAGGGAGCAAAAAGGAGGCTGTCTATACTTTATGAAGGAACTTGTTGAAACAACCCTGCAAAAGATCCGCCCTTCACTGCAGGCAGACGGCGGCGACGTCGCCCTTGTAGCTGTTGAAGATGATGGAACCGTAAAGGTTAAGTTGACCGGAGCCTGCGGGAGCTGCCCCATGTCCACCATAACCCTCAAGCAGGGTATTGAGCGGCTGCTTAAAAAAGAAGTTCCCGGGGTAAAGGAAGTTATCTCTGTTTAAATTCTGTTTCAAAATGATGTACATTAAAAGGGGTGGGAACCCTTCCTTAACCAGGACAGGGGTTCCCACCTTTCTTTTTTCACCTGAAGCATGAAGCAGCCTTTACCTGCAGCAGCATGTGTTACAGGTAAATAATATCTTCCGGGTAAGAAGTAAGCACCTCGACACCATCTTCCGTAACCAGGAGAGTGTTTTCCACCCCCACAACACCCTTTTCCGGGAAAAACATCTTCGGCTCCAGGGCAAATACCATACCCGGTTCCAGGGGAGCAGTGAACTTGCTCGCCAGGACGGGAAACTCGTCCAGCTCAAGGCCCACGCCGTGACCGACAAAGGGGGCTTTTTCCCCGAAGCCCATAAAGTGTTCGGCAAACCCCAGGCGCCCTGCCGCTTCCAAAGCCAGATCGTAAAGCTGCCCGCAGGGCACCCCTGGCCTGGCCTTCTTGATAACCTCTTCCTGTATGGCCAGGGCTGCCTCGTGTGCGCGCACCATCTCCGGGGGCAGTTTCCCCAGGCAAAAAATGCGGGTCTTGTCGACGACATAGCCCTGGTAAACAGCGGTATAATCTACCAGCACCGGCTCATTCCGACGTATCTCCTTCCAGCCGCAGCTCTGGGGGAAAGCCGGTGACAGCCCCGCCCCCCCCGTGGGCCCGTCAAAATGTGAAGGGTAAACGCTATTTTCCCCGGACATGAGGTGCCCGTAAAAAACTTCCTGGTTGAATCCCCTCAGGCGCACCAGGCCCTGGTGTCCCTGGCTGCGCAGCACCGCCTCGAGCCGGCCGGCGAGGACCACCTCTTGCTGGCCGGGAATTAGAAACCGCGAAACGGCATCAAACATTTTCCTGTTGATATCGGCGGCACAGCGAAGTATCTCCACTTCGTAGTCGCTTTTTACAGCCCTTACTTCCTTGACGGCATTAGAAATATCAACCAGCCCGGCACCGGCAAAATATTTCTGGTAACGCTGGTAGTTCCTTACCGGTAATATATCCAGCTCCAGGCCCACCGTCGCCTTTTCACCGGCTATTTCAATTAAGGTCGAGGCAACTTTTTTGATACTTTCTTCAGCCGATACCCAGCCCAGGGACGATTCCTGGCGCGCCCTTTCCAGTGTCTTGCGTACCAGGTATACAGCTTCTCCACGGGCCGGGATAATGAGATGGCCGCTCTGGCAGCTGCCGCTGAAATAGAACAGGTTGGTGTTTCCTACGATTACAGCGGCATCGATCCCGGCAGCCGTCATCTTATCCTGAAACCTGCCTATCCTGCCCTGCAGTTCTTCTTCCGATGCCTTGAATATTAAATCCATACCCGCTTTTCCCCCTTTATGTGTTTCTACACAGGATCTGCTATCCGTCCTACCGGACCGCCTGCCGCATTACTTTCCCCTCATTTTTATCCCTTTTATACCTCTTTGTAGCTCTTCGACCTCTTTTACCTTACCATTTATTTCCTCTTTGCTTTTACCTTTTTACGGATACATTTTAACATAAAAGAGCAACCCTTTACCAATAACCGGAACCTTTCCGGCGGCGTCAAGCTGAGGTGACCTTATAAGGTGCCCGGTTACTTAAATACAGCTTCAAATGCGCAGGATGAAGAAATAGCCGGCGTAACCATGTTCCACAGTACCGGGACGGCGCA
>PWRZ01000214.1 GCA_003563385.1 Syntrophomonadaceae bacterium
ACAGTGGGGCCGTTTTCACCATTTTGTGCAGTAATATCAGGGTCAACAGTGCCCTGCGGTATAGTAAGTGAAAGAATCAGAATAACAGCAGCGGCAGCGGCAAATGCGGGGATAGACCAGGATGTTTTTTTCCAGCGAGACGGTAGGGGAGGGGAGGGCCTGTTCTGCACGGCAGCTTTATTCTCCCCGCTAAACAATTTTTCCCTGAGCCGTAACTGGAAAGAAGGGGATGAGGTGAAACTCTGTGCATTTCTTATGATAGAAGCGACTTCTTCAAGCTCCCTGCTCTCTTTTTCGCTGGAGTAGAACTCTTTAAGGAATTCGTCGCGCTCATAGTCTCGCACTGTACTCCCCTCCTTCCAACTTTTTACGCAGTTTTTTCAAACCGCGAAATATTAAAGCTTTAACAGCACCTTCATTTTTATTCAAAATGGAAGCTATCTCCTTAATTTTGAGGTCTTCACGAAAGCGAAACAAGAGGGCATCCTGCTGGTCGGGGCTGAGGGTGCCAATCGCCTTGAGAAGCTCCTCCCTGGTTACATCCTGCAGAACCTTTTCTTCGGGATTATCATCTTTCGAAACTATTGTTACGGTATTTCCCTCATCCAGTAAAAGCGGTTCCCGGCGGCGAAAATGATCGATTACCTGGTTGCGGGCTATGGCGTAAAGCCAGCAGGCGAAGGAACGGTTCTGCCACTTGAAGCTGCCTATATTAGCCAGCGCCTTATAAAAAATTTCTGCTACCAGGTCCTCGGCCAGCTGGGTGTTATTTACTCTATGGTAAACATAGTTATATACCTTCGGGAAATAATGATCGTATAGCGGAGCAAAAAAGGCGGGGTTCTGCTGCGCCTTAAAGACAATCTCCTGCTCCTTTTCCTCTATCAGCAACCGGACCTCTCCTCAAGGGTATAGTACTTTACAACAAAGTACACCTCCCTCAACCCTCTCATCCCTTTTAAGCAGGTTAAAAACGTTCAGGGAAATCCTGTGAAGGTCCGGGGGTGTACGCTTGCTGTTATTTAATTCTACTTTTGCAAGCGTATTTCCTGCTCCAAGACAAAAACGTACTTTGTTTTTTGAGCATTATTGGAAACTATTCCCCCCGAAAACCTGGAGATCCAGCTGCACTTAAGCAGCAGCGGAGACCGCTGCGGCACCGTCTACCTTTTGCTTTCCTTCTACTTCGTATAACGATTTTTATGGAAAAAGGTTACTTTAAAAAAGAACTTTTTCTTCTTTATGGTGGGCTTTCATTCCCCGGGGAGAGACAGTATGCCCCTTATACCGGCTTCTTCTCCCAGCATTGCCGGCACTAACGAGACCATCTTTGCAGAGGGCTCTACGGCAAATTGGAACAAGTAACCTCCCACCGGTTTTAAAAAGGAGTCTCCGGCACCGGCCATGCCACCGCCGGCCACTATCAGCTCCGGGTTCAGCACGTTCACTACTGCTGCCAGCCCCAACCCCAGGTAATAAGCGGCACGCCCCACAACAGACGCGGCATCCTCGTCGCCTTTAGCGGCCGCTTTAAATACATCTTCAGCCTGTACATTATCCACATCGCCCGCTACCTGCCTGAGAATGGCCCCCCGCTCCCGTCCCTGCTGCAGTATCCGGCGGCCCTCCCTGGCAACTGCAGTCCCCGACGAAAGCGCTTCCAGGCAGCCCCTGCGGCCGCAGCCGCACAGCGGTCCTCCCGGTAAAACAGGGATATGCCCAATTTCCCCGGCAAAGCCTCCCCCCCTGTAGAGCTCTCCTTCAAGGATCAGGCCTCCGCCGATGCCGGTTCCAAGGGTAATCATGACCATGTTTCTCTTGCCGCGGCCTGCGCCGAATAGATATTCCCCGTACGCGGCAGCGGCGGCATCATTTTCCACAACAACCGGAAGCTTGAACAGGTTCCTCAGTTCCTGCTTTATTGGAAAATTATCCCATCCGGGCAGGTTCGGTGAGCTGAGCATATTACCGGAGGTATGCTCGTAAAACCCGGCTACGCACAGGGCTATTTTATCCAGTTTGGAAATCTCCGCTCCTGCTGAGGCAAGGAGCTCAAGCACATATTGATGCATCCTTAGAAGGATCTCTCCGGGACCGCCGGTACCGCCCTCTGCACTTGTAAGGTACTGCCGTTGTGCTATTATTGCACCGTCCCGCCCTGCGAGAGTAATAAGCATCTTTGTTCCACCGAGGTCAATCCCTATACTGTAGCTCAACACGCTCACCTCATAGTGATATTTTATCCTTCACGGCCCCCAATTGATACCGGGTGCGACAGCAGCCTTCTTTATCCCATCTATTTCCCCTTCTATTCTAGACTCAAAGCCATATTTAAACAATGCATTTAACTCAAAATTTTTGCAAAAATAATTTTATAAAAAGTATTGACAAAACCGTCCTCCGGTGAGATAATATGATTAGCACAAGTCCCGAGAGGTACAGAAGGTTAGTCCTTCAGTTGTATTCCGGTAAAGGCCGGGTGGTTCCCGAGCGGAGGAAGGTTGGTGCACTTCCAAAGCGAGGGAAGGGGTGAAGAAGTACCGGCAGGCCGGGAGCAGTTGGGCAGGCGGAACCGCAAGAAATGCCGCAAGAAATATTGCGGGAAACCTGCTCCGGTAAAGGAACCGGGAGGAAGAACTGGAAGGTCTGTTGGGACTTGTGGTTTGTTTTTATTTTTTATCTTTAAGAACGTGTATCGATTTTAAGTTGCGGTACTTCTCGTTGTAATCGAGCCCGTAGCCGACTACAAAGACATCCGGGATTTCAAAGCCCCTGTAGTCCACCGGTATGTCCACAATGCGCCGGGCCGGCCTGTCCAGGAAAATGCACACGCGCAGGCTCAAAGGGTTCCTGGTGCGCAGGTTATTCAAAAGATAGTTCAGGGTAAGCCCGGTATCGACGATGTCCTCTACAAGGAGGACATTTTTACGGGCAATGTTCACATCCAGGTCTTTGGTTATGCGCACTATTCCCAGGGGATCGCCACCGGAGTAGCTTGATATGCCGATAAAATCGAGAACATATGGAATGGTAAGGTGCCTGCTCAGGTCTACAGCAAAGTAAACGCTGCCTCTCAACACCGCAATAAGGACTAAATGTTCACTGCCGGCATAGTCCCGGGAAACCTGTTCCCCCAGCGAGGCCACTTTTTTCTGGATCTCCTCTTCTGTAATAAGCACTTCCAGGAAGTGTTCTTCCTTTTCCATGGTCATCCCTTCGCCAATTATTTTTCAATACCGTATTTTTGCAGCAGCCCGCGGTAATCCCGTTCATATATCACCTTGATATTCACATCCGGGTAAAGCTCTTTGAGGCGCCGCACCTTTTTATTCTTTTTCCAGACCAGCTTTTGTCTCTGCGTGGTTAATTCCACGTAAAGGTCCTGCTCGGGCAGGTAAAAATCAGGAGAAAAAGCCTCCGTTACGTTGCCCTCGCTGTCCCACTGCAGCGGGAAAGTCCTCGGTTCGTAAAGCCACTTTATGCGGTAAAAGTCCAGCACGCGGGCAAAATCCTCTTCGCTGGAATGTGCAAACGGTGAAGGAGCAGCATCCTTTTCATGCGCTGCTGGAGGTTGTTCTGCGGAGTCCAACAGCCATTCATCAAGCTCTCTCACGGTAACGCCATCCATACTTTCTTTCAAGCGCGTCGCCTTTCCTATAAGGCAGGCTGCCTCCTCCATCCCCAGAAGTCCCGTGTTCACAACAAGGTCATAAAAGCTCAGGTCAAACCAGTCCGCACCAAAAACATGGCGCAGGTACTCCTGCCGGTCCCGGTCCTGTTCGGCAATCAGAAAAGCGGCCGCCGCTTCGTCCAGGTTGTACGTTTTGCAGACACGCTCCACCCTGCTCTCGTAGGGAGCAATTACTTTAACGTGAAGCGCAGGAGGAAAATCCTTAAACAGGACCTGCCCTCCCCTGCCGAGGATTACCAGGTTTTTGCTGATAGCCATGCTGTAAAAGAGATCGTGGAGGGCCTCCAGGTAGCGGCGCCGCTTTTCATTAACACCCTCTACCTCGCCTTCCTGTTCCGCCGCTGCCAGGTTCCTCTCGTCAAAAAGGGCCAGGTCCGGCTCCGGTATACCGTACTGCTGCAGCTTTTTTTCGATCATTTCCCTGTTCACCAGCAGGTAGCCCAACCTGTCAGCTACCATACGTGCGATTATTTCTCCACCACTTCCAAATTGTCGGGAAACAGTTATTACACCCATCAGCTCACTCCCTGCAATATTGGCAAACGGAAAAGCTCCTGCTAAAAAAGAGCCGGCGCTGCTGACGGAAAATACCCGCTTTTGCTTGATTAAATTATACCACAAATGCCTGCCGGTATGCCTGGCAGCACAAATGTTTTAAATAGTTTTTATATTTTATCAATTAAATCCCTTGACAAACCCTAAAACTGGGTATAAAATATTCATAGAAAGGTCCCGAGAGGTCCTAAGGTTTATCCCAAGGCTGTCTTTTCTTAAAACGTAGACGCTACCAGTATGGAAAAATGCCAAGGCAATGACAAGCGGGGAATAAGAACTCGACTTGAAGCGGGTGCCTTGTATGGTAGGGTAAGGCTGGCTTGTGTTTCGAAAAAAAGGGGCCCGGGGCAGGGAGTGCTGAACCTGACCCCTGTAAATGGATGCCCGTGAAAGTAGAACCAAGCCGGTTGAGAAAAGAAGCCAGGAGGAACCGACAAAGGCCTGTTGGGACCTTTTTATTTATCTATTGTCTATTGTCTATTACATAACGCACACGTCCATAACGGACAAGCTGGAAAAGACAAATGAAGAAAGGTCAGGATTAAATGCTTTTTTTTCCCAGCGATTATGATCTCTACCTCTTTCATGAAGGCAGCCTCGTCCGCAGCTACCGCGTAATGGGAGCACATCCCGTAGAACACGGCCGAGAGCAGGGTGTGGTATTTACGGTATGGGCTCCGGGCGCCAGGGAAGTGAGAGTGGTAGGAGATTTCAACAACTGGCAGGGTCACTTAAACCCGATGCAGTGTATTAAGGATACCGGGGTATGGACTGCATTTGTCCCCGGGGCCCACGAAGGGCAGTTTTACAAGTATGAAATACATACCGGGTGGGGGGAAATATTCTTAAAATCAGACCCCTATGCTTTTTTTTCTGAACTGCGCCCGGGCACAGCATCGTGTATCCATTCACTGGAAGGGTATCACTGGGGAGATAACGACTGGCAGGAGGCCAAGAAGAAAAGGTCGACATATAACCGTCCTATGAATATCTACGAAGTACACCTTGGCTCCTGGAAGCGCAGGCCCGGCGGCGAATATTATTCCTACCGCGAACTGGCCGGGGAACTTGTAGACTACGTTGCTGAAATGGGCTATACACACATCGAGCTGCTACCCCTGGCCGAACATCCCTTTGACGGTTCCTGGGGTTACCAGGCCACCGGTTATTTTTCCGTAACGAGCAGGCACGGTACCCCCCACGACTTTATGTACTTTGTAGACAGGTGCCATCAGAAAGGCATCGGCGTCATCATGGACTGGGTGCCGGGACATTTCTGCAAGGACGCACACGGGCTGCGCCGCTTTGACGGCTACCCCCTTTATGAGCATGGAGATCCCCGCCGCGGAGAAAGCGCCGAGTGGGATACCTTAAATTTCGACCTCGGCAGGCCGGAAGTGTGCAGCTTTCTCATCTCCAACGCCATCTTCTGGATGGATATTTACCATGTCGACGGGCTCAGGGTAGACGCGGTTGCCAGCATGCTTTACCTTGATTACGGCAAATCAGAAGGACAGTGGATACCGAACAAGTACGGCGGACGGGAGAACCTGGAAGCGATAGACTTTATCCGCCAGTTGAACGAGCAGGTTTTCAAATACCATCCCGAAGCACTCATGGTTGCCGAAGATTCCACGGAATGGCCGCTGGTCAGCGCCCCTACTTATGCCGGTGGACTGGGGTTTAACTATAAATGGAACATGGGATGGATGAACGACACTTTAAAATACATGCAAACAGACGCCCTGTACCGGCAGTGGCAACACAACCTACTCACCTTTTCATTCTGGTATATATTCTCCGAAAACTTTATTCTCCCCCTCTCCCACGATGAAGTCGTCCACGGTAAAAAATCGCTCCTGGGCAAGATGCCCGGGGATTACTGGCAGAAATTTGCCAACCTGCGGCTCCTTTACGGGTATATGGCCGCTCACCCCGGCAAAAAGCTGCTCTTCATGGGGGGCGAAATCGGGCAATTCGATGAATGGTATCACGAACGGGGTTTGGGTTGGAACCTGATGGAATATGACATGCACCGGATGCTTAATAATTATGTGCGGGAGCTGAACTGGTTTTACAGGAATGAAAGCTGCCTCTGGGAGCTGGATCACAGGCCGGAAGGGTTCGAGTGGATCGATCACCGCGACAGCAGTAAGAGCATTATAATCTTTATGCGGAAATCGAGCCGCCAGGATGATTTTGCGATCATCGTGTGCAACTTCACACCGGTGCTTCATGAAAACTACCGTATTGGCGTACCGCTTTCGGGAGCATACAAAGAGGCCTTTAACAGCGACAGTGAAGCATTCGGGGGCTCCGGGCAGGAAAACAGAGACACCATGGAAACATCACCACAGCCCTGGCACAACCAACCTTACAGTATTGCCATCAAGATTCCTCCGCTGGCGGTGACTATTATAAAACCTCATGCCAATGAGGAAGGAGGACAAAGAAGATGATTCCGGCCAAAGAGTGTGTAGCAATGCTTTTGGCAGGGGGAGAAGGAAAGAGGCTCGGTCCCCTCACCAGGGAAATGGCCAAGCCGGCGGTTCCTTTCGGCGGCAAATACCGTGTCATTGATTTTACACTCAGCAACTGCTTTAACTCGGGCATTTATATAGTCGGCGTATTGACACAGTATCAGCCCCTTGTTTTGAATATGCACATCGGCATCGGCAGTCCCTGGGGACTGGACCGCAAAAGCGGTAGGGTGGCAATCCTGCCGCCCTACGTGGACAAAAAAGGAGGCCGCTGGTACAGGGGGACAGCAAACGCCGTTTACCAAAATTTCTACTTCATAGATCAGTACGATCCCCAGTACGTGCTGGTAATTTCCGGGGATCATATCTATAAGATGGACTATTCCAAAATGCTGCACTTTCACAAGGAAAAAGAAGCGGAAGCAACAATTGCCGTAATTGAAGTTCCCTGGGAGGAGGCCGGCCGTTTCGGGATCATGATCACCTCCGAAGACGGGCGCATCCTCGAATTCCAGGAAAAACCACAGCAGCCCCAAAACAACCTGGCCTCCATGGGAATATATATTTTCAACAAGGAGGTCCTCAAAAAATACCTGCATAAAGACGAGCGAAACAGCAAGTCCAGCAAAGATTTTGGTAAAGATGTCATTCCCATGATGTTAAAAGAAGGTTGCCGCATGTATGCCTTTCCCTTCAGGGACTACTGGAGGGACGTAGGAACAGTAGAAAGCCTCTGGGAGGCCAACATGGACCTGCTCTCCGATAAACCCGCTCTCGACCTGTATGACAGGGACTGGCGCATTTACACGGTCAATCCTAACCAGCCCCCACACTACGTTGCCCCTTACGCCCACGTGAAACGCTCCCTGGTAAACGAAGGCTGCATGATATATGGAAGAGTGGAGCACTCCGTGCTCTTCCCCGGGGTCTACGTGGGAGAAGGCTCGGTTATAAAAGATTCCATCATTATGCCCCACGCCAGGATCGGCTGTAACGTCAAAATTGAGAAAGCGATCATCGGGGAAAAAACGGTGGTGCGCAATTTCTGCCAGGTCTGCAGCCTGGAAAAAGAGCATCCCGAAATAATCCTGATCAAGGAAAATATTATTATACCCGAGAATGCCGTTATTACCAGCACCGTCATCGGCCACAAAAAAGTAAACTGATAAGGGGGGTATCCCATGCGCGATGTTATGGGAGTGATCAACATTGACAGCATGGACGAACCGCTGGAGGAGCTTACCGGCACACGCTGTATCGCTTCCGTTCCATTCGGCGGCAGGTATCGCTTGGTCGACTTTGTACTCTCCAGCATGTCCAACTCCGGCGTACACAACGTCGGGGTTTTTACACTGAACAAGTACCGCTCCCTCATGGACCACCTGGAAGATGGTAAATCCTGGGACTTAAACAAAAAGGAAGAAGGCCTTTTTATCCTCCCTCCCAACAACTACCCGCTGGTAAATTACAGGGGAGACCTGCACAATTTTTATGACCACCTGGACTATTTTTACCGCAGCAGGCAGAAGCAGGCAATCGTATCCGCGGGTAACATCATCTGCAATATCAACTTTTCCGGGCTGGTAAACTTCCACCGCGAAAACAGCGCACATATAACAATTTTTTACAAAGAACTGCAAGGAGCGGGAGAATTTGAGCACTGCCGGAAGCTAAAGACTGCTAAAGGGGGCCGGGTTTTGCAAATAGAAGAGGAGCCCGGGACCATGGAGGACAGCGACCGCGTCATGATCGAAATCTACCTCATGGAAAAAGCCCTGCTGGTGGAATTAATTGAAAACAGCACCGGCAACGGGAGCTGCAGCCTGCTCCGTGACGGGATTATAAAAAATATCGGTGACCTGAGGGTATACGGTTTTCCGCACCACGGTTATCTATCCGTCATAAACTCCGTGGAGCAGTATTACAGACATAGCATGGAACTGCTTAATACGAAAATTTACGAAGAGTTGTTCTTCAAGCACGGCCTGGTCTATACCAAGGTAAAAGATGAGCCCCCCGTAAAATACCTGGAAGGGGCCTCGGTATCAAATTCCCTGCTGGCCAACGGCTGCTTGATTGAAGGAGATATTCAAAACAGCATCCTTTTCCGCGGGGTAAATATTCACCGCGGTGCGCGCGTAAAAGACAGCATTATTATGCAAAAATGTGAGATCGGGGAAAATGCGGTCATCGAGAACGCCATTCTGGACAAAGAGTCGCACGTTTCTGGCGGCAGGACAGTAAAAGGGCAAAAAAACAACCCTGTCATTATTCCCAAAAGAAAGAGCGTTTAAGGGAGGAATAAAATTAAATGAAAGTACTTATGGTCTCCTCTGAAGGAGTGCCTTTTGCTAAAACGGGGGGGCTTGCCGATGTCGTCGGCTCGCTCCCCCGCGAGCTGAGAAACAAGGGAGTTGATGCACGGGTAATAATGCCCGCCTATGGCGGAGTGCTCTCCCGCTACGGTTATAAAATGCGCCGCAAAGGTGAAATAACAGTCCCTCTGGGCTGGAGAAGGCAGTATTGTGGAATCCTGGAGTTAGAACACGACGGCATCCCTTTTTATTTTCTCGACAACGATTATTACTTCAAGAGGGAAGAATTATACGGGTACGACGACGAAGCGGAAAGATTCGCCTTTTTTTCCCGTGCCGTACTGGAAGCCCTCCCTTACCTCGATTTCACCCCCCACATATTACACTGTCATGACTGGCATGCCAGCCTGGTTCCCGTTTTTTTGAAAACCCATTACCGCGAGAAACCCTTTTACCAAAAAATGCGCACCGTTCTGACCATCCACAACCTGCACTACCGGGGAATATTCGGAAAGGAAACAATCCCCGACCTGCTGGGCCTGGGATATGAATACTTTTCTCCGGAAGGGTTGGAATTTTACGGAAAAGTAAGCTATCTCAAAGGTGGACTGCTCTTTTCAGACTTTCTAACCACTGTGAGCAGGACATATGCACAGGAAATCCAAACCCCTTATTACGGTGAAGGCCTGGACGGCATCCTGCGCATGAGAAATGAGCGCCTTGAGGGAATCATAAACGGTATCGATTACAACTACTACAACCCCATGACCGATAAGCAGATCTTCCAGCCTTACAGGACCTCCCTGGTAAAAAAGACGGCCAACAAGTTGAAACTGCAGGAAATGCTTCGTTTCCCGGAGGACGAAAAAATACCCCTGGTAGCCTTTGTTAACCGGCTTGTAGAGCAAAAAGGGCTGGACCTTATCGCCCGGGTCCTCGAAGAAATACTATCCAGGGATGCACAGGTCGTTATCCTGGGCACGGGAGACCAAAAATATGAGCTGTTTCTGCAGTACATGGCCGGCCGCTATCCGGATAAACTGTCCGTAAATATCATGTTCGATGATTCCCTGGCACGAAAAATTTATGCCGGTTCGGACATATTTCTTATGCCTTCCCTCTTTGAACCCTGCGGGACGGCACAGCTGATCGCCCTTCGCTACGGCAGTATCCCCGTAGTGAGGGAAACAGGAGGGCTCAAAGATACCGTTACTTCATACAACGAACGCACCGGCAAGGGCAACGGCTTCAGCTTTACTAATTACAACGCCCATGATATGCTATATACCGTAAATAGAGCGCTTGATCTTTACGGGGACAGAAAAGCATGGACAGGCCTTATAAAAAATGCTGTAAAAAAAGATTTCAGCTGGAGCCGGCCCGCCGCTAAATACGGCGAGCTTTATAAACACCTGCTGGATAGAAATACAGGGGATGATATCGATGTTTAACAACAAAGAAACATTTAAGAAAGCCTTCCTGCAAAAACTGGAGATGGTTCATGGAGAAGATATCGAAGGAGCCAGCGATAGGGAGAGATATATTGCCCTGGGCACGATGGTGCGCGAATACCTGACCAAAAACTGGATCGCCACCAACAACTGTTACAAGAAAACCGGGCATAAACAGGTGTATTACTTCTCCATGGAGTTCCTGCTGGGAAGGCTTCTCGGCAACAACCTCATCAATATGGGCATCTGGGATATATGTGAAGAAGGGCTGCGGGACCTTGGCATTGAGCTTTCCGAACTGGAGCCCCAGGAACCCGATGCCGGGCTGGGCAACGGCGGCCTGGGCCGCCTGGCGGCCTGTTTCCTGGATTCCATGGCCTCCATGAACCTCCCTGGCCACGGATGCGGGATCAGGTATCGCTACGGTCTCTTTGAGCAAAAGATAATAGAGGGTCACCAGGTGGAGCTTCCCGAATACTGGCTGAAGGAAGGAAACGTTTGGGAACTGCGCAAATCGGAAAAGGCCGTGGAGGTTAAATTGGGCGGCACCGTTAAAGTGGAGCAGGAGGGTGCGAAACTGTCATTCAGGCATGAAAATTATGATACCGTAATAGCGGTCCCCTACGACATCCCCGTCCCCGGCTACCACAACAAGACGGTCAATACCCTGCGGCTGTGGAGCGCCGAAGCAGCGATAAAACAACTCGATTTTTTGACCTCCGTCTTCGAAAACCAGCAGGATATCCTGCGCTACAAGCATTCCATAGAATCGATATCACAGTTCCTCTACCCTGATGACACAAACCGCGAAGGCCGGGAGCTGCGGCTGAAACAAGAATATTTTCTCGTTTCGGCGGGAGTGCAGAGCATTATCCGCCGCTTTAAAAAATACAACGATCATCTGAATGATCTTCCTGATAAAGTGGCTATCCATATCAATGACACTCACCCGACCCTGGCTATACCGGAACTGATGCGCATATTAATGGATGAAGAAGGATTGAGCTGGAACAAAGCACTTGATTTGACCACCAAGACCATATCGTACACAAACCACACCACCATGGTCGAAGCACTGGAAACCTGGCCGGTGGATATTTTTAAGTCCCTGTTACCGAGGATTTACATGATCGTCCATGAATTGAACGAAAGGTTCTGCCGGGACCTTTGGAACAGGTTTCCCGGAGAGTGGGACAAGATATCCAAAATGGCCATTATCGCCGAGGGGCGTGTAAAAATGTCTCACCTGGCCATAGTGGGCAGCAACAGCGTAAATGGTGTAGCCAAGGTGCATACCGATATACTGAAAAAGCGCGAAATGAAAAATTTTTACGAGGTTTTCCCTCAGAAGTTCAACAACAAGACCAACGGGATCACTCACCGCCGCTGGCTGCTGAAGACAAACCCGGCCCTGGCAAGGCTGATCACCGACGCAATCGGGCCGGGCTGGATAACCCATCCTTCTGACCTGGCAGAGCTGCTCCCTTATGCCAGAGACGCTTCTTTTCAGGAAAAATTGGACAAAATAAAACAGCAGAACAAGGCCTGGCTGGCAAAAATTATCAAGGATAAATACGGGGAAGATGTAGATGTTAACTCCATATTCGACGTGCAGGTTAAGCGCATTCACGCTTACAAGAGGCAGATACTCAACATACTGCACATTATGGACCTCTACAACCAGCTCCAGGAGAACCCCGGCCTTGACATTTACCCGCGCACATTTATTTTCAGCGGCAAAGCCGCACCGGGCTATTACCTGGCCAAGAAAATAATCAAGCTGATAAACTCCGTTTCACGGGTAATTAACAGGGATAAAAGGGTCAGGGACAAAATAAGAGTTATTTTCATGGAAAATTACCGCGTCTCGCTTGCAGAAACAATAATACCGGCAGCCGATGTCAGCGAACAAATCTCCACTGCCAGCAAAGAAGCTTCCGGCACCGGTAACATGAAGTTGATGATGAACGGGGCTGTCACGCTGGGCACGCTGGACGGGGCCAATATAGAGATGTTAGAAGAAGTTGGGAACAAAAATATGTTCATATTCGGCCTTTCACCTGACGAAGTGCTGAACTACTACTATTACGGCGGCTACCGCTCCATGGACATCTACCACAGTGACCAGAGAATAAGAACGGTCCTGGACCAGCTGGTTGACGGCACCTACGCCAGCGGGTGGGAAGAGTTCAGCACCTTGTACGACTGCCTGCTGTCCAACAATGACAAGTATTTCGTGCTCAAGGACTTCCCCTCCTACGCCGATGCACAGGTGCAAATCGACAGGACTTATCGTAACAGGAAAAAGTGGCTGGAAATGTGCATCATAAATATAGCCCACTCCGGCAAGTTCTCCAGCGACCGCACTATATCGGATTACGCCGCAGGAATATGGGAGCTGGAACCGCTGATTGTGAAATAACAGCAAGCTGGAACTAAGAATGAAGCATGGGGACGGTTCTCCTGCTTCCCTCTTCTGAAGCATGGGGACGGTTCTCCTGCTTCACTCTTCAAAAAAATGAAGCAGGAGAACCGTCCCCATGCTTCATTCTTAAACGAGGTGAACAATTGTCAAAACTGCAGCTATTTCACAACTCTCATGACAGGCACTATCGAAATCCTTTTGGGGCTGTCCCTTGTTATACCAGGATTACTTTGAGATTGAAAGTACAGGCCGACTATGCCCCGGAAGCAGTTGCTCTTCGGATCATTAGAGAGGTCAATGGCGAACTGCGCGAAGAAGAGCTAAAAATGATGCCCGGAGAAAAAAAAGACCGGGTTGTTTTTTATGAAGAAGGCCTTTTTGCTTCCTCCTCCCCTGGCCTCCTCTGGTATCATTTCGCCGTTGAGCATAAAGGAAAAACCTATTTTTACGGCAACAACACTGATAATCTTGGCGGCAGCGGCCGCATTTACGAAAGCGACCCTTTTTCATACCAGGTTACCGTTTACAAGCCGGATTCGACCACACCGGACTGGCTTAAAAACGCCGTTATCTACCAGATTTTCCCGGACCGCTTTTTTAACGATTCCGAAGACGGCAAAATATTAAACCCCAAGAAAAACAGCCTCCTTCATTCCCACTGGGACAATTCGCCCGTATATATTCGGGACTTGGAAACGGGGCGGGTCGTTCGCTGGGATTTTTTCGGTGGGAACCTTGCTGGGGTGCGTAAAAAGCTGCCCTACCTAAAAAAGTTGGGCATCAATGTCATTTACTTCAACCCCATTTTTGAATCACCTAGCAACCACAGGTATGATACCGCAGACTACCACAATATCGACCCCATGCTGGGCGACAACCAGCTTTTTACCGAACTGTGCGCCGAAGCAGCTGAAATGGGCATATCCATTGTCTTAGACGGGGTTTTCAGCCACACCGGCAGCGACAGCATATATTTTAACAAGGAAGGCAACTATGATTCCCTGGGAGCCTACCAGTCCATCTATTCGCCCTACTTCCCCTGGTACATCTTTATAGAATTTCCACATCTCTATGAGTCATGGTGGGGCATAGAAACAATGCCCAACGCAAATGAGCTGGAACCTTCCTACCAGGACTTTATCATCTTTGGTGAAAACAGCGTCCTTAAGCACTGGCATAAAATGGGTATAAAGGGCTGGCGCCTGGACGTCGTCGACGAGCTGCCCGGCCAGTTCATCAAAAATCTCCGCGGTGTTATGAAGGAACTGGATCCCCAATCGGTCCTCATCGGGGAAGTATGGGAAGATGCCTCCAACAAGGTCAGCTACGATGTGAGGCGGGAATACCTGCTTGGTGAAGAGCTCGATTCGCCGACAAACTACCCGCTGCGCCAGGCTGTAATGGACTTTTTGACAGGCCGAAAAGAGGCCGCCATGACCCACCTTTCCATAATGAGCTTCTACGAGAACTATCCACGCCAGCACTTCTACAGCACCGTGAATATGACCGGCAGCCATGATGTCCCCCGCATCCTGACGGTGCTGTCCGAGGAGATACCGGACCATCTCCCAGCAGAGGAGAAGGTAAGAGTGAAGATGGAACGGCTGAAGCTGTTTTCGCTGCTGCTGTTTACTATGCCGGGAGTCCCCTGCATCTATTACGGCGATGAGGCCGACCTGGAAGGCGGAGAAGACCCCCTCAACCGCTGCACCTATCCCTGGGGACGGGAAAATGAGGCCCTCCTGCACTGGTTCCGGCTGCTCAGCGCTCTCAGGAACCACTATGATATTCTGCGTACGGGCAGCTGGACTTTACTGCATGCCCGGGAAGATCTCTACTGCTACATCAGGAACATAGCTGACGGGCAGGACGTATTCGGGCACAAAAAAAAGGACAACACCGCCGTTGTCCTTCTCAACCGGAACCTGGAAAAAGAAACCACTCTTGTCCTGGACCTGAAACAGTGGTGCGACGATAAACTTGTAGACCCCCTCGATGATTACCGGGAGGTGCCCTTAAAGAAGGGCAAGCTGCATATCTCACTGGGCCCGCTGGAAGGAAAGCTGCTGCTGCAGGACCGCTGGGGAGACAATGCCGAAGTAAGCAGGGAAAGCGGTATCCTGCTTCACCCGACCTCGCTGCCCTCCCGGCACGGCATTGGGGATATGGGCAAAGAGGCCTATGATTTCGTTGACTTCCTGGCACGCAGCGGGCAAAAGCTGTGGCAGATACTCCCCCTCAACCCCCCGGGCTACGGGGAATCTCCCTACCAGTGCTTCTCCGCCTTTGCCGGCAATGCGCTGCTTATAAGCCCTGAGGCCTTTCTCGAAGAGGGCCTGATCACAAAAGAGGACCTCAAAAAGACCCCGTCGTTTTCCCAGGAGAGGGTAAACTTCGACGAGGTTAAGGAATACAAGGAAGCTCTTTTTAGAAAAGCATATCACCGTTTTTCCGAACAGGGCCATAACGGCGAATACAAAGAGTTCTGCAGCGGCAACCAAAACTGGCTGGAAGACTATGTCCTTTTCATGGCGCTGAAAAAATACTTCCACGGCCGGCCGTGGAACCGCTGGGAAAAAGAAATCGCCTTTCGAGAAAAAGAAGCGCTGCATCAGTTCAGGGATGAACTGTCATTAGAAATTGACTATCACCGCTTCCTGCAGTTCATCTTCTTCAAGCAGTGGCAGGAACTAAAAGACTACGCAAACAGCAGGGGAATAAGGATAATAGGAGACCTGCCCATCTTCGTCTCACACGACAGCAGCGATGTATGGTCCAACCCTGCTCTTTTCGAACTGGACGAAGAAGGCAATCCCCTGAAAGTGGCCGGCGTGCCTCCTGACTATTTCAGTGAAACAGGACAGCTGTGGGGAAATCCGCACTACCGGTGGCATTTAATGGAAGAAGACGGCTACAGGTGGTGGAAAGAAAGATTCAGCACGCTAGCCGAACTGGTAGACATTATTCGTATTGACCATTTCCGCGGCTTTGAAACTTACTGGGAAGTTCCCGGCACAGAAACGACTGCTGTCAACGGTCGCTGGGTAAAGGGTCCCGGAGAAAAGTTCTTTAAAAGTATCAGGGACAGCCTTGGCGATACAGCAGTGATAGCAGAAAACCTGGGCTTTATTACCCCGCCGGTGGAGGACTTAAGGATCCGCTTCGGCTTTCCGGGCATGGTCATTATGCAGTTCACCATGGAAGGACGGCCGGGCGAACAATTTGCCCTACCACTATACGAGAGAGAAACCGCAGTTTATACCGGAACCCACGACAACGACACCATACTGGGCTGGCACAGAAAAAAACACCGCGTTGGTTATAGCGGTGAAAAAAATGAAAACGAAAGAGAAAACGATGCTGAAATTTGCTGGCATTACATAGAGATGGCCCTGCGTAGCGATGCCGCCATGGTAATAATACCCCTGCAGGACATCCTCTGCCTGGGCAGCGAGGCCAGGATGAACACCCCCGGAACCGTAGGAGAAAACTGGAGCTGGCGTTTCCCGCCGCACTCCCTTAAGGATGAGACCGCCTCAAGGCTGAAAAGACTGACCCGGCATTACAACCGCTCATCATCATCTTGAGGCAGGAGTTTCACCGACGGCCTGTCCGGCCATTTTACAGCCTTCGTCTCTCCTGTTATTGCTCCGCCAGTTCCCTCCAGACGGGAACCATCTGCTCGCAGACACTGTTAAAAAAATCTTCAATGTCATCTTCAATCAGCAGGCGGCTTTTTTCAATTATCTTCCGGCAGCTGCCGACGTCGATGGATTCAATATTGTGCCTGTAGTAGATCTGCTTCTGGTAGCGCATGGCCAGGACACGGGCATCAAGGGGTTCCTCCTGCGCGAAGAGACTTTCAAACAATATAAAGCCTTTTTCAAGCTCTTCTTTCTCCCTGCCCAGCAGGGCAGATAGCTCCGTATTTAAAAATGAGATTATATCCTGCCTGCTGAGCGCCTCCTGCAGCACTGTAAGCAGCTCCGACCTTCTTTCAAATATATACAGCTCGATGCCCATTTCGATAAAATTGTGCGCCTTCCACCAGCCGTCTTCGGATGAAATGTTGCACGCCTCTACGACGCTGTCCACGAGCGGCCTCGCCTTTTCATAACAGTAACCCCTTTCAAAACGGCCGTACTTCTCGTCGCTGTAATAATCCAGGCCGCGGGGTTCGACGCCGTGGCTGATAACCCCCAGGGTAAAATTAACCAGCTCCTGGCCCTTTCCCCGGAAATGTTTCCACATTTTCATTCCCAGCGTATGGCTCTCCTGCCATTCGATGCCGCCGGCGATAACGAGGTCAGGAAAAACACTGCCGAGCACAGCAGTGTGATCAAATTTTGGCAGAGCTTTTTGGGCAAAGTAAAGGTGTGCAAGTGGGTACATTATAACACCAGCTTCAAAAATAAGGCGCCCTGAATATTATTATATTAAAAGGGCATACTTAACACTACAGCCGGGGACGGTAAATCTCCTGCGTAATGCAGGGAACAGCTTTCCTAAGGAAAGTTAGCATTTACACAGCTTCCCCGGCTGTGTTTATTTTTCCCGGGGATCTACTTCATCCTCATCTCCAGGTAATGATGGGGCCTTACCATCATCTTGCATCCGCGAATAACGCGGGAGAGGTGTTCGACGCTGTGGTGATCGCGAAAGAGAGTTCTTAAAAACTCCCTCAGCATAAACAGAGCATGAGTAGTATTAACTGAACCGGTATAACCCAAACGATACAGGTTGGTCAGCTCCTGGTAAAAGTTCTCCAGGGACAGCTTGGTCGGCAGCACCGGGTGTAAAAAATCAAACAGCTCCCAGTTGTTTGTGGTGAGCTCTTTTTCCCTAAGGTCGTAGAGCTTGGTGCCAGGCAGCGGGGTCAACACAGAAAAATAAGGGAAGCGAATTCTCCAGCGGCGGATGTAGTCCCCCAGTTTCTTGAAGTCATCGTTGCTAAAACCGGGATCAACGATAAAAGAAGCATAAACCCTGATTCCTTTTTCCCTCGCCATCTCCAGCGCTTTTTCGTTGTTGTAAATGGTGTTCTTTTTCTCCACCTCTTGCAGCCCGGAAGCGTCAATTTTTTCAAACCCGATAAAGATACTGTCTAAACCGCAATCGCTCCACGCCTCCAGCAGTTCGGGATGCTTTACTATGGTATCGGAGCGCGCCTGGATTATATAGGTCTTTTTCGGTCGACTGCCCAGCATTTCAGCAATGGCCAGGGATCTTGCCGGCCTGCTGAAAAAGTTGTCGTCAACAATAAAGATGTCTTTTTCCCGTATAGACTTTATTTCCTCGGCCACAACGGCGGGGCTCTTGTAGCGAATGGTGTTGCGGTAAAAACGCCACACGCTGCAAAAAATGCACCGGTAAGGACATCCCCGTGATGTCTCCACGGTGGCCAGGGGTCTTTTAAAACCATGGAAATAACGGCTCCTGTATCTTTTCGTCAGAGAGCGGTCCGGTTTCGGGCTGTTATCCAGGTCTTCCAACAGGGACCTCATCGGTGTAAAAAACTGCTTCTTTTTAACATGGTCGTAAAGGGCCAGTCCCCTTACCGAGCTAATATCATCTTTTTTGTCCAGGCAGCGGACAAGCTCTGGGACAGTTGTTTCTCCCTCGCCGATAACAACGGCGTCTATGCTGGGCACGGCGAAATCGGCGGGCTGTAGGGAGGCGTGGTGTCCTCCCACAAAAACAAATGCCCCGGGCAGATTTTCTTTTATGATACGGCTCAGGAAAAGGGTGCGAAAGACATCCACAGTAAAGGAACAGCTGATACCGATGACATCGGGGTTGTGACGGAGCAGAAGCTTGGGGAATTTTTTTTCCGTGAAGAGATCAAGAATATGTACCTGGTAGTCCCTGTATTCTTTCAGGGCTGCACCGATGATCTCCAGGCCCAGGGGCTCTATACGGGAAAGATTCGGGAAACCGACCCCGTCTTCCGGACGAGGTTGAACCAACAATATTTTCATCGTTAATCTCCTTTTTTAAAAAGTTCAACCCCCTTAATCATTTCCATATTTATTTATAAACATTATACCATACAAAACAGGAGAAAAAAACTTCTGCTGTCATTATTTGAAATAAGCAGAACTATAAAGGGCAGCCCTGTTTAAGGCCTGCCGGCCTGCTGCTCTCTCGGCCTCAGGGTAGGAAACAGTATTACGTCTCTTATAGAGGGGCGGTCGGTAAGGACCATGACCAGCCTGTCAACCCCTATACCCAGCCCCCCTGTGGGGGCCATGCCGTACTCCATTACCACCAGGAAATCTTCGTCCATCATGTGCGCTTCTTCGTCACCGCTGTCCCGCTTTTCGGCCTGCTGGACGAAGCGCTCTCTTTGGTCCAGGGAATCGGTAAGCTCTGTAAAAGCGTTTGCTATTTCTTTGCCGGCAATGAAAGTTTCAAAACGGTATGTTAACTGCGGATTTTCGCGACAGCGCTGGGCCAGGGGAGATACTTCCACCGGGTAGTCTTTAACAAATAGCGGATTCCACAGTTTGTCCTCGCAGTATTTCTCAAAAAAAGTATACATTATCTCCCCTTTTGTGGAGTCTTTATCTACCTCCAGGCCGTGTTCGGCGGCCAGCTTGCGGGCTGCATCGTCACCCTGAACGGCTGAAAATTCGACACCGGTTATTTCACGGATTACTTCGGAAAGTTCCCTGCGGGGCCAGGGCGGGGTCAAATCCAGTTCCCGCCCCTGGTAATTCAGCTTGAGTGTCCCGTGTATTTCCCGGGTAATGGAGGTGATCATCTCCTCGGTAAGGTCCATCATGTCTTCGTAATCGGCATTTACTTCGTAAATCTCCACGGATGTAAATTCGGGGTTGTGGCTGGTGGAAAGACCCTCGTTTCTAAAAATACGCCCCAGCTCAAAGACCTTTTCAATGCCGCCCACGATGAGCCTTTTTAAATGAAGCTCCGTGGCAATGCGCAGGTAAAGATCAATGCCCAGGGCATTATGGTGGGTAATAAAAGGCCGGGCACTGGCCCCACCGGCTACGGTGTGCATGACCGGGGTCTCCACCTCCAGGTAACCCCTCTGGACAAGGAATTCCCTGATCATGTGAATGATCCTGCTGCGGGTTATGAACACCTCCCGTACTTCGGGGTTTACCATCAAGTCCAGGTGCCGGTGCCGGTAGCGCAGTTCGACATCCTTCAGGCCGTGCCATTTTTCGGGCAGTGGGCGCAGCGACTTCGTAAGAAGACGAAACGAAGATACATTGACAGTTATCTCGCCTTTTCTGGTTTTAAAAACAGTCCCGGTTACCCCAATAATATCCCCGATATCGAGGAGTTGATAGAGGTTATACTGGTCACTGCCCACCTGTTCTTCCCTCAGGTAAATTTGCAGCCGGCCCGAACCGTCCTCAATATGGGCAAAGCTGGCTTTCCCGTGGCCCCTTTTGCTTATTATACGGCCGTATACACTGGCTGCGGTCCCCTCTTCTTCCAGTTCCCTGAAGTGGAGTATTACCTCGCTGGTCTTATGCGTGACAGGATACTTTTGACCGTAAGGTTCCACGTCCTTCTGCTGCAGTTCTCCAAGCTTCTGCCGGCGTATGAGCGCCTGGTCACTGAGGTGTTCAAGAACCATAACACTGGTACCCCTTTTCTCTGCATTAATCTATCTGCACTATTTTGTAGCTTATCATCCCCGCCGGCACCTTAACTTCAACCATTGCACCGGCAGGCAGCCCGAAAATGGACATCCCTACCGGCGATTCGTTGGAAATCTTGTTCTTGGACGGGTCCTCCTCCGCTGAACCAACTATGGTAAATTGAAGTTCTTCTCCGCTATCAAGGTCTTTCAACGTAACTGTAGACCCGAAATCAACCGTTTCCTTGTTTTTTTTCTTATCAGTTCCCTCATTATCTATAAGGCGGGCATTACGGAGCATCTTCTCAAGAGTTAGTATCCTTCCCTCTACAAAGGCCTGCTCATTCTTGGCGTCTTCATATTCGGAGTTCTCACTGAGGTCGCCAAAAGATATGGCCGTTTTTATACGCGATGCCACCTCCCGTCTTCTCACAGATTTAAGATAAGCCAGCTCCTCCTCCAGCTTTTTTAGCCCGTTATGAGTAAGCACTACTTCCTTGGAAGACATCTTTTTCTCTCCTTTAATATTAAGTTAAAAGCAGATCTGCAGGGTGGTCCTTCGGGAAAATTATATGTTTCTCTGCAGCATTTATACTACCTGACTGGGCAGCTTCAGTTTCAGTTTCAAATTAAAGTAGAATAAGTGCCAAGTCCAGCCTGACACTTTGCATTTTCTAAAATGTGTCATTCAATTTTTAAACCATTATAGTCAATTGGGGAGCATTTGTCAATTTAAATTATTCACGGGCTTGAGCCCGATTTCTTTTTGTTTTTTAAACGCTCTATCTTTTATCTTGTTAATATCTTCAGCGCTTAAAGCTTTTCCGAAACTGCGTAAACCGGCCAACTTGAAGCCGTGCCTGGCGGCAAGAGCTTTTATTTCATCTATCTGTGCCACCGTTAACTCCCGTCCCAGCGAGTAGCTTTCATAGCGCTTTTCCAGGGCCAGGATCATTGTCTCCGCCATGCATGCATAGGCCACTTTTGGAGGGAAACCGAAATCGAGATTAAAGTTTACATCCCCGGGAACCTCCACCACTCCCCCTTCGATTACCAGCACATCGTCCCTTTCCCGGGCAACCCTTAATGATACATCCCTCGGCCGGGCTACATCGCATACCACCGCTCCCGGCTTGAGGTCTTCAGGGTCTATCAGGCTCTCCGCGGTGCTTGAAACCGCCACGATGATATCGGCCTTGCGCACCGCTTCTTTTACATTGGCGGTTACCTTTACCGCCAGGCCGGTCTCATCAAAGATGGCATCGGCGACCCTTTCCAGCGGGGCGCGGTTGCGGGCTATCAAGGTGAGGAAATTTGCTTTTCGTGCCAGAATCCTGGTACAGGCACCGCCTATAGACCCGCTTGCCCCGAGGACGGCAACTTCGGCCCTGCGAGGGTCGATACCCATAAGCCGGGCTGCTTTTTCAGTACCTTCCAGAGCAGTAGCCACAGTATAGCTGTTACCGGTTGTAACGGCCGTCTCAAGACTGCGGGCCACCGTAATACCTGCATCTCCCACTACAGCGGTAAGCGCTCCCAGGCCGATAATTTTGGCCCCCGTCCGGGTAGCCTTTTTGCCCGCCGATATTATCTTGCGCAGCACAACCTCAGGGGGCAGTTTCTGGAACTGCTCCGGGGTCAGGGCCAATCCGATAAAGCATCCTTCCACACTCCCGTGTGCAGATTTAACCCCGTCAATCCGTGAAGCGAAAATGGGGGGAAGCATACGGGAAACAGTATCTACCAGGCCAAAAGGCCATCTCTGCATAAAGCGCATTTTTTTAAACAGGTCTTCCGCTTTAAGGGGGTGCAGTATAAAGGCAAAATCAACCGGGGCACGATAATTATCCCTTTTAAGTGCTGGCAATAACTGTTACCTCCTTAATTATGGCAAATAAATAAAGCATGGGGAGGTCAGACTGTGCAAAAAGTCCTTTATCGACATCGACAAGTCTTAGACAATTGTGGAGATCGTGCCTTATATTACCGTAGATTAATATTGTCTAATCCAATTAAAAGGTAATATCAATGGAAAAGTGGGGATGTGCTATTATAAAAAGGGTTGTCACTGTTGAAGCGGCAGCACTCGCGGCTTAATATCCAGTTTATCGAGAAGAAGTTCATAGTCCGCGGGGTTTAATTCACCTCTGCTACCAGTATATGCTACCAGCATTGCTTCCATAACGTTGGTGCCGAAGGAGCGCCCCTCTATCTCTGGTGTAGTGGTAACCAGCAAGTGCACCCCTCTTTGTTTGAGCATATCTATATCATCAGCTGTAACAGTATTGGTAATAACTATTTTCCCCGGCAGCTCTTCGGGCATGTATCGCCTGATGAAATGAAAATCTCCGGCAATGACATCGGCGTTTAAAAAAATGTGCCGGTAACGAGGGCTGCCATTATCCTGCTTTTTTCCTGTAGGGTAAAGTATCGAAAAGGGCAGCAGCCGAATAACGGGTGCACATACGCGGGCCCAGTAAGATAGAGTGCGCAGTGACTTCAATGAAAGAGGGATTTTTAAAGTAAAGAGCAGGTCGCCGTAACACATATCGCAGCCGGCCAGCTCCATGCTTTGTGCCAGGCCAAAACGGTCCATGGCACTGACAACGAGCACTTTCCTTCTTTTTACCGCGAAAATATCAGTCTCTTCCTGCAGCAGTTTTACGACACGCCGCTCGAGGGTATTTTTTAAACCGGAACCGTCTACCATCGGTGTAAGCCTCGCCGCAGCAGCAATTTTCTGGGCATCACGGATAATATAGCGACGCCCCAAAGCCTCTATATAGAGGTCTATTCCCCCAAGGCCGAAAGCATTTACATGGCCGTCATTTTCTTTAACCAGCTGAAGCATCTTCTTCAGGTCCCCATTTGTGCCGGTACGCTGCAATATAAAGCTTTCTCCCATAAGGCTGAGCAATGCTGTATGATCACGATTGGAAGACCCCAGGCTGACACTTAAAACTCTCTTCATTGTATTCACCATACTAAAGTTTCCCTTAATTGCCGCCATTTTAAACATAAAAAACCCGGGGGCTCCCAAATATAAAATTAATAAAAAATGCTCCACCTTTAAGAAAACAGGTAGAGCTTAAAAGTTTAATACTATTTTTAAAAAAACAAAATAAATAACTTTAGAGCAGTGAACGCCTCCTGGCCGTCTCCGAGACAACAAAAAATTCTTCCCGGGGGACATCCAGGGCAAAAGCCATCTTTTCGATAAGCTCCGGTTTTGGTTCTTTTAAACCCCTCTCTATATTGCTAAGCTGGCTGGCAGAGAGACTGAGCCGTTCAGCCAGCTGCTGCTGGGTCATTCTTTTCAGCCTTCTCAGCGCCCTGATCCGCCGTCCCAAGTCGTTGTTGGGCTTCACCTTCATCCCCCCGTTTTTTTACAGGATAAATTAAGCGGTTATTAATTTGTTCGACACAATAATAGTAATTCCTGCAAGAACTACGAGGTTATGCAGGAGAGAAGCTGAATTGCATTATTTCGTCAAATGGGTGTGAAAATAATTGCTGCCCTGAAGGCATTCCCCGCCTTCTACCCTGTTTCCTGGAATCCCTCCCACCTCCCGCAGCGGCTTCCCCAGCGTGCCAGTACATCCCCGTCTACCGATATATTAACAACTTCACAGCAGTTGGAACACTCCCTGCACTCAAAGCTGGCGGTCTTGTATTCCAGTTCGCAGACCGCGAAGCCCCTGAATTTTGTAATACCGGCACTTTCAGCACTGGACCGCCCCAGCAGTGCTGCTCCTATTGCTCCCATTACACCGTAATAACGCGGTACAATCACAGTCATCCCGAGGGCTTTTTCAAAAGCGGCCTTTATGCCGGCATTGGCCGCCACCCCGCCCTGAAATATTACAGGAGACAGTATTTCTTTTCCTTTACCGACATTGTTCAGGTAATTGCGCACCAGGGCGTCACAAAGCCCGGCCACAATTTCGGGTACTGCATGGCCAACCTGCTGCTTGTGAATCATATCGGACTCTGCAAAAACAGAGCACCTCCCGGCAATACGAACGGGGTTTTCACTCGCCAGGGCCAGTTTGCCCAATTCTTCTACTGCTATACCCATCCTTTCAGCCTGGTGGTCCAGGAAAGAGCCCGTTCCTGCCGCACAAACAGTATTCATAGCGAAATCAACAACCATCCTGTCACGTAAAAGAATAATCTTGGAGTCCTGCCCCCCTATTTCAATAACCGTTTGTACCTTGGGAATAATATGCAGTGCGGCCATGGCATGGCAGGTAATCTCATTTTTTACCGCATCACCTCCCAATATCACGCCGCTTAGAAACCGGGCACTTCCGGTAGTGCCAACGGCACAAATTTCTACGGAGCGGCCCCGGCAGTATTCTTCTATCTTTCTAAGACCCTCCTGTACCGCTTTTACCGGCTCTCCACCAGTTCGCAGGTAAAGATCAAGAACAACATCATTTTTTTCATCCAAAAGAACCATACCCGTGCTCACAGAACCAACATCAACACCCAGAAACAACTCCTGCAATTTGCTGACCCTCCTGTGTCACTCATAAAAAAACCGCAGCGCAGCATTGATCAAATAATATCATTTACTATTTTTGATCATTTAACACCTTAGATCCCGCATCCGGCTATAAAGTGCTCCGCTTTTTTGGCGGTCCCGGCCCCTGAAGCTGCAGCAAAGCTGCAGGTGGTGACAGGGGTGACAGGGTGACAAGGGTGACAAGGGGACGGGGTACCTGTCACCCTCAGATACTCCCGAGGGTGACAGGGTGACAAGGGGACGGGGTACCTGTCACCTCCCTTACCGGCAGGGGGTGACAGAGGGACGGGGTACCTGTCACCCGAATAATTTTCAATGTGTCCCGAAATTATTGATGTGTCCCGAAATTATTACCGGCCTTTTACAGCGTCACCTTAACATCTACAGCGGCACACAGGAAATACAGGGACCTCAGACTTTGCAAATTACCTTTTGAAAACAGCACATCCCTACTTTGACCATCGATTTAAAATAAGGAATGATCCCCACAATTGTCTCAAACTTGGCGTAATAAAGTACTTTTACACAGTGTGAAAAATTTTCAAT
>PWRZ01000086.1 GCA_003563385.1 Syntrophomonadaceae bacterium
CTTTTTTTAAGTGTGGCCGGCGACGTGGCCAGGGACTACCCGGAAATAGAATTTGAAGACCGTATTGTAGATAACATGTGTATGCAGCTGGTCATAAAGCCGGAAATCTATGACGTCATGGTTATGCCCAACCTTTACGGGGATATTATCTCCGACTTATGTGCCGGCCTTGCAGGGGGGCTGGGAGTTGCTCCCGGCGCCAATATAGGGTATGAGATTGCCCTTTTTGAACCGGTGCACGGCAGTGCTCCCAAGTATGCCGGGCAGGACAGGGTTAACCCTACGGCGATGATACTCTCCGCTGTTATGATGCTGAGGCACATCAAAGAAGAAGAGGTGGCTGACAGGATTGAAAAGGCGCTCGCCATGGTCCTGGCCGAGGGTAAAAATGTTACTTACGACCTGGGAGGGGAAGCTACAACTTCGGGAATGGCCCGCGCCATTGTTGAAAAAATGGGACGGGATTAAGGAAAGGGGACACACCTCTTGCAGAGGAATGTCCCCATGCGAACGATGCCGTAGCGTAGCGAAGGTCCGCCAGGGAAGACGATGGAACCGTCCCCCTGCTTTACAGGCCTGAGCAATTACAATAAATATGTAAAAGGGGAGATGCTCAAGGTGACTGAAAAAAAAGAGCCTGCCCAAAGAGTGCTTCTGCGAACATTATTACTGCTTGCCATTTTTGTCTTCCTGCTTGTTGGTGGGGGAAACCTTCTATTACCCCTGGGAACCCCCGGTGTGATCATCTGGATGCTGCTGTCCGTGCTGTACCTTGTTTTCCTGGTCAGGCAGATCATCGGCAACCTCTACTATCGCTGTACGAACTGCGGGTTTGTTTTCAGCATGTCAGTTTTTAAAGCCCTGATCAGTCCTCCCGGTAAGGGCAAAAGGTGGAGATACTTCTGGTGTCCCCGGTGCCACGTAGATGCCGCCGTGCAGGTGGTAATACCGCCTAAAGAAAGAAGGGAAAGAGAAAGAAGGGAAAGAGAAAGAAAGAAAGAGAAATAAAGGAAAAGAGCTAGAGAAGTGCCGTATCAGCAGTCTCTGCGGACAAACCGGCGAGCAGTGCAGTCAGATCCATTACATAACACCTGCCGGTGCGGTCCTGCGGTCCTGTGGTCCTGTATCAATTCACATACAAGCGAGACGCCTTTTTACAGTTATTTCCCTTTTTAGCGGAATTTCGGCTTGCCCTTTTGGCCAGCCTGTCCTTAAGGAATGCTTTCCGGCACGGCAGCCCGCTAGCCGTTACATTCCTGTATTTTTTAGAGCTTCTACCAGCCCGTGGCAGCCTGTCATCATCATATCGCCGTGCGGGTTGATAAAATGGTAGCCCAGCCCCATGGCCAGGCCGCGCCGGGGCCCTGCAACAGCAACGAACTGAAAGCCTTTCAGGTCGTTTTTGACAATGCAGCAGCCGTGACCGCCATCGTTATAGACCTCTTCATGAGTAAGGTTTCCATTTCGCAGCCTCTCAACCAGGCTGCAGAGCCTGCTTGAGTCCATGAAGCGGGTGTGGTGTTCGGCAAGCCCGTAAACCCGAAAGTCCTTCAGCAGCGCGGCAAATGTGTGTTGGTTGCCAATGTTTACCAGGACGATGCCGTAAGGATGCTTTTCTTTAACAAGGCTGTCTGAAAGGCCTCCCCAAAGAGCGGCGGCACAGGTATCCATTACTATGGAGCGGGGTACCGCTTTTTGTGCCGCCTTCATCCGTGTAAGGTAGGGCGGCGGGGAGGAATATACCAGGCCGGTGATATCCCCTCCCTCTTCAAGGAAAGTTTTCCAGTGCTGGAAGCGAAAATAGCGGTTGCTTGTTCCGGCGGGGGCTTCACCGTGGTCCTGGACCGCCACTGCTGTAACAGGTGGGAGCTTGATATCAAAAGGTTCCAGGGCATGCTGCAGCGTTTTGGTATCTACATCTTTCATATCCAGTACCACGCTGCCCGGTGGGGCTTCACCTGTTATTGTTATACCCATCTCCGTTACTTTGCGGAGGTCGTCCTTGATCGTTTTCGCCGCCTCCTGTTCAGAGGTAACCCTGTAGCCGGCTTTCAAGTGATTGCGAATGGCCCTGACACAGCTCCCGCCGCCCATGATACCGCCGCTGAGGTGAATGTTTTTACCGCTTTGCGTGGCGCGGCGAATTTTTGCGGCGATGATGGAAGTTGGAGAAGGCAGGACCAGTTTGCTGTAGTTTTCCGGTTCCCTTTCCTCTTCGTAGATGAGGATGTCCTGAGTCCCTCCGCCTATGTCAATTGCCAGTATTCTGCTGCTGTCCCAGACCATTGTGCACATCTCCTTATCACTACGGTGTCCGCTCAATTTCAAAAACGGTAGCCCCCCGGGATGCCCTGCCCGGCTCCCCGGCAGGTACAGTTACAAGATCTTTATCATTGCTATTTCATCACAGTTGGGGAACTTGGTACAGTTGATACATTCTGTCCAGACCTTTTGCGGCAGGCTTTCCTTGTCAATATAGGTAAACCCGCATTTTTCAAAAAAGCCCGGCTGGTAGGTCAGCGTAAAAACCCTGTCTATCTGCAGCTCCCTGCTTTCCCGCGTTAATCTTTCCACGAGCTCCTGTCCAAGGCCGTTGTTAACACGGTCGGGGTGAATGGCCAGGGAGCATATCTCTGCCAGGTCTTTCCATAAAACATGCAGTCCCCCGACACCGATAACAGCGCCGTCCTTTTCCACGACGATATAATCCCTGATTCTCTGGTACAGGGAAGGGATTGTGCGGTGAAGCATGAGGCCCCTGTCCGCATAGTAATTTATCAGGGAAGATATCGCTTCGATATCCTTCATCGTGGCCTTCCTCAGTATCATAACCCCGCTTTCTCCTTTCAGCTGGCCTGCTTTGTAAAATCATTTTATCCGAACAGGCCGCTTTTGACCAGACCTTTTCATGCAAATGATTTAAAACAATGCCAAAGGAAAAAAGTTTAGAGGGGTCGTGAAAGCGGCATGCTGCTTACAGGAACAGGTATACGGTTATCAGGCCTGCCAGACCCACTGCGGTGGCATAAAGAAAAGCGGGCAGCAGGTTTTTCCTGATTATTATCCCTTCGCTGCCCAGTATACCGACAATTGTGGAAACGGCCACCACGTTATGAATAGCGATCATGTTGCCCGTGGCCCCGCCGGCAGCCTGCAGTGCAAGCACTGCGCTGCGGGAAATGTCCAGGTTCTCAGCAACCCCGACCTGAAACCCTCCAAAGAGGATATTTGATACGGTGTTGCTTCCGGAAACAAAAGCTCCCAGCGCTCCAACCATCGGCGCTACCAGGGGCCAGGACTGCTGAAAAATGCCCGAGGCAAATATGGACATGGTCAGCAGCATGCTTTCGATGCCGGCCTGGTTGATCCCGGAGTGGACAAGAATGCGCACCATACTCAGGGTAAATACGAGGGCGGCGGCAGCAGGCAGGAGCTGGGCCAGTGTAAGCTTCAAGACCGCCCCGCTTTTTTTGAGGCTGACCCTGTGCAAAAAAAGAGAAAGCAGTGCTATCAGGGTGAATGGCAGTATTCCAGGCAGGTAGAGCGGCTCCAGGGTATAGCTTACATCGTCCTGGCCGAGAATATTGTCCCATTTCAAGACAACGCCAGTTAGCAGTTCCTGCAGTCCCAGGGCCGGGAGACGCGTGATAACCAGTAAAATGGCGATTATTATATACGGCGTCCAGGCCAGCAGCAGTGACATCCTTTTTTCTCCACCGGTTGCCCCCGTTTCCAGCTGCACCACTTTGCCCCAGCCTTCTTCCCAGCAGTTTTGGGGAGGGAAGTCCCAGTTTTCCGGGGGGACAAGGAATTTTTTTGAAACAGCTGCGGTTACTATGGCCAGGCCGGCCAGGCCGCCGATGACAGAGGGCAGTTCAGGGCCCAGAAAATAGGCCACCGCAGTACAGGGGA
Organism: Syntrophomonadaceae bacterium; assembly: GCA_003563385.1. Taxonomy (GTDB): domain Bacteria; phylum Bacillota; class Dethiobacteria; order DTU022; family UBA8154; genus CSSED11-109. The sequence goes on from PWRZ01000086.1 coordinate 3,913, forward strand.
GGGTAAAGGAGAGGCCGCCGAAGACGGCCAGGGGCCAGATTTTGAGGCCCTCTCGAAGGGACCTGTTTTCACCGAAAAAGTAGGTCATCATGACGATGGCCAGAAGAGGGATAAATGTGCCGGTGAAGGTATGGAAAAGAGCCGATAGCACGCCCACTTCGTGTAAAAATGCATCCATGGCAGCGCCTTCGGGCAGAAGCCCCTTAATGGTCGCCCTGATGCCAACATTTATCGGCGTCCCAACAGCGCCGAAGGTTACAGCGGTGCTGTTACAGACGAGGGCAATCATGGCGGCGGCGAGGGGAGGAAAACCGAGTCCTACCATTAATGGTGCCGCCAGCGCGGCCGGGGTGCCGAATCCGGCAGCACCTTCAATAAAGGAGCCAAAAAGCCACCCGATAATGATTACCTGGATGCGGCGATCCGTTGTTATCCCGTGAAAACCCCTGTTTATGACAGCCAGGCTTCCGCTTATTTTGAGCGTATTCAGGACGAGGATGGCCCCAAAGACTATGATCAATATATTAACTGCCAGGAGCGCTCCTTCGACGGTTGCGGCCGCCACCCTGACCGGCTCCATTTTCCAGAAGCCCAGGGCCGCAGCCGCTGCCGTAATCCATGCTGCGGGCATCGCTGTTTTGGCAGGCCACTCCCGGAAAACCATCAGGTATATTGTTACCAGTATCGGGGATGCCGCCAGCGCGGTCTGCATACCGAAGTGCATTTTAAGCTTTCCTTCTTTCAGCTACGGCGTCTGTTTTATTTTTTACCTGGACGGCTCTAGTATAACTCCGCGGGCAAAAGTTATCTGTACTGCGGCCATTTACCCGTGAGCAGGAATTCTTTCCCTGATGTGATGAGAATACCCGGTGCAGAGCGGGATAGCAGGATTGGCCCAGAAAAGGATAGTACAGTTTAATTCCACCAATTTCACGCGCCCCTGCCTGGTATGTTGTTTTAATAAGCAATTTGGGCTATAATTTACTAAGAGGGTGGTATATACAATGAAAGTAACTTTTTTTGATAAATTCTTTATAGCCCTTATATTGTCCGTGAGCCTGGCCGGTTTTGTTGTAAACCTGAGACTGGATGCAGGGGCTGAGCAGAGATATATTACCGTTTATGTTGACAACGTGTTTGTCAAAGAAATATCGTTTAACGAGCAGACGGAGCATACCGTTAAGATTCCCTTTGGAGATGGCGGTGAACATCACGCCACTCTTGAGATAAGTGAAGGGAGGGTCCGCATGCTTCCCATTGACCCGGAGCACTGCCCCAGGGGGATATGCTCCCACACGGGCTGGATAAGCAGGAACTACCAGAGCATCGTCTGTGTTCCCAACCGTATCATTGTCTCTTTTGCAGATCAAAGTATAGAAGGTATTGACGGTGTCACTTATTGAAGCTGTTCCAAAGTAAATTCTTGACAAGAAAGTTAATTGTCTTTATAATTAACCTTGGCCTTTTAAGGAAGGGGAAAATATGAAGCTCGATATTTCGGAACTGAAGAAGGTAGAAGGGAAATTCCTCTCTTATAATACCAGGACAGAGCTGGGGTCTTTTGGTAACGAGATTGTCAAAAACAACGACACTATTTTTTTGGATGTCCAGCTGGAAGCCGCCTATGTCCCCCGCAGGGTTTTGATTAAGGGGAAGTGGCTTGTGGAGATCGGGGGGGAATGCAGCCGCTGCCTGGAAAAGATTGTCCTGGTGTTAAAAGAAGAATTATACGATCAGTTTACCCAGCTAAAGGGAATCGGCGAGCCCGGAGAAGGCATGGCCAGGACAGATGGTCAAAATGGCGAAGGCTTTGTCTTCAGTGGAGATATGCTCGACCTGAAAGAATATTTCCGCCAACTGGTTATCATGTCCATGCCTTTAAGGATGCTGTGCAGCGAAGACTGCAGGGGCCTCTGTCCTGCCTGCGGGGTAAACAGGAATACAGAAGAGTGCAGCTGCCGGCAGAAAAGCACAGATCCCCGCTGGGCAATGCTGCAGCAGATTAAGAAGGAATAAAACGATTAAACTGAAACGATGCCAGTATAAACAGCGCTTGGAGGTTTTTTAAGGGGCCTGTGTCTTAATTGCCTGTCTCTTAACTAAGGAGGTGTCTAGCGTGGCTGTTCCAAAGAGAAGGACGTCAAAGACAAGAAGAAATAAACGCAGGGCTAACTGGAAGCTGTCAGCTCCCGGGCTTGTCGAGTGTCCGAAGTGTCATGAGCCCAGGTTGCCCCACCGCGTCTGTCCGGCTTGCGGGTATTATAAAGGAAAAGAAATAATTGTCAAGGCCAAATAATCGTTTTACTGCCGTTACCTGGGTTTTTATACAAAAGACCCGGGAATTCTTTTATTTACGGTCTGAAGACATCGTTACAGAGGGAAAAGGAGATGGGGAGCATGTTACGCGTAGCTGTAGATGCCATGGGAGGTGATTATGCTCCCACAGAGATAGTCAAAGGTGCACTAACAGCCGTAAACAAATCGGATGATATTGAAGTATTGCTGGTCGGCCCGGAGAGAGCGATACTCCAGAGCGTGGACCGGGAAATTAACTCCAGCCGCATTAAAATAATAAATGCCGACGAGAATATCGGTAATGATGAGGACCCCGGGCTGGCTATCAGGCGGAAAAAGAAAGCATCCATGGTCGTGGCCATGCAGTTGGTTCGTCACGGCGAGGCCGATGCCGTTTTAAGTGCCGGAAATACCGGTGCTTTGATGGCCGGGGGGCTGCTTTTCCTGGGGAGGATGAGCGGGATCAAGCGCCCCGCCCTGCTGACAATAATACCGACCTTTGGCGGCAAGGGAGCGGTTATACTCGATGTTGGTGCAAATATGGACGCAAAACCGGAGCACATGGTTCAATATGCCTTGATGGGGAGAATATACTCCCGGGAAGTGATGGAAAGGGAATCGCCGCGGGTGGCTCTCTTGAACGTCGGCAGCGAAGAGAACAAGGGCAATGCAAATGCAAAAAACGCTTACGGCGTTTTTAAGGAACACGTCAGTGGTTTTGCCGGCAATGTGGAGGCGAAGGAAATTTTCCAGAACGTGACCGATGTTATAGTTTGCGACGGTTTCGTTGGAAACGTGCTCTTAAAAACCATTGAGGGCGTATCGAGAGACCTGTTTGCCTACCTGCGCCAGGAGATCCGCAAAGATTTCAAGGCAAGGATAGCCTCCACCATGCTTGGTTCCGCTTTTAAAAGAGCGCGTTCCAAGCTGGATGAGACCGAGTATGGGGGCGCACTTCTGATCGGCGTGGGAGGAGTCTGTATCAAGTGCCACGGTGATTCCAGGGAAAAAGCCATTTACCAGGCCCTGCTAAAACAGGCTTATCCACTGGTAAAAAAGAATGTCAACGAAAAAATTGAAGAGGCACTGAGGCAGAATAATTAGAAGGGGTGGGCGGCAATGAAGCCCGAGAAGGCTGCTGCGATTGTTTCCACTGGAAGGGCTCTGCCCGTTGGACGGGTAACGAACCTGGACCTTGAAGAAATAGTCGATACCAACGACGAATGGATCAGGACCAGGACCGGGATCAGGGAAAGGCGCATGGTTAATGCTTCCGAGACCAATGCGGACCTTTCTGTATCTGCTGCCCGCCTGGCCCTGGAAAGGGCTGCTTTGCGCCCCGAGGATGTAGATCTGCTCATAGTAGCCACGGTAACACCCGACCAGCCCCTTCCTTCTTCGGCCTGCCTTGTACAGGCCAAGCTGAACGCCTATAATGCCTTCGCCTTTGACCTGGCTGCCGGGTGTACCGGCTTTTTGTACGGCCTGCATGTAGCCGATAAATTTATCAAGACGGGTTCGGCCAAAAACATTCTGCTAATTGGAGTGGACATACTTTCTCCCATCATCGACTGGCAGGACCGCAATACCTGCGTCCTCTTCGGCGATGGGGCGGGCGCCGTTGTTGTAAAGGAAGCCAAGGGAAGCGGCGGGCTTAAAGCCGCGAGGATGTTTTCAGATGGCAGCAAGGCCGGACTTCTTTACATACCCGGCGGGGGAACGCGCCTTCCACCCAGCGGGATGGTTGTCGAAAAGAGGCTGCACTATGTCAAAATGAACGGGCCTGAAATTTTCAAGTTTGCTGTAAAAATAATGGCCGAGTCCACACAGCAGGTCCTCGAAATGTGTGCCAAAAGCCCGCAGGACCTGGATTACCTGATACCGCATCAGGCCAATATGCGCATTATCGAAGCTGCCTGCAAGAGGCTGGGGATAGATTTGAGCAAGGTACTGATTAACATCGAGCGTTACGGGAACATGTCTTCAGCTTCTATCCCGGTAGTGCTGGATGAGGCTGTTGAAGAGGGGAAAATAAAAAGCGGTGATCTTATTGCCATGGTAGCTTTTGGTGCGGGGCTTACCTGGGGGGCGGCTTTACTGGAATGGTAGTATAAAAAAAGGCAGGTGAAGTGCCTGTGGCAAAGTGTGCTTTTCTTTTACCGGGCCAGGGCGCCCAGTATATTGGAATGGGAAGGGAGCTTGCACAGCGTTATACCGTTGCCAGAGAAGTTTTCCGTGAAGCCGATGATGTTCTCGGCTACAACATCAGCAGCATTATATTTGAGGGAAATGAAGAAGAGCTGCGCCAGACAGAAGTGACGCAGCCTGCTGTCCTGACTACAAGCGTGGCCATATTTACAGCTTTAAAGGAAGAGGGGCTGCTGCCGGAAGGTGTGGCCGGGCTGAGCCTGGGGGAATATTCGGCCCTCGTGTGCGCCGGTGCTATTGATTTCAGCGAAGCTTTACCCCTGGTTCAAAAAAGAGCCCGCTATATGCAGGAAGCCGTCCCTGCCGGTAAAGGGGGAATGGCTGCCGTACTGCGCCTGGACGCCGCAGAGGTTGAAGAGCTCTGCCGGGAGGTTTCTTCGATCGGCCTGGTGGAGCCGGCAAATTATAACTGCCCTGCCCAGACAGTTGTTTCCGGTTGCCGGGAAGCGCTGGAGGAGCTCTGCCGCCTGGCCAAAAAAAGAAAGGCCCGCGCCATGATGCTTTCAGTAAGCGCCCCTTTTCACTGCGCACTGCTTAAGCCGGTGGAGGAAAAGATGGCCTCGCTGCTGGAAAAAGTACATATAAAAGCTCCTTCGGTACCATTTGTAGCAAATGTTACCGCCGGCTACGTAAACAGCCCTGAAGAGATTAAAGAGCTGTTGATAAAGCAGGTATCCCGGCCGGTTTTATGGGAAGATTCCATGAACCTGCTGCTGCAAAGCGGGTACGACCTCTTTATAGAGGTTGGGCCTGGAAGGGTGCTGACCGGGTTTATGAAAAAAATATGCAGGGGTGTGCATTCCATACATATAGAAGACGAGGAGACGTTGGAAAGATTGTTTAAACTGCTGGAGGAGGTATAAGAAAATGACCCTGCAGGGAAAGGTGGCCATAGTAACCGGTGCCTCAAGGGGGATAGGTAGAGAGATCGCCCTGGCACTGGCCGGAGAAGGGGCCGCGGTGGCGATAAATTACCGGCATGACGATAATGCCGCCGGGGAAGTACTGGAAAAGATACAGGAAGCCGGAGGGAAGGGTTTGCTGGTCAAGGCCGATGTAACGTCGTTTTCCGACTGTGAAGGCCTGGTCAAAGCCACCCTTGACCAATTTAACAGAATTGATATACTTATAAATAATGCCGGTTTAAGGCGGGATAACCTGCTGGCCTTAATGAAACCGGACGATTGGGATATAGTAGTTGATACCAACATGAAGGGGGTTTTTAACTGCTGTAAGGCTGTTTTAAAGCCGCTTTTGAAACAAAAAAGCGGGGGTACAATTATAAACATGTCTTCTATAGCCGGCATAGCCGGAAACTCCGGGCAGGCCAACTATGCCGCTGCCAAGGCGGGGGTAATCGCCTTTACAAAGTCGCTGGCCAGGGAGCTGGGCAAAAGAAACATCACTGTGAACGCCATAGCCCCCGGTTTCATAGAGACGGAAATGACCGCCGAGCTGCCTCCTGAATTAAAGGAGAATGCCCTTTCCCGCATAGCTCTAAGAAGATTCGGCAAACCGGAAGAGGTTGCCGAAGCAGTGCTGTTCCTGGCCAAAAACGGCGGCTATATAACCGGCACAGTAATAAACGTGGACGGAGGAATTTCCTTATAAAATATTTAAACTGTAGCCTTTCAGAGGGAGGTGAACGATAGGGTGGAAACGTTTGAAAAAGTTAAATCGCTAATTGTTGAACAACTGGATGTAGATGAAGACAAGATAAGCCCGGATACGACTTTTGAGGATATTGACGCTGATTCCCTGGATGTTGTCGAGCTGGTAATGGCCCTGGAAGAGGAATTTGACCTGGAGATTTCCGATGAAGAAGTAGAGAAGATAAAAACTGTGGGCGATATCGTCAATTACATAGAGGAGCGAGTCTCTTAAATGACGAGAAGAAGCCTCCCCTGGCATATCCGGGACAGTTATCTAGACAGCCCTTATGGCGAGGTGAAGTGAGTGGGAAATAAAAGAGTGGTTGTTACAGGGATCGGTGCAGTTACTCCTATCGGTATCGGTGCAAGTGATTACTGGGAGAGCCTCAAGAAAGGTAAAAATGGTGCCAGGTTTATTGAGCGTTTCCGTGAGTTTTCAACAAGCATTGCTGCGACTGTTGACCATTTCGAGCCCCAGGATTTCATGGAAAAAAGAGACATTAAAAAGATGGATCGCTTTACCCACTTCGCAGTAGCAGCTGCGCAGATGGCCTTGGAAGATGCCATGCTGGACCTGGAGAAAGAGGACAAAGAAAGGGTTGGTGTGATAGTAGGCTCCGGTATAGGAGGCCTGGACACCATAGAGAAGCAGTTCAAGATCCTCCTGGACAAAGGTCCTCGCCGGGTAAGCCCGTTCCTGGTACCCATGCTTATAGCAAACATGGCTTCCGGGCATATATCGATCATTTACGGTCTCAGAGGTCCCAATAATACTCCTGTAACAGCCTGTGCCAGCGGCACACATGCAATCGGCGATGCATTCCGCATTTTACAGAGGAAAGAGGCCGATATTGTAATTGCCGGAGGGGCCGAAGCACCGGTTACCTCAATTGCTTTTGCCGGGTTTTGTGCAGCACGGGCCATGTCCACCAGGAACGATGAGCCGGAGAAAGCTTCCCGCCCCTTTGACTTGAAGCGTGACGGCTTTGTAATGGGCGAGGGCGCCGGTGTCCTCATCCTGGAAACCCTCGAGCACGCCCTTTCCAGGAAAGCGCCCATATACGCCGAGATTGTCGGCTACGGAATGTCAGGGGACGGTTATCACGTTACCGCGCCTGACCCTGAAGGACAGGGTGCTTTTCTGTGTATGCAGAGAGCCCTGGACGATGCCGGACTGGCCCCGGAAAGCGTCGACTATATCAATGCTCACGGAACCTCTACTGACTATAATGATAAGATTGAAACCATGGCCATAAAGAGACTGCTCGGAGAGCACGCCTATAATATAGCTATCAGCTCGACCAAGTCAATGATCGGCCATCTCCTCGGGGCAGCCGGTGGGGTTGAAATGGTGGCCACTATCCTGAGCATTAAACACGGCGTTATACCGCCGACAATTAATTACGAGTACGAGGACCCGGAATGTGACCTCAACTATGTACCGAATGAGTCCCTGGAGCGGAATATAAAAGTAGCCATGTCCAATTCTTTTGGCTTTGGGGGAACGAATGCCTGCCTTGTTGTTAAAAAGGTTGAAGATGTTGAAACAATGGAAAAGAATGATCGGCAGTGAAATTTGATAAGACAGCTGAACTCCTGCACAAATTGGGTTGGCCTGCTGTAAACCTGGAACTCTACCGGGAGGCTTTGACACACGCCTCCTTTGCTTACGAACTGGAGAAAACTCCAAATAACGAGCGGCTGGAGTACCTGGGAGATGCAGTGCTGGAGCTTGCTGTTTCAGAATATTTATTTAAAACTTTTCCCCACTGTTCCGAGGGAAAGCTGACCGTTATGCGTCACCACCTGGTAAACAAGGTTTCCCTGGCCCGGCTTGCTCAAGAGTATAACTTGGGAGCGTACATCAGGCTGGGAAAAGGGGAAGCTCTTGGCGGTGGTTCCCGGAAGCCGTCGCTGCTGGCGGATGCCCTTGAAGCACTGATCGGTGCTCTTTTTTTGGATACGGGTTATGAACGGGCTAAAAAAGAAATTTTAAAGCTCTTTGCCCCGGTGTTGGATGCGGTCAAAGAAGGTAGTATTGCAATGGTTGATTACAAAACCGTGCTCCAGGAAACATGCCAGTCTTTAACCGGGGAAACACCGGTGTATACCATTGCTGCGGAGTCAGGGCCGCCGCACGATAAAACTTTTGAGGCGGCAGTGAAAGTTGCCGGCAGGGAATTGGGACGGGGAAAAGGAAGAAGCAAGAAAGAAGCGGAACAGGCAGCCGCTGAAGCAGCCTGGAACGTTTTAGGCCTGGAAAGCGGCTTTTTTTCTTGATGAACTGTGCCGGCCTGCGGGAACGGGAGTGAGCCTGATGTACTTAAAATCACTTGAAGTTACCGGTTTTAAATCCTTTCCTGAAAAAATGGAGCTGCATTTTTCCGGGGGAATTACCGCTGTGGTTGGACCAAACGGCTGCGGCAAGAGCAACCTGGTTGATGCCATACGCTGGGCCCTCGGGGAGCAGAGTGTAAAAGTGCTGCGCGGTGCCAGGATGGAAGAGCTCATTTTCAGCGGAACCGGCAGAAGAAAACCCCTGAACTATGCCGAAGTCTCCCTGGTCCTGGACCATGCCGATGAATACCTGCCTGTTGATTACAGGGAGCTGGCCGTTACCAGGCGGATGTATCGTTCCGGTGAAGGAGAATACTATATAAATAAAAACGCCTGCAAGCTCAGGGAAATCAAAGAGCTGTTTTTGGACACCGGCATCGGTACGGAAACATACTCCCTGATCGGGCAGGGCAAAATTGAACAGTTGGTCGGAAGCCGGCCGGAGGAACACCGGGAGCTTTTTGAAGAAGCAGCGGGGATACTCAAGTACAAGCAGAGGAAAAAGACTGCCGTATCCAGGCTCGAGGAAATGAACAGGAACCTCATGCGCATCGAAGATCTGCTGGCCGAGTTAAAGGACCAGCAGGCCCTTCTCTCCATGGACGCGGAGCGAGCGCGGCAGTATGAGCAGCTGTCGAGACAGCTAAAGAAAGTTAATGAACAGATACTTCTGCTGCAGTGGTGGCAAAATGAACAGAAGCTGGAAAGGACCAGAAAGAGGCTGAAAAAAGCAGGAGAATTGCTGGAAGAGAAAAAAAACAACCTGGATGGGCTGGCCGGGAATATCAGTGAAGCGGGGCGGCTCCATGACCGCTATTTGGATGAGCTGCATGGTGTTGAAAAAGAGCTTCGCCAAAAAAAGGACAACCGCGAAAAACACCAGTCCAGGCTGGACCTGATCGGTGAACAAAAAAAGCACAGGGCTGAAAAGAGCCTTATTAAAAGCGAATCTTTAAAAGAGCTCCAGGAACGGGTTGCAGGCCTGGAAGATACCCGCGCCAAAAATAATGAGGAACTTGAAAATATCCGCCAGGAGCAGGTCAAGCTTGGAAATCAGGCCGAACGTATAACGGCGGAGCTTTCTACTCTCCAGGAAGAGAACGATATATCAACGCTGCAACAAATGAAGAAGCAGGTCGCCGATAAAGACTTACAGATGGCCGCCCTGGAGCAGTCGCTTAAAGACAACAGGGAGCGCCTCCGGGAGGCAGCGGCCCGCATAGAGGAGCTTGAAGCGCTGCAGAAAAAGCAGCTTTCAGCAATGGAATCCAGCAAAGAAATGGAGAAGGAGCTTGCGTCAGCGCTTCAAAGAAAACAAATGGAAATGAAAGACAGGGAGGAAAAGATACTGCGGCTGCAGCAGCGGGTGGATGATAAAGATAACGAGCTGCAGAGTGCAGAAAAAGAACTCCGCTTCCTGGAAAAGGAGCTGGAAGGCAAAAAGACGCGGCTGAAGTACCTACTGGAGAGCGAAGAGGCGCTCAGTTATTTTAGCGGCGGGGTAAAGGCCATCATGAAGGCCTGCTCCGATGATCACTCGCTGGCAGAGGGCGTTTACGGCCCCGTGGCAAACATAATCGAAGTTGACCCCGGCTATGCAAGGGCCCTCGATATTGCACTCGGTCCATCTGTCCAGTATGTTATCACTGAAGATGAAACGTATGCCCAAAGAGCGATTGAGCTGCTGAAAGAAAAAAAGGCCGGGAGGGCAACCTTTCTGCCTTTGAATGTAATAAAGCCCTTTCCCAGGAAGGGCGCTGTCCCCGGCGGCGAAGAAGGTTTTCTCGGTACAGCTTCCAGCCTGGTGAATGTGCCGGGCCGCTTTAAAAACATCATAAATTACCTTCTCGGCAATGTCCTTGTGGCGAAAGACCTGGACACGGCGTTAAGGTTTATGCGCATGAACAGGGCCGGGTGGAAGATAGTTACATTAGAAGGAGAAATGATAACAGGCGGTGGGGCCATTTCAGGGGGCTACAGGCGTGAGGAACACGGCTTTTTGTCCCGTAAAAAGGAGATAAAAAACCTTCAATCGGAGATAGCTGACAATGAAGTGCTGCTCCATCAAAAGAAGTCGAGGCTGGAGCAGCTGAGGGTCTCCCGGAAGGAGTTAACGGAAGAGCGGGACAGGCTTGAAAGTGAAAAAAAGATATTGGAAAAGGAGATCTTCGCGCAGAAAAACAGGGAAGAAAAAGTGCTCCTGGAAAAAAACAGCATAACCGGAGAAATTGACAACCTTCAAAAAGAGATAACTGCAGCACAGCAGAAGTACGCCTCCCTGCAGAAGGCGGAACAGGAAAAAAAGGAGCAGTATGCCCGCCTGCAGGAGAGCACTTCTGCCCTTAATAATGAAATAAGCGCTTTAAGCCGGAAAGTGCAGCAAAAAAAGGAACTTTTCGACCAGAAACAGAAAGAGCTGGTCGAGATAAGGATTAAGTTTTCGGGACAGCAGGAAAAGGAAAGCTCTCTTCAGGAAATTGTTTCCAGGCAGGATCAAGAAAAGAAGCACCTCCAGGAGCTTTCTTCCTCTATCTTAAACCAGCTGGACCTTCTCAAGGAGGAACTGGAGCAGCTTGATGAAGAAGAAAAAGAGTTGACCTTACTTTTTGAGAGCGAAAAGAAAGAAGAAGAAAGACTGGCCGCGGTGGCAGGTAATATCTCCGAGAAACTGAAAAGCTGCAGCGACAAAAAGAAGCACTGTGAGCTTCAACTGGGTGAGGGTCAAAAAGAGCGCCAGAGGCTTGAAACCCGCTGCCATAACCTCAATATTGAGCTGGTTAAGCTTGAGGAGGCGCGGAAGTATATACTGGAACAGCTTCGCCATGGTTACGGCTTGGAGCGTGCTCCCGATCCCCCGGAGGCGCTGGAGAGCGAGGAGAACCTGCAGCTGGAGAAAGAACGCCTGGAGAAAGAAATCTCGCTCCTGGGCGATGTTAACGTGGCTGTGATCAAAGAGTACGACAGGCTGCAGAAAAGAATCGCCTTTCTCGAGGAACAGAAAGGAGACCTGCTGGAAGGGGAAAAAGGCATCAAAAAGGTGTTAAAAGAACTGGACGGGCACATGGAGAAAAAGTTCTTGCAGACCCTGAAGATTATCGAGAATAACTTTAACGAGGTGTTTGTAAAACTGTTCGGGGGCGGCCAGGGTTTATTAAGGCTTACTGATCCTGAAGACGTGCTGGAGTCGGGGATAGAGATTGTTGCGCAGCCCCCGGGCAAAAAAATGCAGAACGTGTCCCTGCTTTCGGGCGGGGAGAAAGCTTTAACAGCCATAGCGCTGTTGTTTGCCTTTTTAAAATACAAGCCCGTTCCTTTTTGTGTTCTTGATGAAATCGATTCCTCCCTCGATGACAGCAACCTGGAAAACTTTGTCTGCCTTTTGAAGAAATTTTCGGAGAAGACGCAGTTTATTCTTATCACGCACCGCCGGCGGACCATGGAGGAAGCAGACATGCTTTATGGAATAACAATGGAGGAGCAGGGCATTTCCAAAGCTGTTTCACTGAGCCTTGCTCAAAAGGTAGGTTAATGAGACAATATGCTGGAGCAGTTTAAGAAGGGCCTTTTAAAGACCAGGGAAAAATTTGTAAACAGGCTGGAGAGCCTGTTTTCGCGCAGCGAAATCGATGACCTTTTTTTTGATGAGCTCGAGGAAATACTCATTTCTGCAGACGTGGGAGTGGAAACGACAATTAAAATTACCGGGATGCTGAAAGAACGCCTTAAAGACGAAAAAATAAAGGAGCGTTCCACGGCCAGGGAGGTGCTCAAAAAGCTGCTCGTGGAGATGCTTGAAGACGACGGGCAGAGTAAGCTTGCTTCAGCGCCGCATCCCCCTGCAGTATACCTGGTACTGGGAGTAAACGGTGTCGGTAAAACAACCACCATTGCAAAGATGGCCTACCGGTATGCGCAGGAAGGAAAGAGGGTCCTGCTTGCTGCCGGAGATACTTTCAGGGCTGCTGCTATTGAACAGCTTGAGGAATGGTCCAGGGCCGTGGGAGTTGGAATGATAAAGCACCAGGCCGGCGGCGACCCTTCAGCGGTCATATTTGATGCCGTTAATGCAGCCGTGGCCCGCCAGGTTGATGTTTTGATCTGTGATACCGCCGGAAGGCTGCATACAAAGATGAATTTGCTGGAGGAGGTCAAAAAAATATACCGCGTTATCAACAAGGTCCTTCCCGGGGCTCCCCATGAGACCCTGCTGGTCCTGGATGCGACAACAGGACACAATGGTATTGCCCAGGCCAGGCTTTTTGGGGAAGCCGTGCCGGTAACCGGGTTAATCCTGGCCAAGCTGGACGGCACAGCCAAGGGGGGTATTGTCCTGGCAGTGAAGGATATAACGGGTATACCGGTAAAATTAATCGGCGTCGGTGAGAAGAAGAATGATCTGCAGCCCTTTGATGCCGGGCACTTTGTGGAAGCCCTGCTGGATGTAAAATAATTGCAGGGGTATTTACTTTCCGATGCCGTTGGTGTATAGTTGAATAACGTTGTAAAAGGGTTTTGGGAAGAGACGCCAGCCTTGTTTTAGGAGGTTATATTTTTGTTTGGCAGGTTGTCTGAAAAATTGCAGGAAACTTTCCGCAGGCTTAAGCGAAAAGGGAAGCTGAGCGAAAAAGATGTTGATGAAGCCCTGCGTGAAGTTCGTCTGGCTCTTTTGGAAGCAGATGTCAATTACAGGGTGGTAAAAAATTTCACCGCCGTTTTGAAAGAAAGGGCTGTCGGTGCGGAAGTTTTTCAAAGTCTCACGCCCGGGCAGCAGGTAGTAAAAATTGTCCACGAAGAGCTTGTTAAGTTGATGGGAGAAACGCAGAGCAAGCTTGCCTCTGCAGACAATCCCCCCCGTGCAGTAATGCTTGTAGGACTGCAGGGTTCCGGTAAGACCACCACAGCGGCCAAGCTGGCCCGCTTTTTAAAAAGCAGCGGGTCCAAACCCCTGCTGGTGGCGGCCGATGTTTACCGCCCGGCGGCCATTGAACAGTTGGAGATACTGGGAAAAGATTTGAGTATTCCCGTATTCAGCTACGGGAAAGATGACCCGGGCAAGATAGCATCGCTTGCCTTGAAGCATGCCGCTGCAGAAGGGAACGACTATGTTATCCTCGATACGGCGGGCCGGCTTCATGTGGACGAACAGCTAATGGATGAGCTGGCCCGGTTAAAGGCCGGCATAAAGCCGGTGGAGATACTTTTGGTAGTTGATGCCATGACCGGCCAGGATGCCGTAAATGTGGCGCAGGCTTTTCACGAGCAACTGGAGCTGTCTGGAATTATCCTTACCAAGCTGGACGGCGATACCAGGGGTGGGGCTGCTCTTTCCGTAAAAGCGGTCACCAACTGCCCGATCAAATTTGTAGGTCTGGGGGAAAAAATAGAATCCTTTGAGCCCTTTCACCCGGACAGGATGGCCTCCAGGATACTCGGTATGGGCGATGTGCTTTCTCTTATCGAAAAGGCACAGAGTGTGGTGGATGAGGAAAAGAGCCGTGCCCTGGAAAAGAAGATGCGCAGCCAGACGCTGACACTGGAGGATTTTTTGGAGCAGCTACAGCAGGTTAAGCAGATGGGACCCATTGAGGACCTGCTGGAGATGATGCCCGGTTTCCAAAAAGCAGGCAAAGGGCTCAAAAACCTGTCCGTGGACGATAAGCAGATAGTGCAAATAGAAGCGATTATTAAATCCATGACCAGGGAAGAGAGGCAGCGCCCGGAAATAATAAACAGCGGCAGGAGAAAACGCATAGCGGCGGGAAGCGGCACTGCTGTACAGGATGTGAACAGGCTTTTGAAGCAGTTTGATCAGATGAAAAAGCTGCTTAAAAAGGTCCATTCACTGGAAAAAGGAAAGACTAAAAAACATAAAGGGCTGCTTCCTTTTTAAAAAAGCAAACTATATCAGGAGGTGCTTGTCTTTTGACAGTGCGTATACGTTTAAAGAGAATGGGTGCCAGGAAAAAACCGTTTTATCGAATTGTTGTTGCCGACTCTCGCTCGCCCCGGGATGGCCGGTTTATTGAAGAGATCGGTTATTACAACCCCACTACAACTCCGGCTAAGATTAAAATTGACCGCGAAAAAGCAGAGCAGTGGATTTCCAAGGGCGCACAGCTATCCGATACCGTTAAATCTTTATTAGCCAAGGCAGAGCTGCAGCAAAACAACGGTTAATGAGGAGTTGATAAAGGATGAAAGAGTTGGTAGAATATATCGCCAGGGCGCTCGTTGATTATCCCGACCAGGTGGACGTCAAGCAGGTTGAAGGTGAGCGTTCTATCATTCTGGAGCTGAGGGTTGCACCGGATGACATGGGGAAGGTTATCGGTAAGCAGGGGCGGATCGCCAAGGCCATACGCACGGTAGTAAACGCTGCCGCATTAAAGGAAAACAAGAGGGTTATGGTGGAAATAATACAATAGGGTGGAGAGAATGGCTTCCCGCATGGCCACTATAGGTAAAATAATTGCTCCTTTCGGGGTTAACGGTGCTGTAAAAGTCTACCCCTATTCGGATTTTTTAGAGCGGTGTTATAAACTGTACAGGGTAAAAATAGTGGGAAACAGTATCTGTGAGTTCAGGGCTGTCATAAAAGCTTCCATCCATAAGGGGTTATGGATATTATACCTGGAAGGCTGTGACACCCGAAATGATGCCGAGAAAATAAGAGGTTCCCTGGTGCAGATTTTTTTTTCAGAGAGAGTGCCGCTACCGGACGGTACTTATTATTTTGACCAGATCATCGGGCTGGAGGTTCAAACCGCCCGGGGAGAGAAAGTCGGTGTTGTAAAAGACATTATAAAAACTGGAAGCAACGATGTCTATGTTGTGGAAAAGAAACAGCAGGAAGGCAACGAAGCTTCCGGCGGTGAAATCATGGTGCCCGCTTTAAAAAAGTTTGTCCAGGAGATAAACACCCGGGAAGGTTACCTTCTATTGAGTATTCCCCCGGGCCTGCTGGAATAAGTGGAATAAAGGTGTAATAAACAAGAGGTTCCCAGCTTCGGGGGCGGCCGTTGGAGTGTGTTAGGGGTGCTGATTGATATTATAACTGCTTTCCCGGGGATGATCTCGGCCGTTTTCGGCGAAAGTATCATAAAAAATGCCCGGGAAAAAGGGCTTGTGTCTATCAGGGCTGTTGACCTGAGGGACTATGCTGAAGACAGGCACCGCCGTGTGGATGATTACCCTTACGGGGGCGGCCCCGGTATGGTTATGAAGGTTGAGCCGTTTTCACGTGCGGTTGAAGCGGTTAAGGAAAGGGCTGCCGGCTTTAGCAGCAGGGTTATTTTGATGTCCCCCCAGGGGGCGCTGCTGACCCAGGAAAAGGCCGAAGAGCTGAGTGCCCTTGAACACCTCATCATTCTCTGCGGGCATTATGAGGGTGTTGATGAAAGAGTGCGCCTATACCTGGCAGACGAGGAACTGTCTATAGGGGACTACATTCTCAGTGGGGGAGAGATTCCGGCCATGGTCCTGGTGGACGCTGTTGTAAGGCTAATCCCCGGGGTATTAAGCCGGACATCGCTCCGGGAGGAATCATTTTCCGGGAAGCTGCTCGAGTATCCCCAGTATACCCGCCCCCGGGAATATAAAGGGATGCATGTGCCGGAAGTTTTATTGTCCGGGAACCACGAACAGATCAGGCAGTGGAGATACAGTGAAGCATTGAAGCGCACCCTTGAGCGGCGGCCGGACCTTCTTGCGGATGACGATAATTCAAAGGGCAGTTAAAACCCGGTCCTGACAGGCCGAATAAATGCCCGCAGCTGATTATGTAATGGACTGCTTAATGCTTATTGAAAGGGGCTTGCAAAAAAAATGGATTTGATCAGTCAGGTCGAAAAGGAATATTTAAAGGAAGAAGTTCTCGATTTTTCTCCCGGTGATACCGTTAAGGTGCACTTCAGGGTGGTGGAAGGCAACAGGGAAAGAATTCAGATATTTGAAGGTGCTGTCATTAAGATCAAGGGAAGCGGGCTGGGAAAATGCTTTACCGTGCGCCGTGTTTCGTATGGCATTGGAGTGGAAAGGACATTTCCGGTCCATTCTCCGAAGATCGAAAAAATTACTGTTGCTCGAAAAGGGAAAGTAAGGCGCTCGAAGCTATATTACCTGCGTAAACTAAAGGGTAAGGCGGCACGGATTAAAGGTGCAAAATATTAGAAAGCGACATGGCGGTCCTGTCGTAGCTGCAGGTGGTAGGTATGGAAGATTTGTTCGGCCAGGAAGAAGCCAGAAAAAAGAATGTCCAAAAAGAAGCGAAGGAATGGGCCCGCTCCATTGCGCTGGCCGTTATTATAGCAATTATTATCAGGTTGTTTTTGCTGGAAGTCTTCCTGGTCGAAGGAAATTCCATGTTTCCGACACTGCAGCACCGGGAGCGTCTTATTGTTAACAAGGCTGTCTACTATCTCAGGGAACCGGCGAAGGGTGAAATTGTTGTCTTTACTTTTTCACCTAATCGAGACTTTATTAAAAGAGTGATTGCCGTTGAAGATGATGTTGTCCTGATCAGGGACAACAGGCTGTATATAAATGAGCAGCCCGTGGAAGAGCCGTATCTTCAAAACAGTAAAATGACAGACTATGGTCCTGCTGTCGTCCCGGAAGCCTCTCTTTTTGTCCTGGGCGACAACCGCGGCAACAGTATGGACAGCAGGGATGAAGAGGTCGGATTTATATCTATTGATGAAGTAAGGGGCAGGGCTTTCCTGGTATTTTGGCCGCCGCAGGAGCTCAGGCTCATTGATACATAAGATGGATAGATTCTTCAGCCGCGAGGAAAAGTGGTTAAAACAATATTTACGGCATGTGGACCTTGTCCTGGAGATTCTCGATGCCAGGCTGCCGGCTACCAGCAGAAATCACACCTTCATAAAGCTGCTGCGTGATAAAAAAAGGGTAGTTATATTGAACAAGGCCGACCTGGCAGAGAAAGATATTACGGGTCACTGGCTTCAGTTAATGGCCGTGGAGGAAGGGCCCGTTTTGCCTTTTAGCGCTAAAGTAAAAAAAGATCTTCATGAACTCGAGCGCACAATAATGTCATACCGGCCCGCGGGAATTAAATTCAGGCGGCCGCTGCGACTGATAGTGGTTGGGATACCGAATGTGGGCAAGTCTTCAATCGTTAACCGCCTCCTGCACAGGATGGCTGCAAAAACAGGGGCCAGGCCGGGAATCACAAAAGGCCCGCAGTGGATCAGGCTGAGGGCCGGATGGGAAATACTGGATACCCCGGGTGTGCTGCAGCCGGTTATCAAGGACAGCGACAGCAGGGCGGCGCTTGCCGCCATCGGCTCATTAGAAACCCGTGAAGTTGACGGCGAAACCACCGCAAAATGGGTCATGGAAAAGTACCTGCAGAGAGAGAAAACGGCGCGCACGCTTTTATCGCTTTATTCTCTACAGCACACAAACAGGGGTTTGGACGAAATCTTTGATTTGATCGGCGAAAAAAGAGGGTGTTACTTAAAAGGCGGCCTGGTGGACAGGGAGAAAGTGGCCGCTTTGATACTGAGGGATTTCAGAAAGGGGACGCTTGGGCGCATAAGCCTGGAAATGCCCGAAGGATATGGACAGGTTACATAGAAAGAATATTTCCCTGCTGACGGCCGGAGAGATAGAGCTGTATCTACGTACGGGCGAACCGACTGCCGAAGAAATAGCGCAGCTGTGTGCCGACGGCAGGAAGAGCGTGCAGGAAATCGTGCGCCGTTTTTTGCAGCACAGGAAAAAGCTCCAGCAGGAGGAAGACTGCCTGCACAATATGAGCGGCATGGAAAGAACACTGCAGGAACAGGGTTATGCGCCTGTTGCAGGCGTCGATGAGGCCGGGAGAGGCCCCCTGGCAGGCCCTGTTGTTGCGGCGGCCGTGATCCTGGGGGCGGAGAGCGAACCGTTTTGGCGAAAAATCAGGGATTCCAAGCAGCTTTCCCCGCAAAAAAGAGAGGAGCTGTTTGAGGCGCTGATGTCAGGGGGCAGCAGCATTTCCGTGGGAGTTGTGCAGGCAGAAACGGTAGACAGGATTAATATCCATAATGCTTCGCTGGAAGCAATGAGAATTGCCGTCCAGAAGCTGCAGCCCGAGCCCGTCTTTGTGCTGTCGGACGGTTATTCGATCCCGGGTCTGGTTATTCCGCAGAGAGCAGTTAAAAAAGGTGACAGCTGCTGCATATCCATTGCCGCGGCCTCCATTATCGCCAAGGTTACCAGGGACAGGCTGATGCGGGATTACGAGGACCTTTATCCCGGTTACGGTTTCGCCCAGAACAAGGGTTACCCCACTGCCGAACACCGTGAGGCCTTAAAAATGATGGGCCCCGCGCCGATACACCGCCGCAGCTTTAAATTAATATGAGTGGGCTGATAAGTGGATGCGCTTCCTGCTTCTGTTTATCGGGGAAGGTTTAACAGGTGAAAGTTTGTGCTGCTGCCCCTAAACCGGATTGGGAGTTGTGTGTTGTGGAGAGTGGATATAAAAGGAAGATGGGCATAAGCAGCGAAAAGATAGCCGAGCAACACCTGGCCTCGGTGGAAAACTATATAATACTGGACCGCAATTACAGATGTCCCCTGGGAGAAATTGACCTTGTGGCCATGGATGGCAATACGCTCGTTTTTGTTGAAGTACGCTCCAGCAGTTCTCCCTATCCCGATTTGGCAGGGGAATCGGTGGGATTTCGCAAGCAGAAAAAACTGCGCCAGCTGGCTTCCATTTACTTAAACGAAAAAAAAATCCCCCACTTCCGCTGCCGTTTTGATGTCGTGATACTGCTCATGGACAAAGAGAGGAAGACAGCCCGGGAAATAGGGTTGTACAAAAACGCTTTTTAAAAATTTCCTAACTCTTTCACTATGGCCTGCTGGTGCCAGAAGATGTCCTCGAATGTCTCTACTATATGTACATATATACAGCAAGCTTTGAGGGGGCAGATACCCTGGACAATTCTTCTTTCATGTTCTATGGCGAAGCGGCAGCATACCAGCTCGTACTTATTTATCTGCCTGAAAACCTGCCGCAAAAGAAATGGGCTTTTGACAAGGAGCAGCTCGCCCATGTATGAATAGATGGCCCTGGTTCCCTGGAAAAGGTCCTCTACTTCTGCCGCCGCACTGCGTGGAAAGATTACCGAATTGATATTTTTTAGTCGTGTGTAGTTAATCAGCTTATCGTGGTCAAACTTTAGCTTCTGCATATTCCCGAGGATAGAATAAATACTGGCATATTCATCCCTGCTTATATCTTTGCTCTCGTTTATTTGCCTGTAAAGCTGTTTGAGGACAGACAAGAACTCCTTGTTTTTGCGTTCAGCACTGTGCAGCGCTTCTTCCCGGACATCGCTGTATCCTTTAAAGGTATCGTCTATTATTTCATTGGCCTGGCCGGTCAGCTTTTTTAAGCTATTTTCTATTTTAGTATTGTTAAGGCCTTTCACGGTCTTAACCCCTGCCTTTCCTTACTATAAGCATTATAACACATAAAAAAACGGTTTGTAATGAACAGTTGTAAGAATGACCATGTTTTCGATGAGTGCGGCATTGTAGAAAGGAGTAGGGAATGCTATCCAGGGTTGCTACCTGTACCCTTCTGGGTATAGAAGGACACGCTGTTTACGTGGAGACCAGTATTTCCGGCGGCCTGCCCAATTTTTACCTGGTCGGTCTTGCAGCTCCTGCTGTAAAAGAGGCCAGGGAAAGGGTACGTGCTGCTGTTAAAAACTGCGGGCTAGAGTTTCCGTCCATGCGCATTACCGTAAACCTGGCCCCCGCTGACTTAAAAAAAGACGGCTCTTTATTTGATGTAGCCATCGCCCTGGGTATCCTTACCGCCACGGGACAGCTGCCTGACGGGGCCCTGGATGGAAAAGTCTTCGCCGGCGAACTTTCCCTCGATGGACAAATCCGCAGGATCCCCGGGGCCATGGCTATTGCCTCTTCGCTGAAGGAAGCTGCAGAAAACGGGGGCGTGCAGGAGCTGATCCTGCCAAGAGCGAATGCCCTGGAAGCTTCCCTGGCCGGCGTTTTGCCGGTTAAAGGGGTTGCCCACTTAAATGAGCTTGTTGCCTACCTGCGGGGAGAGAGGAGCATCGAGGAAGAGCATGCCGATGTAGATACTGTTTTCAGCAGGGAAAGACAGAAAGAGCAGCTTGATTTCAGCGAGGTCAGGGGCCATCTTACAGTGAAGAGGGCGCTGGAAATCAGTGCTGCGGGAGGCCACAATGTACTGCTGACCGGGCCGCCGGGGACGGGGAAAACTATGCTGGCCCGCAGGATGCCTTCCATAATGCCGTCCATGACTATGGACGAATGCCTGGAAGTAACAACGATACACAGCGTGGCAGGCCTTCTTGCGGAGGACAGGCCGCTGATTACGAGCAGGCCTTTTCGTTCCCCTCATCATTCGGCGACCCCTGCCGGTATACTTGGCGGTGGCAGGATGCCGCGGCCCGGTGAGGTCAGCCTGGCCCACCTGGGAGTTCTTTTCCTGGACGAATTTCCGGAATACTCCCGTGAAGTGCTGGAAGGTCTCCGCCAGCCCCTTGAAGACGGGGAGGTTATAATAACCAGGAATGAGGCGACCATCCGCTATGCTTCCCGCTTCATGCTTATCGCTTCCAGAAACCCCTGTCCGTGCGGTTACTACCTGCACCCGCGGAGAGAGTGCCGCTGTTCGGAGACGCAGGTGCGGCGCTACCGGGTGAAGTCATCCGGCCCCTTGATGGACAGGATTGATCTGCATGTGGATGTCCCTTCGCTGGAATACCGGGAGATTGACGGCGCTGAGAAAGGGGA
>PWRZ01000105.1 GCA_003563385.1 Syntrophomonadaceae bacterium
CGTTGCCACGGGGACGGTTCGAGCGTCACCGTAGCGAAGCGGAGGTCCGAAGGGAAGACGATGGAACCGTCCCCTGTGGCTAGCGATGTAGCTATGAGAGACAATCTTTCGCTGTAGGGTTGAGAAAAAGCCGTAGAAAGGAATGGTATTTTTGGCGGAAAAAAAAGGTGTTATTTTGAGCGGCATGAGACCGACGGGGAAGCTGCACCTGGGCAACCTTTTCGGGGCTCTCGACAACTGGGTTGCACTGCAGGAAGAATACCATTGTTATTTTTGCATAGTTGACTGGCACGCCCTGACAACCGCTTATGAAGACCCTTACAGCATTAAGGAAGATATCCGCGATATGGCCCTGGACTGGCTGAGCTGCGGCATCGACCCTGAGAAATCGGTTGTCTTTCGGCAGTCGGATGTCAAGGAACATGCAGAGCTGCACCTGCTCCTTTCCATGATAACCCCCCTGTCGTGGCTGGAAAGATGTCCCACTTATAAAGAGCAGATCCAGCAGATGGAAGGGCGGAACCTGGCCACGTACGGTTTCCTGGGATATCCTCTCCTGCAGGCGGCCGATATTCTTATCTATAAAGCCGATGCCGTTCCGGTAGGTGAAGATCAGGCCCCCCATATAGAGATGACCAGGGAGATTGCCAGGCGCTTTAACCACCTTTACGACAGAAAGGTGTTCCCGGAGCCGGCAACGATACTGAACGAGTATAAGGTAGTCCCGGGCCTCGATAACAGGAAAATGAGCAAGAGCTATGACAACGTTATTGAAATATCAATCTCTCTCCCGGAGATAGCCCCGAAGGTCCGCATGATGGTTACAGACCCGGCCAGGATTAGAAAAAGTGATCCCGGGAACCCGGAAGTATGCAGCGTTTTTGCCTTTCACCGCATATTCAACAGGGAAACCCTCGAAGAACTGCAGGAAAACTGCCGCAAGGGCGCTGTGGGCTGTGTCCAGTGCAAGGACTTTCTGGCCGGTTACATGAAACAATACCTGGAACCGGTTTACGACAGGCGCCGCCGGCTGGAGAAAACCCCCGCAGTTGTTGAAGAATTACTGGAACAGGGGCGCAGAAAAGCACTCCAGGTAGCCCGGGAAACGATGGAAGAAGTGCGTTCCGCGATGGGTCTTGCTTAGTAAAGGCAGGGGGGAGCCGGTTGCATATACAGGGCGTAGATGGAAGAAAGGAAATAGAACACTACCTCGTTAAACTGCCTGCTTTTGAAGGACCATTTGACCTTCTTTACTACCTGATCAACAAGGAAGAAATCAATATCTGGGATATACCGCTGGCCCGCATCACCGATCAATACCTGCACTACTTGCAAAAAATGCGCCAGCTTGAAGTAGAGCTTGCCGGCGAATTCCTTGTTATGGCCGCCTCCCTTCTTTACTTGAAATCCAGGCTGATGCTGCCCAACCGTCCGGCACAGCTGTGTGAAAGAGAAGAAGAAGAGCTCTATTTTGGTTCAAAGGAAGAGCTCGTCCGCAGCCTGCTGGAGTATAAGCTTTACAAGTCTATAGCAGCCAGTCTAAAAGAAAGGGAGACCGGACAGCAGAAAATATACCTTCGTTCAGCCAGGCAGCAGAGGGTTGTAATTGTAAACAGGCAGCGAATGCTTTACCCGCATGCCCTGGACAGTTTGAAGCAGTCCCTAAAGCGCCTCTATGAAAAAACGGACAGGGAAAATACTGTCATGATTGTCTCATTCCCGGAGAAGACCACATTCCGCCAAAAATTGGACAGGATTGTCCGGGCACTGCGGCGCTTCACTGCGAGCAGCTGTTACCTGGAAGATTTTCTGGAAAAAAAGGAAAAAAGCGAGCTGGTGGTAACCTTTTTTGTTTTGCTGGAGCTGGCCCGTAGAGGCAGGCTGTGCCTGCACCAGGAAAAGATTTTTGGCCGGATACGCGTTATTTTATTTTCTGGCGGGAAGGCTGGTAGTGATGCCGGAGAACAGTAAGGGAGAAAATGTTAGTGCCAAAGCGATAATTGAAGCGCTCCTCTTTGTAAGCCAGGACCCCCTGCCCCTTGATAAAATAAAGCAGGTTTGCCAGCGTACGGAGAGGGAAATAAGAGAGCTGATCGAGGAGATAAAAGAGGAGCTGTCCACCCCGCAGAGGGGTCTTTTGCTAATAGAAAATGAAAGCGGGTACCAGCTGGGGACCAAGCAGGAACTGGCCTTTTATATTGAAAAGCTTTTCACAGAGGAGCAGGCCGGCAGTCCGCTGTCCCAGGCGGCGCTGGAGACGCTGTCCATAATTGCGCTGAAGCAGCCTGTTACCAGGATGGAAATTGAAAACATACGCGGCGTCAAGTGCGAAGGAGTTATTGAAAACCTTTTGAGGAACGGATTCATAAGGATAGCCGGGCGCAGGGAAGGGCTGGGGAGGCCATTTCTTTACGCAACTACGGATCTTTTTTTACAATACTTTGGGCTGGAAAGCCTTTCTGATGTTGAAAATATTAAAGAAGAGATTAGCGGTAACTTTTTAGCCGAAAAGGGAGAAACTAAGTAGAAAAAGCGAGAAGGTGCACACTGTGACAGGGGTTGCCGGCCTCTTTTTCTACCTGTTCCTCTTTTTATTTGCAGCGCTCTTTTTTATACTGCTGCTTCCCTTAACCATACGTATAAAATGGAGCAGTCTGCGGGAGAATAAGGGCATATTACTGGAATTAAATGTATCTCTGTTCAGCAGGATTAATATAATAGCATTGCAAAAGGGTGTCCAT
Source organism: Syntrophomonadaceae bacterium (assembly GCA_003563385.1). Taxonomy (GTDB): domain Bacteria; phylum Bacillota; class Dethiobacteria; order DTU022; family UBA8154; genus CSSED11-109. The sequence goes on from PWRZ01000105.1 coordinate 2,742, forward strand.
CCTGCGGGCGGCAAAGCGGGAACTTTGCTTTCCCTGCTCACAGAAAATATTGCCAGGATTGGATTACCGGGGGCGGCAGGACTGCTGCTGCGCTTTTCCCGTTCAGTGAAGTGGAAGCAGTGCGATCTTTTTATCAGGGCGGGGACCGGAGACGCAGCCTGGGCAGGGATCATCTCAGGAGCCCTGCATATGCTTGCCGGTTTATTATCGCGGCCGCTTTACGAGCGGGCGTTTAATAAAAAGTGCCGCCCGCGCCTGTTTGTCTATCCTTCATTTTTAAAAAAGGAATTGTCCTTCTTTGGCTGCATAGAATTTGTAAGCAGCGGTATTAATATCGTCTCTTTTATGACAGCGGTTTTATTATCTGTGTTGGCGGCAAAAAATAACGGGAGGTGTGCCGATAATGCCGGAACATCCGATACAGGGCTTGATGATTACAGCCATGGAAAACTTGAAAGAAATGGTTGATGTTAACAAGATAGTTGGGGATGCTGTTGAAACACCGGACGGGCACGTCATCATACCGGTGTCAAAAGTTACATTTGGCTTCATGGCCGGCGGTACAGAGTTTGACTCTAATGCCGGCAGCGGTGAGGCGGCAGCGGGCTCCGATTCATTTCCTTTCGGAGGCGGCAGCGGAGGGGGTGTTTCTGTTCAACCGGTAGCTTTCCTGGTAGCGGGTCCCGGTGAAGTGAGGCTTCTGACAGTAGACCGCAATGCCGCACTGGAAAGGCTGGTTGACCTGGCCCCCCAGGTTGTCCAGTATATACAGGAGTTGATGAGACCCGCCCAGGAGAAAAAGGGGACGCATTAAAATGCGGCTATAAAAAATGGCACTTACGGTACCCGAAGACACTCGTTAGCATATACTTCCCGAAACAGTGCCTGAAAGGATAAAGGAGCTCCGGAAGCTCCTTTTTTATGTTCATAAATGTTAGCGGAAGGGAATAGAGATAGATGGGAGGGCTAAGATGAATAAAAGGGATGTTGCAGCTGTCCTTATTGTCCTGCTGGTCGTCCTGGCGGCGTCTTCTGCCGCTTCAGCCCAGCCTCCCCCCGGGATATCTGCACAGTCAGCGGTCCTGCTGGACTGGAACACGAGCAGGATATTATATGAAAGAAATGCCTCACTGCCCCTGCACATGGCCAGCACGACAAAGATAATGACGGCCATCCTGGCACTGGAAAAAGGGGACATGGAAGAAAGTGTTGTTACCAGCTCCCGGGCGGCCGCCACCGGGGGATCCTCAATCTGGCTTGAAAGCGGAGAGGTCAAAACGCTGGAAGAGCTTCTTTACGGCCTCATGCTGCGTTCAGGGAATGATGCTGCCGTGGCCATAGCGGAACACATTTCCGGAAGTGTAGAGTCTTTCGCCGCAGAAATGACATTGAGGGCCAGGGAGCTTAGAGCCCTGGATACGTCGTTTCGGAACCCGCACGGCCTTCATCATCCTGACCATTATACAACCGCTCATGACCTAGCCGTTATCGCCGCCCATGCCATGGGTATAAAAAAATTCAGTGATATTATTGCTACCCAAAGAGCGGTCATCTCCTGGCCCGGGCACCCGTGGGATAGACACCTGTTTAACCAGAACAGGCTCCTGCAGAGCTACAGGGGAGCGGAGGGCATCAAAACAGGCTGGACCACGCCGGCCGGGCGTTGTTTTGTAGGATCAGCCCAGCGTGGAGGTCGCAGGCTGATCGTGGTCTTCTTAAATGCTCCCCAAATGTGGGAGGATACCTCGCTGCTGCTGGACTACGGTTATGATGACTATACGTACCGCCGTCTCGTAGGAGAGGGTCAGTATTTGAAATCGGTTCCCGTTGTTGATGGTGTTGGAGGCAAAGTGAAGGCGGTTGCTGCGGCAAATTTCAATTATCCACTGGGAGAGGACGAAACAAAAAAGGTGACCTACCGTTTCCTGATTGATGAACGGCTCTATGCTCCTTTAAGGGCGGGCGAAAGAATTGGAGAGCTGGAAATTTACTTTGACCGTCAGGCGGTCGGGGTCGTTGACCTGATGGCCGGGGACGATGTCAGGAAAATAAGCTTCTGGGAACGCTTGAAAAGAAAGCTGGGGAGGGCAAGATGATGTGATTAATCTGCTCTGGGTCGGCATGATTGCCGCCGCCATCCTCGTTGCCGGCGCAACAGGGAGGGTGGAATTAGTTACACAGAGCATCTTTACCTCGGCGGAAAAGGCCGTCGGCATAGCATTGAACCTGATCAGTATAATGGCCTTCTGGCTTGGTATAATGAAGATAATAGAAAAATCAGGTTTTATACACCTGGTTATCTTTTTTCTGAAACCCGTTGCCTACTGGCTTTTCCCCGGCATACCGCACGATCACACGGCCATGAATGCAATGCTCATGAACATGAGTGCCAACCTGCTGGGAATGGGGAATGCCGCCACCCCGTTTGGGATCAAGGCCATGGAGGAACTGCAGAAACTGAATGACCGGCCCGATACTGCCACGGACAACATGTGTACTTTTCTGGCTGTCAATACTGCCAGTTTGACCCTTATTCCTACGACAGTCATTGCCATAAGGTCGGCAACGGGATCTTTAAACCCGACGGACATTATCGGGACAACAATCGTGGCTACTTTTTGCTCTACTGCAGCGGCAATAACTGCGGACCGCTTTTTCCGTTACTGGAATAACAGGAAAAGCAGGGGGCGTTGTTAAAGTATAATGGGGATTTATTCTTTGATCAATTTATTATCGGTATGGGTAGTTCCCTTTCTTATTTTTTCGGCCCTTGTTTTTGCCTATCTCCGCGGTGTAAAAGTTTTTGACACTTTCGTAGAAGGGGCCAAAGAAGGGTTTGATATGTCCGTAAGGCTTATCCCATTTCTTGTGGGGATGATGGTGGCAATCGGCCTTTTCAGGGAAAGCGGGGCCATGGACCTGGCCGAAATAATATTAGCCCCCTTTTTGAGTGTCCTGGGCATTCCCGTGGAAGTGCTTCCGCTTGCCATAATGAGGCCTGTATCCGGTAGCAGCGCCCTGGCCATAACAACAGAGATGATGAATACTCACGGTCCCGATTCCCTGCTGGGCCGTATGGCTGCCACGATGCAAGGCAGCACTGACACCACTATATTTGTTTTAACAGTATACTTTGGAGCCGTGGGTATAAGAAAGACGCGCCATGCCCTGGCAGTTGGGTTGACAGCCGACCTGGTCGGGATAATCGCCGCTGTTTTTATCTGTAATATGGTTTTTGGCTAAAAATTATTATATAATCGAAAAGACCGCATTTATGGCTCTGTTAGTGAGGATGGTACTGACGTGGCTGCACTGGTCAAGCTGCAGAAATATCTTGCCGATGCCGGCATAGCTTCCCGGCGGGCTGCCGAAAAAATGATCGACGAAGGTCGTGTAAAGGTAAACGGGGTGTTTGTAAAAAAGTTGGGGGCCAGGGTCGATCCTTCACGAGATCGGGTAGAAGTGGACAACAACCCGGTCCAGCCCCCCCTTAACAGGCATTATTACCTGCTCAATAAACCGAAAGGCTATATAACAACAGTAAGCGACCCCTTTAACAGGCCCACGGTTATGGATCTTTTTGCGGGCAGGTCCAAACGCAGGTTGTTTCCGGTGGGCAGGCTGGACAGGGATACGGAAGGTGTGCTGCTTGTTACAGACGATGGTGAACTTGCTTACCGCCTGACTCACCCCCGCTACAAAGTGGAGAAAAAATACCACGTCCTGGTCAGGGGATACCCTACCGCTAAAGACCTGGACAGGCTTTGCGGTGGAGTAGACCTCCAGGACGGCGGCATCACTGCCCCGGCAAAAGCAAGGATAATAAGCGTCAATAAGGAAAAAGACCTTTCCCTGCTTGAGCTAACACTCTATGAAGGCAGGAAAAGACAGGTAAAACGGATGTGCACCGCCCTGGGTTACGGCGTTGTTTCCTTGAAAAGGGTTTCTTTTGCCTTTTTAAGCGCTAAGGGGCTTAAGCCGGGAGCGTTTCGTCCCCTGGAGCGGAAAGAAATAACGAGGCTTTACAGCCTTGTGGGAATGAATAATGTTACCAGCAATAATCGTTGACCGGCAGGTGGTACGGTTTTTACCCTTGGGAATGCTATTGTTGACCATCAACTTGCTGTTTTTGCTGTTACTGGTAAGCGTAATTTTGTCTGCTGGAACTGATCAAAAAATAAGGAGGATAAAGGGAGCGGTTTTGCCCGCCCTGTTGTTATGCGAAAAGTATTTCTGGTAAGGCATGGTGAAACCGATTGGAACGTGAAGATGCGCTTCCAGGGCCGGGAAGATGTGCCCTTAAATGAGCTGGGGATAAGTGAAGCCCGTTTGCTGTCCCGGTGCTTAAAAGATGCCCGCCTGGAAGCGGTTTTCAGCAGCCCGCTTTTGCGGGCACGGAAAACCGCTGAAATAGTTGCTTTTAGACACGGATTCGTTCCCCGGGTAGTGGTAGGCCTGCAGGAGATAGATTTTGGAAAATGGGAAGGGCTTACTTACGATGACCTGGACGAGGTGGAAAAAGAGAGGTTGAGCCTCTGGTTGAACAACCCCACCGGTCACGATATTCCCGGTGGAGAGCCCTTTAGGGACTTTTGGGACAGGATCTGGTCGACATATGACTGCCTTCTGCAAAAAACAGACGGCAACATAGCAGTGGTAACTCATGCCGGGGCAATAAAAGTCCTCGTTGCCGGAATTTTAAAAATGCCCCTGTCCATGGTCATCAGGCTGAAGCTGTCGCCAGGCTCGTTAACGACAATTCTGTACGACAGCTGGGGGAACCCGTACCTGGAGTCTTTTAATGATACCTGCCATTTAAGAAAAGAGCCCAAAAAAGTGTAAATAAAGAGTTAATATCAGTGTTTTCAGAAGGAAATATCAATGCATTCTCGAATTAAATGATTACCCGCGGTTAAAATAGTTGTTAGTTTATTACGGGTTTAAGGAGCTGCGTGACAATGTTCAAGCCCGAGATTAATACCCGGGATAAGGACAAGGGAGAAAAAAAAGAATATCCTGTGGAGGAGCAGCGCCACTGCGAACAGAATTCAAAGCTCCGCTTCAAGGTGAGGTTTGATTACAAGGGCAAACCGAAGCCGGCACGTTTCTTTTTCGGTGCCAAAAAAACGGAAGAAGTTGCCCATGAAATAAGGGAACAGCAGGTTGCCCTGTGGCGCAATATCCCTTTGCAGGGTATTTATGTAGAGGATATCGATGTTGGCGATATGTACAGTATTTACGACGAGGAAATGGAAGAGGAAATCGCTTTTGCGCCGCTGGAGCTGCTTGTAAATGCTGATTCGCTGGAAGACCTGCTTTGTTTTATTATCAGGGACGAGTTCAGGAAAATAGAGATACTGCATCCCCAGAGTATAATGTTAAACAGTAAAGAGACAGAGAAGCTCCTGTTTAAAATAAACGAAATTATGCAGAACCGGCTGGCTATGCGCTTTAAAGTAAACAGCCGCTAAATTAGTATGAAATGTGTGCAGGCTGTGGTCTGCTCCACAATGCAGGACCATATTCGTCCTGTCGTGGCCCGTAAAGTTAATGGATAATGGATATTGATAATCAACGGGAGGTTAAATAGAAACGGGATGTATTAAAGTCCCCTTTTTGGCATATTATTATTCTGAAAAGGGGGCTTTAGCTATGGATTTCGACCGCTGGTTGCATAGATTTGTGACCAGGATAGAAAAAATCCTTTTCAGGCTGGCCTTTTTGTTTATAGTATTACTTTTCGTGGTCCAGGCCTTACTGCTGAACGAAACAACGCGCAACTATATCAGCAAGACGGATTTATTTGAAGGAGAGCCGCTGCCGGATTATGTGCAGGACGTGCTGGGCGGGAGAATATACCGCGGTGAGGAAGATATTATTTTAACGGAGGAAGAAACATTTACAGAAGAAGCGGCATTGACCATTAAGCTTCTTGCCCCTCTCGAGACCCCGGTAGAACTGTTCCTGCTTGTCAACGGGGAAACAGCCGCGCGGCTGGGTGAAAAGAGCGTATACGTAAATGTTGCTCCGGGAGACCTGCTGGAAGTTACCGGTGAAGTGCGCGGAAACCGCCCTGCAGTAGTAAAGGTGGTTGAGGTGCACGGGGAATTGAAGTTTCCCGAGGCTGGTCATTCCATAACTACTTTTGGGGACAGAGACCTGCTGGCCTGGATAATCCCCCTGGCCAATTAAGTCTTGTCAAAAGAGCGATTATAGTATATGATCACATGTGGAGTATGTGAAGCAAGCTTTTTTTGTCTTTAAAGGTGGTAAGAAGGTGCAAGGTGTATTCTTAAGGGGCGTAAGAGGAGCTATTGATGTACCTGCCAATGAAGCAGGCCAGGTATTAGAAGCAACCAGGGAACTGCTGCTGGAGATGTTGAAAAGTAATTCGCTGCAAGAGGGCGACATAGCGGCCATTTTTTTTACCGCTACGGCAGACCTTGACGCTGTATTTCCTGCCGAAGCTGCTCGTCAGCTGGGGTGGAACTCTGTTCCCCTTTTATGTGCGAGGGAAATAGATGTGCCCGGATCGCTTCCGAAGTGTGTGCGGGTTCTTATGCTGGTGAACTCCTCCAAAACTGCGGAAGAAATCCGGCATATTTATTTAAGGGGAGCTTCTGTTTTGAGAGAGGAGTTAAACAGCGAAGAAGATGGTTAACAGTATTGCGGGGTGGTTTTAATGAAAATAGCAATAGACGGTCCGGCAGGTGCCGGCAAGACCACCGTTGCCAGGGAAATTGCCCGCCGGCTCAATATAAAGTATCTCGATACCGGTGCCATGTACCGGGCTGTTACCTTAAAAGCATTAAAAACGGCGGTTGATATGAATAATGAAGCTGCACTGAAAAGACTGACTGCTACCTGTAACCTGGAGGTAAGATGTGACGGAAGCGAAAATATTATCTACCTGGACGGCGAGGACGTTACCGGGGAGATCCGCAGCATCCCAGTAAATAAAAACGTTTCCATCGTAGCCAGGTCTCCCGGTGTAAGGAAAGCACTGGTTCCACTGCAGAGGAAGATAGCTGAAGAATACGGCGGCATAGTAATGGAAGGCAGGGATATTGGTTCCAATGTCCTGGTTAACGCCGACTATAAAATTTTTTTATCAGCCAGTGTCGAGGCCCGTGCCTGCAGGCGCTGGAACGAAATGAAAGACAATGGCCTGTATGTTCCCCTGGAGGATGTTATCGATGAGATATGCATGCGCGACAGGATCGACCAGGGCCGCGAGGAAGCACCGCTGACAGTTGCCGCCGGGGCGGAAGTAATAGATACAACTGCGTATGCCCTCGAGGAAGTAATCCAAATGGTTCTCGAGTTTATCAGAAATAAGGAGACAAAACGCGGCAGCGAAGAGAGGATCTGCTGCGACGAGGGCCGCTAGAATGATTTACAAGTTCTTCCATGTATTGTTTTCCCTCTATTTTAAGCTCTTTTTTCGGTGGAGATTTTACGGCCTGGAGAACCTGCCGTCAGAGGGGCCTTTCATAATATGCGCCAACCATACCAGCTGGTTTGACCCTCCTCTGGTCGGGTGCATGGTCCCGATAAATAGAAGAGTATGCTTTATGGCCAAGGAGGAGCTGTTTGACGTTTTTTTCCTGGGCCCGGTAATAAAAAGAATGGGCGCTTTCCCCGTTCGCAGGGATACCGCGGACAGGCGTTCAATAAGGACTGCCCTTAAATTGCTCCAGGAGGGCAATATTCTGGGGCTGTTCCCCGAAGGGACAAGGAGCCGCAGCGGCGAACTGGGAGAGCCTTTTCACGGCCCGGCCATGATTGCCCTGAAAAGTGGCATTCCCGTTCTGCCTGTTGCCATCAAATGGCCGTCCAAAATATTCAGGCCTGTTAAAGTTAGGGTGGGCAGCCTAATATATTTTAACGAGGAGGGTAAAATAAAAGCGGAAGTTTTAGTAAAAGTGAGCGCCCGTATCATGGAAGAAATTAAAAAGTTGCTTGTTGAATTGTGATTTGTAAGGAGGCAAAGCATTTTTGCCCGTTTTTTTGTCTCAACACGCCGGTTTTTGCGATGGTGTAAAAAATGCACTTGCGCTTACCCTGAGGGAGGCTTCCAGGGGTAAGCAGGTTACCATGCTCGGTCCCCTGGTACACAACGAAGAGGTTACCCGTTTACTTTATGAGAAAAAAGTAAATGTTATGCATGATCCTGAAAAGATAGGGGAAGGGACTGTAATAATACGTACCCACGGGGCGACACCGCAAATATTCGAGTGCCTGCATCAAAAGGATAATGTCGAAGTCATCGATGCCACCTGCTCCTACGTGAAGCGCCTGCAGAAAATAGCCCATGATTTTTCGAAAAGGGATTATGATGTAGTTATATACGGCGACAGGCATCATCCAGAAGTACAAGCCCTTCTCGGTTGGGCCGGGAAAAGGGCGATGGTCATTGAGCCCGGGGACACCGGTATGCTCGAGGGGCTGCATCTTTCGGACAAAGCCGTTTTAATATCACAGACAACACAGCGGGAAAGTGAGTTCCTTGAGGTAGCCGGAAAGCTCCAGGAATTGTACCCGAATATAGAAGTGTATAAAACAATATGCAAGGCCACCGTTTTAAGGCAAAACGCTGCCGCAGCAATGGCTTCAACGGTGGACCTGATGCTGGTGGTGGGGGACAATAAGAGCTCCAACACCCGCAAGCTTTTCCAGGTCTGCCGTGAAATAACGAAAACCTACCAGATCGCCGGTGCCGGGGATATCTCCGACAGTTGCCTGGTGGGTGTTGAGAAAGTGGGGGTTACAGCCGGTGCATCAACCCCCGATTGGACGATAAAGGAGGTTATGGTCAAGATGGAAGAGTGTAATTTTGAATCCAGGGCGGAAGAATCTTTTTCCTTGCAGGATGAGGTCAAGGAATATCGTCCCGGTGATGTGGTAACAGGAAAGGTTGTTATGGTTGAGGATGATCAGGTAATGGTTGACATTGGCTACAAGAGCGAGGCTGTTTTGCCGAGAGGGGAGGTTTTTTTAGAGGGCGAGGAAACGCTGAAAGAAAAATTCAGTCCTGGCGACGGCGTAGACCTTCTAGTTCTAAAAATGAACGAGCAGGAAGACAAATTAATTGTTTCCCAAAAAAGACTGGACCGGGAAAGACGCTGGAAAGAGCTGGAAGATGCGCTGGAGTCAGGAATAGATATGAACGGGCGTGTTAAAGAAATTGTCCCTGCTGGCATAATTATCAATCTCGGCAGCGGAATTGAGGGTTTTATGCCCGGTTCCCTGGTAGATGTCAAATATATTCCTGATTTTGAACAGTTCCTGGGGCAGGAATTTGAATTCAAAGTAATCGAGTTAAACCGCGAGCGCGATAAAGTTATCCTTTCCCGGAAACAGACCATAGAAGAAGAAAATGAAAAGAAAAAAGGGGAAACTCTGCATCACCTTCAAGAAGGAGAAATAATAAACGGGGTCGTCAAAAGGCTCACCGATTTCGGGGCTTTTGTGGATGTTGGAGGTATTGACGGGCTCGTTCATATTTCGGAAGTTTCCTGGCAGAGGATAGACCATCCGCAGGACATGTTAAAAGTTGGAGAAGAAATAAATGTAAAGGTCCTGGAAGTAATACCGGAAAGGGAGAGGATAAGCCTCAGCATCAGGCAGGCCAAGCCCGATCCCTGGTCTACTGTCGGCGAAAAATTCAATGTAGGGGATATTGTCAGCGGCAGGGTTACCAGGATTGTCAATTTTGGCGCTTTTGTAGAGCTGATACCCGGGGTTGAAGGACTCGTTCATATATCCCAAATGGCCGATTTTCACGTCAAGCATCCTTCAGAGATAATACAGGAAGGAGAAGAGATCGAGGCCAAAATACTGGACATTAACTCTGAGGGCAAAAGAATCAGCTTGAGTATTAAAGAGGCCCGCCCCGCCCCGAGGGATTTTTCGGTCCACTCGCAGCAGAAAGAAGGCAACAATCAGGGGGTAACCCTCGGTGACGTCTTCGGAGACCTTTTTCAAAATAACAACAGTGGGGATGATGAAGAGCAGTAACCATTTGTAAGGGTTGTAAAAAAACAACCGGTTACCGGTAATAAGAATATGCCGTCTATGTATATGCCGTTGTTGGAGCAGGCCGCTTCGCGACGGTATATTTTTTTTATTTGTGGTTAATCTAAAAGCGTTGAATTTATTAATAAGGGCAGCAAAGGAGTGGCCTTTACTGTGAACGCGGGGTTGATAATTCTTCTGTCGGCAGCTATTATAATATATTTTGGTTTTGCCCACAGGGTACTTGACAGGCTGCGCTTGAACGACAGGGCCGCACTTGGTTTCCTGGTAGCCATGATAGTGGGAGGATTTTTGCCGGACCTGCCCCTGGGGGCAAATGTGAGCGTTAATATTGGCGGAGGTATAATCCCCGTCGTCCTTGTTGTCTACCTGTGGAGCAAGGTGGAGAGAGCAGAGATAAACAGAAACGGGATAGCTGTTTTGATTACGGCTGCCGCTGTTTTTGCAGCCATGAAGATAATACCGCTGGAACCGACCTATAATTTTTTTCTGGACCCCCTCTATATTACGGCTTTAATCGCAGGCCTTGTCGGTTATCTCTCCGGGAGAAGCAGGAGGGGAGCTTTTACAAGCGGGACAATGGCCGTAGTTTTAAACGACCTGGCATCAGGTGTTGAAAATATATTTGCCGGGGTGCGCTCAAATATAGTTATCGGGGGGGCGGGCATATTTGATGCCGTGGTTATTGCAGGGTTCCTGGCGCTGGGGCTGGCGGAGATAGTTGGAGAAACGGCAGAAAGGATTACCCTTGAAACATCAGGCCGCGAGGAAGAAAATCCCGATGAAGAACAATAATTACAGGCAGCCGCCGGGGAGGTAAAATGGCTATGCTGGAAAAAATTCATTTTGCAGGAAAATATGCTCGAAAAACGACAGCAGTATTAACGGTATTAACGGTGCTGCTCCTCCTGGAGCTACTGCTGTTCTGTTCCTCCCCGGTTTTAATGGCCCGGCAATTGGAAACTATTGTGGACGATATCGACCACTGCACTGTCGAAGGTTACTATACTATGAAAGATATCGGGAGCAAGGATGTTATCTTGGTAACTGCGCGCAAAATGAATGCCGGAGACGAGTATATAAACCAGGAAAACAACCTCTACGAAGTGGAAAGAATTGAGGGCCGTACGGCGTGGGCCCGTTTTAAGGGCAGGATAGAGCTATCTCATTTTTCTGCGGAAATGGTTTGGGGTAAAATTGAAGGCGACGCTTTTATTTCCGAAGCGCAGGCTGACGGGGAAGACTTTAAAATAGGCATTTACCATTCTCACGGCGCGGAATCATATGTTCCCTCGGATGGTAGTGAAAGCATCCCCGAGGGAGGCGGCATCCTTAAGGTGGGAGAGGTTTTAGCAGAGAGGCTGAGAGATAATCAGCTGGCAGTGGCCTATTCAAGCGAGACACATGTCCCCCACGATGCCGGGGCATACCAGAGGTCAAGAAGGACGGTGGAGGAGCTGCTGCGGGATGGCTCAAACGCCCTCTTTGATGTCCACAGGGATGCCGTTCCCGCCGCCGAGTACAAGGAAACGGTCCAGGGAGAGCCCACCGTCCAGATACAGCTGGTTGTGGGGCGTCAAAACCAGAACGTCCAAACAAACAGGTCTTTTGCCGAAAGCATGAAAAGAGTTACAGATGATACTCATCCCGGCCTTATAAAAGGCATACTTATGGCCGACGGCAGCTATAACCAGGACATGGCGCCCCTTTCATTACTGCTGGAGGTAGGTTCGCACGAAAACACCAGGGAAGGGGCGGAAAGATCGGTTTCCCTGTTTGCTGAAACGGTAAGCGTCTATTTCCGCGGTCAGGAAGGTGCAGCTGCCCTTGAAGGGATCGGTTCGACCGCTCTTAGAAGTGTCCTCTGGGTAGTTCTTATTACCGGGCTGGCAGTGGGGGTTTACATGCTCGTCAGTACCGGCGGCAGGGATGAGCTGCGCAGCAAGATAAAGCACTTCTTTACCCGTGAATTTTCGGAGTTTAGAGGGGGAAATAAAAGAAACGAGAACGAAGAATAGCGAAGAATGGCGGCTGTGCAGCAGATAAGGAGAGACCGATGGCAATTGTTTCTTACTGGCAAGCCCTCATTACCGGTGTTTTAAGCGGCACTTTAATTCGCTATTTCATGCTTAGGAGAGACTACCGCCAGTATCCCAGTTATCCCCACGGTGTTGTCACCCACCTCTCTCTTGGCTTCATTGCCGCATTTATCGGGGCTATTGCCATACCGGCACTGGCGGAAAGAGAATTTACGGCGGTGACGTTTCTGGCCCTTGCAGCGACCCAGTTCAGGGAAGTCCGTGACATGGAAAGGATGATGCTGCAGAAGCTCGACCAGACCTGGCTCGTCCCCAGGGGGCCTGACTTTATCGAAGGTATGGCCAGGGTTTTTGAGGCGCGCAATTACCTCGTTATGTTGACCTCGTTACTGGTCGGGGGAGCTGTCTTTTGGGGCAATGTTTTTTTGGGAGTAGCAGCAGCATTGATATTACTGCTCGCCATCAGGAAACTGATGAGTGGCAAGATAGTGGCACAGATTGCACATGTGCGGGAAGGTGAGGTCCGCTTTGAGGGGGCCAACCTTTACGTAGAGAATATTCACTTTATGAACCTGGGCACAGAATATGTAAAGGATGTCTACCGGCAAAAGGGGCTGGGTGTAATCATTGAGCCCTTCAACGATGATGAACGGGCAACACTTTCCAATAATGGGCAGCGCATGGCAATAGCTCACAATGCTGCCGCCCTGCTCGGTATCTACAAAGATGTAGATACCGCTGAATTTACTCCCATCCTGCGCCGGGACCTGGAAACCGGCAGGGTCGGCCTGGTTATTATTCCCATTGAAAAAGACCTTTATTACCTGCTGGAGGCCGTCAAAAAGACACCCGTGCTGGAGAGTGCCCTCTCCACACCGCTAAAAACATCCGTCGGGCGAAAGGCCTCAGATTGATTAAAAAATTGAGGACGAAAACTATTCATGGAGCTAAACAAGTTCATTCTGGCAATCATAACTGTCGAACCGGCAAAAGTTAGCGGATGTGGAGCACCCGTTTTCTTTGCCGACAGCAGAGAGGAACAGGACAGGATAGCCCTGTACCTGGCCCGCATTACCGAGGGCGTCATACACGACCTCGAAAACGGCGTCTACATCCTCGTCAAGCACTAAGGCTGTTTTTCAAGGTGGGTAGAATGGTTAAAATAATATATCACTGTTACGGGGGTGCACACTCTTCTGTCCTTGCCGCTGCAGTGCACCTCGGTATACTGGATATAAAAGACAAGCTTAATGAACGCGTTCTGGCCAGCTGTCCATTCTTTGATAAAACCGGAAGCAAAGATGCGGGCAGGATCTTTTTTATGGGGAAAGACGAAAGCGGAAATGATGTCTTTATCATGGGCTGTAAAAACGCCGGCGAAGTGGTTGAAAGGGCTTTAATGGACTTCAGCAGGTTGACGGGCTTTAACGAAAAAAACATTTTACTTGTCAACACGCTGCCCTATGTCAATATATTATTGAGGATCGGGGGCCTGTTTTCCAGGAAACTGGGTCTTACAAAAGTGGGGCGTCTTTTCCTGGTCCCCGGGGCCGGTTTGGCCCTAAAAAATATCAATGAGCTTGTAAAAACGGTCAAGAGCCGGCTATAGCCTGGTCGTCCGGTAAACTTTTTTTGAACCAGGCGGCTGCGGCCGCCTTCTTGACAGATATGAAATTAATGTAGGATAATGAGAAAGGCACAGGGACACTGGATAAAGATAAAGGGACACATTTTATTTTTGAGGAGATCTAGAACGTGAGAGGTTTTACCATAACGGGGGTGGACCACCCTTCTCCAGCCGGCACGGCGGGAGTGAAGGCCGGTGACCGCCTCTTAAAGATAAACGGGCAGTTTTTTTATGATCTTATCGATTACCGCTACCTCTGTGCGGGCAACGAGATAAGGCTGCTTGTCCAAAGGGACGGCGGTCGCAGGGTGGAGGTTGGAATCCGTAAAAAATATGACCGAGATCTGGGCCTGCGGTTTTCTTCCCCTACGATAGCCCCCATGCGAAAGTGCCGCAACCGCTGCCTGTTTTGTTTTATTGACCAGCAGCCACCCGGTATGCGCCCCTCGTTATATGAAAAAGACGATGATTACCGCCTATCTTTTTTTAACGGCAACTATATTACCCTGACAAATATCGGGCCTCTTGACATGAGGAGAATCGTGCGCAGGGGACTGTCACCGCTTTACATTTCCATACATGCAGCTGACGGTGAAGTGCGCAGGCGCATTATGGGCAACCGTGCAGCCGGGAAGATCGTTGCACAGCTGCGTGAGCTTGCGCGGCACGGCATAGAGATGCACGGGCAGGTGGTAATCTGCCCCGGCTACAACGATGGAGCGGTCCTGGAGAGGACTGTTAACATACTGTCGACGCTCTATCCGAGCCTCAAAACGGTGGCGCTGGTACCTGTGGGCCTGACCATGTACCGCCAGGGACTGCCTCCGCTGCGCAGTGTTACGCCGGAAGAAGCCTCCGCAATAGTGAATAAGTATACCCCCCTGCAGTTGCATTTCCAGGAGAAGATGGGGACCCCGTTCATTTACCTGGCCGACGAGTTTTATATACTGGCCGGTATGCCTTTTCCTCCGCACGAGCATTACGGTATGTACCAGCAGTTGGAGAACGGGGTCGGGCTGGCGCGGTTATTCATGAACGAACTTGACAGGTGGAGAAATAACACCACCACACCTAATGCCAGGGCCATGCAGTTTTCTATTGTAACCGGGCGTGCGGCCGGGCCGCTGCTACGCAAATTCTGTGATGAGCTGGCAAAAATTAAAGGACTGAAAGTCCATCTTCATATCCTTCCAAGCCTCTTTTGGGGTGATAAGGTAAACGTAGCCGGCCTGCTTACCGCCGGTGACCTGAGGGAAGGCCTCCGCAGTAAACACCTCGGTGAGATAGTCTTCATTCCGGCGGTAATGTTAAAAGACGGGGAAAACCTGTTTCTGGACAATGTTACCCTGGAACGTCTCAGCAGTGATCTCAAGGTAAAGGTCGCGGCAGTCAATGGGCTGGAGGAGATCTGGAATTATATAACTGCAAAAAACGGCCCCGCCAGGGCCGGGAGGGGGGAGAGCATTGACGGTACCACTGGTAGCAATAGTAGGCCGGCCCAATGTAGGAAAGTCAACGTTCTTTAACCGCCTGGTCGGCGGGAGACAGGCCATCGAAGAAAAAAGTTCCGGCGTAACAAGAGACAGGCTCTACGGCAGGGCTGAATGGCTCGGCAGGATATTCCAGGTTGTGGACACCGGGGGATTGGATTATGATAGCAGGGAGGAAGACCTGCAGCGCCAGGTACAGAGACAGGTCCAGGTTGCCATAGAAGAAGCGGCTGTTGTAATCTTCCTCGTTGATGGAAGAGAGGGCCTCGCCGCACTGGACGAAGAGATTGCCGACATGCTTAGACGCCGGGGGAAACCGGTTGTCCTCGCGGTTAACAAGATCGACAGCAGCAGGCAGGATATCAGCGATTTTTACAGGCTCGGCTTCGAGGAACCGGTGCCCGTGTCGGCCGCTCACGGGCTAAATATTGGTGACTTGCTGGACAGGGTGAGCTTATTTTTTTCCCCCGGCGGAGATGAATCTGCCGGCGAGAAGGATGCCATACGTATTGCGGTAGTGGGAAGGCCCAATGTGGGGAAGTCATCGTTCATCAATGCTTTACTGGGAGAAAAACGGGTTATCGTAAACAGCGAGCCTGGGACGACAAGAGATGCTATCGATACCCACCTGGAACGGGACAACCAGGACTTTGTACTGGTAGATACCGCCGGTATACGTAAAAAAAGCCGCGTTAAAGAAAACGTGGAGTATTACAGCGTCCTGCGTTCCCTGAGAGCAATTGAAAGCGCTGATATTGCTATTCTTCTCCTGGATGCATCTGAAGGGGTCACCGAACAGGACCAGAAGATAGCCGGGTATGTCCTGGAAAGCGGCAGGGCGCTGATAATATCGTTAAATAAATGGGACCTTGTGCAGCAAAAACACGGGGCAACTAGCGCTGAGGGGATTATTGAAGATGTAAAAAAGTCGCTGCACTTCGTTTCTTTCGCCCCCTTTGTTTTCACATCTATCTATCACCCACAGTTGGCGGGCAAGCTGTTTCCCCTCTTCCAGGAAGTATATAGATTTTACACCATGCGTGTTTCCACACCTTTACTGAATAGACTGCTTGGAGATGCCCAGGCTGTTAATCCTCCTCCGTCAAGCAAAGGCCGAAAAGGGCGTATATATTACTGGACACAGCCACATGTTAAACCTCCTACCTTTGTCCTTTTTGTAAACGATCGATCATTAATCCATTTTTCCTACCTGAGATACCTGGAAAACCGCCTCAGGGAAGCTTTTTTGTTTAAAGGCACACCAATCAGGTTATTATTGAGAACCCGAAGCAGGAAAGGAGGAAGGTAAATGTGTGTTTCTTCGTGGTGTTATTATCATATTTTATCGGCTCCATTTCTTTTGGTTACCTCATTGCCCGGTCTATAAAAAAAGTGGACATAAGAAAGCTGGGTAGCGGGAACCCTGGCGCCACGAACATTCAAAGGGTGCTCGGGCTCAGGTATGCCGTCATTGTTTTGCTGCTGGATGTTTTGAAGGGGCTTGTTGTTGTAATACTGGCATTCAGTTTCCTGGCCGAGACATGGGTCATTTTACTGGCCTGCCTGGCCGTTATTGCAGGGCACAACTGGCCGATATTTTTTGCTTTTAAAGGCGGCCGCGGGGTAGCAACCACCCTGGGAGTTTTCCTGGGTCTGGCACCGCTGCCGACAGTGGTGGTTTTTATTATTGCCGCCGCTGTTATCGCCGTTACGCGCTACGTATCACTCGGTTCGATCACCGGGGCGGTATCTATACCGGTCTACATGCTGGCATTGAAATACCCCTTTGAGTACCTGGTATTTGGCTTCATAGTGTCCATCTTTATAATCTGGCGGCATTTTCCCAATATTAAAAGACTTATCCAGGGCAGGGAGTTAAAGCTTGGAGAGAAGGTCAATATTTCTTAAAAAAGGCGGGTTAAAATTACATGAAAATCGCAGTGATCGGTGCAGGAGGATGGGGGACTGCGCTGGCCAAGGTACTCGCCGGCAAAGGTTACAGCGTTACTATTTGGGTGCGGAGACAGGAACTGCTGCAGGTAATCAGGGAAACGAAGGAGAACAGTGATTACCTTCCCGGGGTCAAGCTTCCCCCACAGGTATATCCATGCGGGGATCTTGAAGAAGCGCTAAAGGATAAGGAGATACTGGTTATAGCCGTTCCCTCCCATACAGTGCGCGGCACGGTAGCTTCTATTAGAGACTGCATTGCTCCCGGCACCGTTGTGGTAAATGCTGCCAAGGGGATAGAAGAAAATTCATTGATGCGGCTTTCCCAGGTTGTTGTTGAAAGCCTGCCGGAGAACTTTTCTGAGAACGTGGCCGTACTGTCCGGGCCCAATCACGCTGAAGAGGTAAGCCGTTTCCTGCCCACTGCAACCGTTATTGCTTCCCCCAGGCAGGATATCGCTGAAAAACTGCAGGACATATTCATGACAGATTACTTGAGGGTTTATACGAATCCCGATGTAATCGGAGTGGAACTTGGGGGGGCGCTCAAAAATGTTATCGCCATCGGGGCTGGTGTTTGCGACGGCCTGGAATACGGCGATAATACCAAGGCTGCTCTTTTAACGCGAGGACTGGTGGAAATAACACGCCTTGGCACTGCCATGGGGGCGCACAGCAGGACATTCAGCGGTTTAACGGGGGTGGGAGACCTGTTCGTCACATGCGCCAGCTCTCACAGCCGCAACAGGTATGTTGGCAAAATGCTCGGGAGTGGAGAACCGCTGGATAAAATAGTCTCTTCCATGAAAATGGTGGCCGAAGGTATAAAAACGACCAGGGCCGCCTACCGGCTGGCGCAAAAACACGGGGTTGAAATGCCCATTACCAGGAGGGTTTACAGCATTTTATTCGAGGGAGTAAAACCGCTGGAAGCGGTGAAGAAATTGATGAAGCGGGAGAAAACCCATGAAATCGAAGAAATAGCCTTTAACTGCTGGTGCTGATAAGAAAATATTGCTCTTGCCCCAATCCAGATAGGGTGCCAAAAAAACCTGCGGCTTGCCAGGCTTTAAGCAGGTTTTTCTTTATTAACAGTAATATTGTCCTATAATCATCATATAAATATAACGTTAAAACATGTATGGTAGCAACGCGCCTGAAAACAGAAGGAGGGGTGAGGTTGTGAAATTCGACCTTTATAAGGATATTATCGAACGGACTGGAGGGGATATTTACCTGGGGGTAGTCGGCCCGGTCAGGTCAGGAAAGTCAACGTTTATAAAAAAATTCATGGAAATACTGGTTCTCCCCAACATTGACAATCCTTACGTGCTCGAAAGAACAAAGGATGAGCTGCCGCAGGGAAGCGCCGGGAAAACGATCATGACCACAGAGCCCAAGTTTATTCCCGATGAGTCTATAGAAGTTAAGCTGAATGACAACATCACCATGAGGGTAAGGCTTGTAGATTGTGTCGGGTATACCGTCATGGGGGCGGTGGGTTACGACGATCAAGGTGAACAGCGCATGGTTTCGACCCCCTGGTTTGATCACTCCATACCTTTTGAAGAGGCCGCCGAAAGGGGCACCCGCAAAGTTATAGAAGACCATTCCACCATCGGAATTGTCGTTACCACCGATGGATCTTTTACCGAAATACCGCGGGAAAACTATGTCGAGGCTGAGGGAAGGGTTATAGAAGAATTAAAAGAAATCGGGAAACCTTTTGCTGTTATCCTTAATTCTACCAGGCCCTTTTCCCAGAGCACGCTCAGCTTGAAGGAAGAGCTGGAGCAAAAGTATGATGTGCCTGTCGTTACCCTGAACTGCCTGGAGCTCAGCGAGAGCGACATCAACCTTCTTTTCAAGGAAGTTCTCTACGAATTCCCGGTGCAGGAGATCAGCATCAACCTGCCTTCCTGGGTGGAGGTTTTGGATGCTTCTTACTGGGTGGTTGATGAGTACACCAGGGTGGTCCGCGACCACCTTCTGAACGTGGAGAGATTGAGGGATATTCAATCTTCTGTAGAGGAAATCATGAAGTATGATATTGTGGAAGAGGTTTTTGTCCGCAACATTGAGCTGGGCAGCGGAAGTGCACTTATAGAAATAACCGCCCCCCAGGACCTCTATGAAAAAATACTTTCAGACATATGCGGCATTGAAATTGGAGACCAGGCCGACCTGTTAAAGGTAATGCGCGATTTTTCATTTGCCAAAAAGGAATACGACAAAATTGCTCAGGCCCTGGAAAAGGTTAAAGAGGACGGTTACGGTATAGTACCGCCACTGCTGGATGAAATAGTCCTCGAAGAACCCGAAATAATACGCCAGGGAAGCCGGTTCGGCGTGCGCCTACAGGCCAGTGCGCCTTCACTGCACATAATACGGGTAAACATCAAGTCCGATTTCACCCCCATAGTGGGAACGGAGAAACAGAGCGAGGAACTGGTTAACTATTTAACGGAAGAGTTTACAGAGAACCCGGATAAATTATGGGAGTCCAACCTTTTCGGAAAATCCCTCTACGAGTTGGTCAGGGACGGTATCTCCGGGAAGTTGAATAATATGCCGCCCAACGCGCAGTTAAAGTTTCAAGGGACATTAGAAAAAATAATAAATGAAGGCAGCGGGGGTTTAATTGTAATAATTCTTTAAAAAACCTTTCCATGGCCACATGCAATAGGTCCCGGCCGTAATTCCCGGCCGGGTTTTTTGTGGTAGGTTCAAGCTGATAAAACGTTGACAAAACTAATTTTGAATGGTAAATATGTAATTAGTAAAGCTAATAAAGGTGAGCAAATTAAAGCCTGATAAAAGTTTGCGGTATGTTTTGGGCTTGAGTTGCATGTATAATTATGGTATTATAATGGTGAAAAACAGGTAAAAGCGGGTTCCTTGTTACATATTACACAGTCGATATACATAGTCGATAAAACTTTATGAGTCGGCAAAGCCGAGGTTGCTGGGCTGAGGAAGGGTATCGCGGCCAAAAAATAATATCTTCACCCCTTCTTCTTTGTTTTTGTTTGTCGCAGGGTCAAAAAGGAGTTGAGTGCATACAGCAAGGTATTATAATAATATGATGAGCGGGGTGTGTGCCTATGGAATAGTTTTTTGGGCAGTGATGTATTCTATGTGAGGAGGGATTTGAAATGGCATTTGATTCTGTGAAAAAGTTAGCTACTGAATATGCCCTTGACAGGGCAATCAATTACGTGACAAGAGATCCTGAAAATAATCTATTTGTAATATTGAACTTTTTGGAAAGAGTAGCCATACTTCCCGAGCATAAGAAAATGGTTGAAGTGGTCAAAAATAAATTTGACAATAACCAGCCTATTATGGAGCAGGCCAAGCGCATTGCCGGCAACCCCAAGTTCTTGTACAACCTGGTAAATTCCTGGGTTATCAAAGGCTCTTTTCAGGGCAGGCCTATAAGAGATAAAGTGGCCCAGGAAATTGGGGCATCTGTTCCTGCAGCGATATTAATAGATCCTACATCTGCCTGTAACTTGCGCTGTGATGGATGTTGGGCAGGGGAATACAGCAAGGCGAACAGCCTTGAACCGGAACTGTTCAGCAGGATAATTAAAGAAGCCAAGGATATCGGTATACACTGGATAGTGCTATCAGGCGGAGAGCCTTTTGTATATCCCTATCTTTACGATATGCTGGAAGAACATTCCGATTCAGCTTTTATGGCTTACACCAATGGTACACTTATCGATGAAAAGGCGGCTGACCGGCTGGCGGAGCTGGCAAACCTCTCTCCGTCATTCAGCCTGGAAGGATGGCGCCAGCTTACAGATGAGCGCAGGGGAAAGGGAACCTTTGACAAGGTTGTCAGGGCCATGGACCTGTTAAGGGAAAGGGGAGTAATGTTTGGCGCTTCTGTAACAGCTACCCGCAACAACGTAGAAGAGCTGTTCAGCGAAGAGTTTATGGAATTCCTGGTCGATAAAGGGGTTAGCTATATATGGTGCTTCCATTATATACCGATTGGGCGCAATCCCAATGTAAACTTGATGCTGACCGCTGAGCAGAGATTGTGGATGGTTGGACAGATTAAAAGGCTTCGCAAAAAATACCCAATGCTGATAGCTGATTTCTGGAACGACGGCCACTTTACCAGTGGATGTATAGCCGGGGGAAGGCAGTATTTCCACATTAATGCGGCGGGCGACGTGGAGCCGTGCGCATTTGTCCACTTTGCCGCTGACAACATCAAAGGCAAAACCCTGAAGGAAGTGCTGCAGAATCCCCTTTTCAAGGCCTACCAGAAGAGGATACCTTTTAACGAGAATCACCTCGCTCCCTGCCCGATAATAGACGCTCCCGATGCCTTAAGAGAAATGGTGGAGGAGAGCAAGGCATATCCTACCCATAAAGGTGCCGCCCAGGTGTTAGATGGCGAAGTGGCGTGTCACCTCGATAAGCTGTCATTTTGCTGGCAGAGTGTGGCAAACGGTTACAGGGAAACAGAAGAAGACGATGACGAAAAACGCAAGCCCGCGCAGACCGGAACCAGGTAGCGCGGCAGCTGCCATAAACATGTGTTTACCAGTTAAAACCCTTTCGCTACAGGAAGGGTTTTTAACTTGCATGATATGCGAAATATGATATTATTTAATTAATATATACGGAGGTGAAATAATGCAACTGTCCACCAAAGCTCGTTATGCCGCCAGGGCCATGGTAGAACTGGCTCTTAATAATGGAAAAGGCCCCTTGCAGTTGAAGGAAATAGCCAAAAGGCAGGGTATTTCGGGGAAATACCTGGAACAGGTTATGTTTCCCCTGAGGATTAACGGATATATTTATACCTTAAAAGGCAACCGCGGAGGCTACATGCTTTCGACGACAAAAGAGGAAATCACCCTCTACGATATAATCCAAAGCGTGGAGGGCTCTCTTGCCCCGGTGGCCTGTGTGGACAATCCAGATATGTGTGATAAAAAAGAGCAGTGTGTAACACACGATGTTTGGTCCAGGTTAAATGACCTCATTACAGCAGAACTGAAGTCTGTAACGCTGGCCGAAATGGCCGCGAAGCAGAAGGAAAAACAGAACAACAACGGCAGCGAAATATAAAAAGAGGCCCTTTTTCTCCCGGGCCTCCAACGACATTTTCCAGTGGTCGGAGCGACAGGATTTGAACCTGCGACCTCTTGACCCCCAGTCAAGCGCGCTACCAAGCTGCGCCACGCCCCGCTGATTTGCACCTTAAATTATATCAGCATGCCGCAGTGCTGTC
>PWRZ01000184.1 GCA_003563385.1 Syntrophomonadaceae bacterium
ATGCTCCGCTCTCCGGGCCGGGCCGGCGGGCCTGCCCTTTAATAGTATTCCCTTCTACGGTGATACATATCTCTTCCACTTCAAACATGTTTTTGTGGCACCGCTCCCGAAAAATATCTTACTGCATTAAGTCGGTTCATCATCTGCCTGTCCATCTCCCGGCGCGCTTTTCGAGCTGCTTCTTATGTAAACATAATCGTCAAAGCAGAGGTTCTGTTCCCTGCACAGCCGCAAAAACCCGCTGAAGAACTTCCCCCCGGGCTTTCTCTCCCCCTTGAGAAGGCGGTGAAGGTAAGAATAATTGAGCCCCAGCTTCCTGGCAAACTCGGCCTTGCTCCAGCCTTTTTCCTTTATCAGGTCCCCGATCAGCTCTCTCTTTATATCCAGAAACAAAGTAATTCCTCCCCCGGCATATTGCCATTTGTCAATATAATAACAGTATTATTTGCCAGTTGTCAATGCCGTGTGGGCTGCTTCGTCTGTTGTCGGTACAGGCATGCCGCGCAAGGTGTTGCCTCCAGGCAATTTTTCATTTACAATAAGTAAAGGTGAGTACTGCATGAATCTCAAAAGCATGTCTTTCGGAGAACTGCTCAAAAAGCTGCGCAAGGAAAAGAAGCTGACCCTTAATAGGCTGGCCGAGCTGGCCGACTTAAGCCCGTCCTATCTTTCACGTATTGAAAGAGGGAAACGCAATGTTCCTAATGCCCGGGTCTTGAAAAAGCTGGCCCCCCACCTGGGGCTCACGCCGCAGGAAATCATGGTCGCGGCGGGGGATATAAACAGCTACCCGGAAAAGGTCCTGCCAGCGGGCTACGGGGAGGGAACTGCCCGGCACTGGCAGGAAATTGTAAGGGATCCGGCCCTGGAGGCGGCCCTGGAAGAAATCGGCTACCTGACCAGCGATGAAAAGGAAGGCCTGCTGCTTTATTTAAAGGCTATCAAGCTGAGGCGCGAAATGCAAAAGTAGCGGTAGCGGGTAGCGGGCAGCACCTGTCATGCCGTGCCTTGCCTTACCGTATTTGCAGTTCTGTATTATACAAAAATAAAAACGCAGGGGTGAGATGCACTGCTAAACCCGCCGTTTCTGGATTTAATACGGCCAGGAGGGGAAAAATACTGCTAGAATCCTACTAGAATTCCTTTTAGGAGAACATTTATTTATATGAGCCTTAATATATTTGCCCTTGTAATTGCCGCCCTGTCCGGTTCAGCCATGGCCCTGCAGGGAGCCCTGAACTCCGCGCTCGGAAAGGCCGTCGGACTGTTGGAAGCAACACTGGTAGTCATGTCCATCGGTGCCCTTACTGCGCTGCTGGCCCTGTACCCCCTGGGACTGGGAAAAGGAAACCTGGCAAAGTTTTCCACGGTCCCGTGGTATTATTACCTTGGCGGGATACTGATCGTCCTGATAACTTACGGCGTGGTAGCGAGCATCCCGGCCGTGGGAGTTGCCAATGCCACCACTTTCATCGTAGCGGCCCAGGTGGCCACGGCAGTAGCCGTTGACCATCTCGGCCTTTTTGGCCTGCAGGCCGTCCCGTTTTCCTGGTGGAAGCTGCTCGGGCTCGGCCTGCTGGCCGCGGGCACCCGCATCATTCTGATAAGGTAGCTAAATCAGCAGCCGCAGCTGTAGTTGCAGTTGCAGCTACAGCTGCGGCTGCAGGGGGCATCTCCAAATACTGCCCCTTCAAATGCTATCGCTTATATTCCTGGTACCTTTGCTCTCCAGGCAACAGGGGGCATTTCCAAATAATTCCCCTATAATTTACTCCTCTTGTCAGTCTACTCCTCTTTGTCCTCACCGTTGCTCTCGTCGAGACCTTCATCGAGATCCTTGTCGAGCCTCTCGTCAAGTCCTTCCACGAGTCCTTCATCAAGATCTTCTTGCAAATCTGGTTCGACCGCTTCTGGCACTTCATCCTCCAGCGGTTCTTCAGGAGCACCGAACGGCCCTTCCGCCCCGCTCAGTGAGCCCATCAGTTTAAGCAGCTCCATGGGCAGCGGAAAGGCAATGATGTTCCCGGGCTGCCCGGCAATCTCCGGAAGGGTGCGCAGCAGGCGCATGAACAGCCCGCCCCGCTGGCCGCTCAGCACGGAGGCGGCTTCGGACAGCTTCAGCGAAGCCTGCTTTTCCCCTTCCGCCTGGATAATGATAGCCCTTCTCTCCCTTTCGGCAGAGGCCTGACGGGAGATGGCCCTCTGCAGCGATTCGGGAATGACCACATCCTTGATCTCAACGGCAGTTACCTTGATACCCCAGGGATCGGTGGCTTCGTCCAGTATCCTCTGAATCTGCTGGTTCAGCTTATCTCTCTCCGAAAGGAGCTCATCGAGCTCCGCCTGCCCGGCCACGCTGCGCATGGTGGTCTGGGCCATCTGTGCGGTGGCCTCGGTGAAGTTTTCCACGTTGACGATGGCGTTGTTGGCCTCCACTACCCGATAGTAAACAACCGCGTTAACGCTGCAGGTGACGTTATCCCTGGTTATTACCTCCTGCGTGGGCACATCAAGCGTGATAACGCGCAGGGAAATACGTGCAAAACGGTCGATAATCGGTATGAGCACCACCAGCCCGGGCCCCCTGGAGCCGATCAGCCGGCCCAGGCGAAAAACGACCAGTCTTTCATATTCCCTGACCACCTTCAGAGCGGCGTAAAGGAATAGAACAATGACGAGAATTAACCCCAGGTAAATTTCCATTGTTAAACTCCGGCCCGGATTGGCAAAATGGCAAAACAGTTAACCGGTTGAGACGGCAGGTTTTCGGCCCCACTGGTGTACGCGCCCGCGGTGCCTCAAAATTGCCTGTTACGGCACCTGCCCGCCAGAAGCCCGCCAGAAGCCGGCCTGCTGCGCCGGCCTGCTGCTCCCGGACCGCTTCGCCTTTGCCCTTGCATCCCCGGACCGGATAAACACCTCCTCACCTTGTATTGTAAATATATACCAAACCAAAACAGCCGCCGTTTTTTTAGCGGGGAAAAGTGCAGCCAACTTAAAAGCGTTTAATCCACCGCCAATAAAACCGCTAAAAGCATAGTGTTCCCGGCTTTGCGCTGTTAGGCCGGGTTTTTCTCCTTTACGAAAAGGAGCAGCCCCTCCTGATTTATAATCTCCACCTCGGTCCCCCTGGGAATGGTTGAACCGTCTTGGCTGCTGGCATTCCACAGCTCCCCGCGCATTTTAACCGTCCCGTGCGGGGACAGATCATCGACCACGACGGCCTTCGGTGCCGGCCGGAAAAAGGAGCCCGCTTCTTTTATGCCGCGGCGGGAGCGGATGAACATGGTAATGACCAGGAAGCTGAGGGCGATGACCGCGATGGCTACTCCGATAGCGGTGGCCAGGAATGTAGTATACCAATCCTCGGCCATGAGCGGCTCGTGCGGCAGCAGTATAGAACCGATCAAGAGACTCACTCCCCCCCCAATGCCTAGAATGCCGAACCCGGAGGTAAAAAACTCCGCTGCCAGCAGGGAAAGCCCCACTATCAGCAGTATGATTCCGGTGGTATTGGTGTCAAAAAGCCCCATCCCGTAAATACCTAGAAGCAGGACAATACCTCCGATCACTTCCAGGACGAAGGTTCCCGGCATCCCCACGCCCATATATATGAAGAAAGCCCCGCCCATTAACAGGAGAAACGCTATCTCCGGGTTGCTTAATCTATCCTGGATCTTTTCTCGTAAAATCATTTCTCTTCCCACCAGCGGGGCATCCCGGGTGGAGAGCGTGTACGGGCGGCCGGCCTTTTCCCCTTCCCATCCGTGCAGGTCTTCAAGCAGGGCGGTAACATCATGGGCCATTAGATCGATGACTTCTTTCTCCAGTGCTTCGTAGGAGGTAAGGGTCAGGTTTTCGGTAACGAATCTTTCCACTACTTCTTCGGGACGCCCCTGCTGCCGGGCAATGCTTCTTATGTGCCCGGCCAGGAAATTGATTGTCTTGTCGTCGGCCGGCTGGGCACCACCGGGAGACATCGCCACCGGCATTGCCGCTCCGACGGTAGTCCCGGGGGACATGGCGGCAATATCGGAGCTGATTAGCAGAAAGGCGCCGGCGGATGCGGCAATCGCCCCCGACGGTCCCACCATTATGATTACGGGGACAGGCGCTGTTCCAAAAACAGTGGCCAGGTCAAGTGTGGCGTCCAACAACCCCCCCGGCGTATCGAGGACAATCAGCAGTGCCTGGACACGCTCCGGGTCAACCTCCTGCATTTCCCGATGCAGGAAAGAGGCCTGCCCGGCCGTTACCGCACCTTTCATTTCGATGAGGTAGATTTGGCGGGGGCCTCCGGCTTCCCCGGCAGTTGCTTCCCCGGCCGCAGCTTCACCGGCAGTTGCTTCCCCGGCCGCTGCTTCCCCGGCAGTTGCTTCACCGGCAGTTGCTTCACCGGCAGTTGCTTCACCGGCCGCAGCTTCACCGGTAATACCGCGCACTTCGGCAGCACCGCCGCCCCCGCCCCAAAAGGACATAAACAGGGACAGCAGCAGGATTATAAAAAGCGTGTGTGAAAAAAATAAAAT
Organism: Syntrophomonadaceae bacterium; assembly: GCA_003563385.1. Classification (GTDB taxonomy): domain Bacteria; phylum Bacillota; class Dethiobacteria; order DTU022; family UBA8154; genus CSSED11-109. The sequence continues at coordinate 4,530 of PWRZ01000184.1, forward strand.
CTTTTTCATGATTCATCATTCTCCATAAATTGCCCATACTTTTCTCATAAGCCTGGGCTTATTCGTTCAGACCGCTGTGCCAGGACCTAGTGCAGCGGCTGGTCATCTTCTTCTCCTTTACCGAAAACGTTCTCGACGCTCTCTTTTACTATCTCTTCAAAGGGCAGCGTGTGCTGGGCGACTTTCTCCGTGATATAGAGGGGCGAACCGCTGGCCAGGGACAGGGCTACGCCGTCGCTGGGCCGCGAATCGACAATGATCTCGCGTCCGTCTTTCTCAAGGTAAATCTGGGCGTAATAGGTGCCTTCGTGAATGTCGTTGACCACTATCTTGTGAATGGTCCCCCCCAGGTAACTGCAGACCGAGGTGATAAGGTCATGCGTGAGGGGTCGGGGGATAACCTGCCCCTCCAGCTTCAGGGAAATGGCCTGTGCTTCGCTGTAGCCGATGCCGATCGGTAAAACCATCGTTTCTTCCTCGTCTATTAGAAGAAGAAGGGGGTTGTGCGAGGGGTCCAGCCCCACCCCTTTTACTTTTACAGAAATCATATTATTCCGTCCGGTAGCCCGCCAGGAAAAGCTTCCAGGACGGCACCTCCTTTCCGATTACAGTTAATTGCAGGCAAGTGGTGATAGAGAAGGACTTTTTACCGCTGGCGCTGCCGGGTATTGTCCGGTAATTATTTAGAAGGACTTTTTACCGCTGGCGCTGCCGGGTATTGTCCGGTAATTATTTAGAAGGACTTTTTACCGCTGGCGCTGCCGGTATTATACCTACATTTTATCACATTAGAAGCATTTTAAAAACAATCTTGTCAATTTACCAGGGAAAGCAGCTTGAGCGTATCTTCTTCAACCTGCCTCCTCCGCTTTTCCAATAAGGCGCGCATCTTTTGGCGATGGGGATTTTGATGGTAGAGAGCTCCCTCCAGGCCTTTCAGCAGCTGCTGAAAGGTGAGCTCTTCCAGGGGGGGGGGCTGCTTTTCTCCCATGTACTTCAGGAAGGCGTTCACCTTGGGGTCATAAGGCAGAGCAATAAAGGGCACTCCGCAGATGGCTGCAAAAATTAGGGCGTGCAGGCGCATCCCGATCATTAAATTGAGCCCACCGACGAGGCTCAACACTTCCCTGGGGGAGAGGTTCTTTTCAAAGATTACGCTGCGGGAAGAGGACTGCGAAGCGAGCTCCCGCGCCAGGGGCAGGTCCTTCTGCAGGTGGCAGGGTAGAAAGACGAGGCGGGCACCAAATTCCCGTTCCAGGTAGTTGCAGCCCCTGCCGATAACATCCATAATTTTCCTATCAAAGGCCGTCTCGCCGGGGTAGGGTCTCAAAACGATGCCCACCAGCGGCTCGTTGCGGGAGATTTTGACATCATGCGCTTCCCAAAAAGCTTCCACCTCTTCCCTGGTCGGTGGTTCGAAGAAAAAGACGGGGTCGGAGGTGATCTTGATTTCCCTTTTTAGCCCCAGCGCGGCCAAAAATTGTGCCGAAGCACGGTCCCTGACGCTGACAAAATCAACCCGCGAAAGGACGCTTTTCACCCAGCGGCAGTTAAACCTGTTTCTCAGGGGGCCGATGCCCTGGGCATACACGGCAACCCTGGTGCGCAGAAGCATGGCCATCTCCATGATACCGAGGTAATAAGGGACCGAGCGGATACTGGTGACGTCCTGGAGCAGCCCTCCGCCGCCGCTGACCAGCAGGTCGGCGCGGCGCAGGGCACGCGTAACGGAAGGCAGGTGGGTGCGGGAAACAGCTTCAACCCCGTAAGTCCTGCTTGTATGAGAAGGATCGAAAGAAAAAACAATCAGCTCCACGTCCGGTTGGTGGCGGCGCAGGGCGCATATTAATGCATCGAGGATCGCTTCGTCACCGATGTTGTGAAAACCGTAGTATCCCGAGAGAGCGATACGCGCCAAAGGCTTTTCCCCTTTCCCATGCTCCGGGCAGCTATGCTCGCGCAGTTCTGCGCAGTTCCGCGCAGCTCTTATCTACACTTTTGCCGTGTATTGTTCCGGCATTCTGTCCTATTGTGTATATATTTTCTGCGCGGCTCCACCCCGCTGCTCTATCACTCTACCTGGTAATCCCCGCGCACGAGGAATATCGTATCGGTCTCCGTTACAGCGCCCCGTCCATCTTCGCGGGCGGACAGGAGCAGGTGGTTCCTGGAAATGGAAACGCCTTCGGTCAGGTCGCGCCCCGCGGTAACGTCGGCAATGCCTCCACCGGGTCCTTCCATGGAACTGGCCCTGCCATTGCGCAGGATAAATTCAGTCCCGGCGCCGGTATAGAGCTTCCTTCCCCGGGGGACCTCCACTATCCTGTAAGCCAGGTCCGGGACCGCTTCAGGTTCCCGCTCTTCCGGTGGGGGTTCGGCGGGAGGCTCCCAGTCACCCTCTTCCAGCTGCCGGCGCACTTCATTTAAAAATTCGGCCTGCTCCTCCCTCAGGGCGCGGGAAAGCCTTTCCAGCCTGTCCTCCACCCAGCTGACCGTTACCAGGGGGTCGCCCTCGGAACCCGGCGCACTGCCGGGATTAGCTCCGGCAGCCTGCCCCAGCCAGAAACCGGCGACCAGGAAAACCAGCGCCAGGACGGCGATCAGGGGCCACCGGAAGCGCGGAAGTTTCCACTTGCTGCTGGCAGGTAAGTGGGGGAACTTATCCGGCGAGCCGTTCTCCTTGTTCCCTGCACCTTTTACTCCAAACATTACCGCGACTCCTCCTCCTGAAAATGATAGAATAAATAAACTTTGCCCGCAGGCATAAAATCTTCCCTAATTGTGCTGATAAATATACTTAAAAGCAGGCTTTACTCAGGCTGGAAAGGCCCGGTTGGCTGGATATACAGGCAGCAATTGCAGTTTGCCCTGCTGTCATGGTATAATTTGAAAAAGGGCTGGGAGGAACTTATGAACGATAAAGATTATTACGACGAGTTTCGCGAGCGCATGGTTGAAGTACAGCTTATCCCCCGGGGGATTACCGACAGGAGGATGCTGGATGCCTTTTACAAGGTACCCCGCCACCTGTTCATCGACCCTGCCGACAGGTCACTGGCCTACGGCGATCATCCCCTGCCCATCGGCCTGGACCAGACCATTTCCCAGCCTTACAT
>PWRZ01000032.1 GCA_003563385.1 Syntrophomonadaceae bacterium
CAAATATTGTTCGTGCTGTCCTGCTGGGAGGTGGAGGATAATGGGTAAAAAGCTCGGTTTTTTGGGTTTCGGAGTCCTGTTCGGCTTTGCCCTGAGCCGGGTTGGCGCCTCGGATTTTGACGTCATTTTCGGGATGTTTACTGGTGAAGACTTAAAGCTGGTAGGCGTAATATTTACGGCCATCGTTGTCGGATTTATAGGTATGCAGGTGCTGCAAAGACGAAAGCAGGTGACTAGAAGCGGCCAACAGCTAAAAATTAGCTATAAAACTCTGGGCCGGTGGAGTATTTTCGGCGCTGTTCTTTTTGGAATTGGCTGGGGTATGGCAGGAGCTTGCCCGGGAACAGTCCTGGCTCAGCTGGGGGAGGGGAAAATTTTTGGCCTATTTACCTTTACAGGCATGATTTTCGGAACATATATCTATGCCCGGCTTAAAGAAAAAATGCCGGAGCTATAGAAAAAAAGACAACTCTTGCTGAAGCAATCAACAACACCGCCTGGGCTGAATAATAACAAAAAATCTTTGAATGAAAAGCAGCTTAAATACACGTGGGATCAAAACAAGGATAGCAAATAATATATAGCCCATCCAGCTTGAAAGGTGGCCTTGATATTGGCAAATGGGCTAGCTTTATTGGGTTTTAACGATAAATTTAGAAAAAGCGTTAAGAGAGTGTTCTCATTTGTTGTTTAATTGAACAAGAAATAAAAAGCCGGGGAGCTTGTCCCTCCCCGGCCTGTTTTCAATCCTGTTAAAGTACCAATTAACCTTCTTCAAAACACCTTTTAACCGGCTGCGCAGGAGGGGCATGCCTTCATAACCTCTTTACATAAAAAACCCGCATAACACAAGGCTTCGGGCAGTAAAATAAATACCGCTATTGACAAACAGTTAATGCCCATTAATGTTCCCGCCTGTAATTCAGGACCTAGTGGGCAATAGCCCGTGGGGGTTCAAATCCCTTCTCTCGCACCAGCACAACCAAAAAGAAGCTCCTGGGATAAAAGTATAAAGGATAGACGCCGGGAGCTTTTTTATAATTAGATATCATTAAAGCACTTTTTTTATCTTAATTTGCAAAATGACTTGACACAAAAGGAAGTATTATTTAAAATATTCATAAGGATATGACAATTGATGGGAGGTGAATGGCAATGAGTGAAGCTTATGATGTTGTTGTGGCAATCGTTGACAGGGAGCTATCAAATAAAGTGATCAAGGCGATAATGGAAACGGGGGTAAAAAGTGTAACTATTTTATCCGGAAGGAGTAAAGACGCAGACATACCCGAATCCCAGGAATTCCAACCCGATTACTTTTTAGGTTATTCGTTGGCCATAGAAAGAGAGTATATCCTCATTTTGACCCCCAAGGATAAAACCAGCACCGTTTTTGAAGCAGCCTTACATAGCGGAGACCTGCAGAAACCGGGGCGGGGCCTGGTATTTGTAATGGAAGTTAAGCAGGTTGGAGGGCTGTAGAAACAGATAGGTTTCCAGCTTTCCCTGGTTATTTTTAAAAAACGGACTTTCGAGTCCGTTTTTCTTTGCTGGCAGGAGTTTCCCTGAAATTTCGCGAAGTATAAAGGGCAGCTATCTGCGGGTATATTATTGTTTCCCCGGCAATGCTGTCAAACAGGAAAGGGTGGTCTGTATTGACGTTAATAAGGGACAGGAACATGGCCCCGGAGGGCCTGGAAAAGATAGAGTGGGTCAGGGAACATATGCCTGTTTTAAGGGAACTGGAAGAAAGGTTTAAACGGGAAAGGCCGTTTAAAGGGTTGAATGTGGCCATCTGCCTTCACCTGGAGGCAAAAACAGCTTACATGGCCATGGTACTGAAAGAAGCCGGTGCCGCTGTGGCCGTTACCGGCAGCAACCCGCTTTCAACCCAGGACGATGTGGCTGCCGCGCTGGCAGAGCAGGGCCTGCAGGTATATGCCTGGTACAATGCTTCAAATGAGGAATACGATGAGCACGTCTACAGGACGGCACAAACACTGCCCCATCTTGTTATTGATGATGGGGGGGATCTTGTGGCCGTGCTGCACAAGAGCTTTCGCGGGCATCTCGGCGAGGTTATCGGGGGGGCGGAAGAAACAACAACGGGTTTGATCAGGCTCCGGGCCATGGAAAAAAAGGGAATGCTCGGTTTCCCCATGGTCGCTGTAAACGATGCTCTCTGCAAGTATCTTTTTGATAACCGCTACGGCACCGGCCAATCTGTTTGGGACGGCATTATGCGTTCCACCAACTTAATTGCAGCCGGAAAGAATGTTGTCGTCATCGGTTACGGCTGGTGTGGTAAGGGAGTGGCCATGAGAGCGAAGGGGCTGGGAGCAAGGGTAATCGTCTGTGAAGTAGACCCCGTTAAAGCACTGGAAGCATACATGGACGGCTTTGATGTTATGCCGCTGCTCGATGCCGCTGCAGCGGGAGACCTGTTTATAACGGTAACAGGATGCAGCAGGGTGTTAACAAAAGAACACTTCCTGCTCATGAAAGACCAGGCCATCCTGGCAAATGCCGGCCACTTCGATATTGAAATCGATAAAAATGACCTTTCCGCTCTCACCGGGGAGGCGCGCCGGGTTCGCAAGAACGTTGATGCCTACACTTTCCCGGGCGGCAAGCGTATATACCTTCTTGGAGAAGGGCGGCTGGTTAACCTGGCCGCTGCCGATGGGCACCCCGCTGAAATAATGGATATGTCTTTTGGCCTGCAGGTACTGTCTTTAAAGTACCTTCTCCAGGAAAAGGGCAGGCTGGATAACAGGGTCCTGACCCTGCCACCGGAGATAGACCGTACGGTTGCCTGGTTGAAATTAAAGGGACTGGGCATCAAAATAGATGAACTTACCCCGGAGCAGAATGAATACCTTCAAAGCTGGGATGCAATAAGTTGATAAGAAAGGAGGCCGCCGGCCGGTTCTGCCGGGCAAGCAGCATGAATGTGCATACAGTAAATACAGCCATTGTCGGAGGAACGGGGTTTTACGACCCTGCCATTTTAAAGGATGTTAAAGAGATTTCTGTAAATACCATCTATGGTGAAGCTCGCCTGACAGTGGGCAAATACAAAGGCAGCGATATAGCGTTCATGGCCAGGCACGGCAGTAGACACCAGCTTCCCCCGCACAGGATTAACTACCGCGCCAATATATCGGCGCTGAAAGAGCTTGGTGTAAAGAGAATACTGGCCACAACAGCCGTGGGTTCTCTAAAAAAGGAGATTTCGCGGGGGCTTCTTGTAATAACAGACCAGTTTATTGATTTTACCAGGAACAGGGAACACACTTTTTACGACGGCGAAACAGAAGGTGTCGTGCACACCGATTTCACTGAACCATACTGCCCCCAGTTAAGGGGAGCCCTTAAAAACGTTCTCTCTGAAAAGGGTGCCTTTGTAGATGGGGCCACTTACCTCTGCACGGAGGGCCCCCGTTATGAAACGCCGGCCGAAATCAGGGCCTTTTCGCTCTGGGGGGCCGACATAGTGGGGATGACCAATGTACCTGAAGTGACGCTTGCCCGGGAAGCGGGGATCTGCTATGCCAACCTGTCACTGGTAACCAATTATGCGGCGGGCATATCGGCGCAGCCGCTCACGCACGAGGAAGTTATAGAGGAAATGAAGGAAAAAATAGGCCTGATCAGGGAGATATTCATGGAGACAATACTTTCCCTGCCTTTTGATAGGAACTGCCGCTGCTGGTATAATGAAGGCTCAATAGCAGCAGGCGATTGAGGGGGCAGAAACGTGCAGGCGATCAAGCCCATTATTTGGGACGGTGAAATACTGCAGCTCCTCGACCAGCGCATGCTGCCGGAAGAGGAGATATATATCCAGTGCAGGAGCGTTTCCGATGTAGTAGGTAGCATCAAGGATATGGTCGTCCGTGGTGCTCCGGCGATTGGTGTGGCAGCAGCTTTTGCTATGGTCCTGGCAGCGCGCCAAATTACCTGCGCCGATGCCGGGGAGGAAGCAGCACCCGTAAGCTCCGACGGTCTGCTGGAACATCTCGAAGAGGCAGCCGCTTATCTTAAGGAAAGCCGTCCCACGGCGGTGAACCTTTCCTGGGGAGTGGACAGGATGCTGGGTCTGACCAGGCGCTTAAGGGATGCCTCTCCGGATAAGATATTAAAAGAGATGAATATAGAAGCCGAGAATATCTTCCGGGAAGATATTGACTGCAATAAAAAAATAGGGGATTGGGGTGCGCAGCTTATCAGAAACGGCAGCACTGTACTTACCCACTGCAATGCCGGAGCCCTGGCTACCGCCGGTTACGGGACTGCCCTGGGAGTAGTGAGGAGCGCCTTTTTCGGGGGGAAAAAAATAGCTGTCTTTGCCAACGAGACCAGGCCTTTCCTGCAGGGTGCGCGGCTGACAGCCTGGGAGCTGCAGAAGGAAGGGATTCCCGTCACCCTCATAGTGGATGGCGCTGCCGGTTATTTTATTAGCAGCGGGGCAGTCGATTGTATTGTCGTCGGTGCCGACCGTATCGCCGAAAATGGGGATACAGCGAATAAAATAGGCACCTATATGCTGGCCGTGCTGGCCCGGGAAAACAGTATTCCCTTTTACGTGGCTGCGCCATCTTCAACTATCGACATTTCCGTCAGCTCCGGCGAAGATATCGTGGTTGAAGAAAGGAGCGCCGATGAAGTGACCGCTGTCAGGGGCACAAGCTTAGCCCCGGCCGGAATTGAAGTAAAAAACCCTTCTTTTGATATAACTCCCTCCCGCTTGATAACGGCGCTGATCACAGAACACGGTATAACGTTCTTCCCGACCAGGGAAAAAATAAGACAGCTGGTCCGGGAAATGAAGGGACCTAAGGATATATTGCCTAAATAAATGCCCGAGGATGTGGTTTTTGTGACTGAAAAGATGCTGCTAAGAGCGGGCTTTGTCCTGGCCTGGGAAGAAGGGCTAAAGGTAATCCCCGATGGAGAAATAACGGTTGAGGACGGTATTGTCTCATATTTGGGACCGCGAACCGGGCGATCGCAGGAAGGGTTTGAAAGGGTTATCGAGAAAGAGAACAGCCTGGTCATGCCGGGGCTGGTCAACGCCCACACCCATGCGGCGATGACCCTTTTCAGAGGCTATGCCGACGATATGCCCCTGCAGGAATGGCTTAACGATAAAATATGGCCCCTTGAAGCAAAGCTGGACAAAAAAGATATCTACTGGGGGACCCTGCTGGCAATCTGCGAGATGATCAGGGGGGGGACGACCTGTTTTGCCGATATGTACTTCCACATGGAAGAAGTAGCAGAGGCATGCAGCAAAAGCGGCATCAGGGCCTCGCTGGCATGGGGCTTGATTGGATTGGATATGATCAAGGGTATGGCCGGGTTAAAGGAAAGCAAAAGCCTGACCCGCAACTGGCATAATGCAGACAGGGGTAGAATAACGGTGATGCTGGGCCCCCATGCACCCTACACCTGCCCTCCAAAGTACCTGCGTAAAGTGATCGACCTGGCGGCGGAGCTGGACGTCCCCATGCATATCCACCTGGCCGAGACTGCGGTTGAGGTGCAGGAGTGCCGTGCAGAGCATGGTAAAACGCCCGTGGAGCTGATGAACGACCTGGGCCTGTTCGATTACAAAGTCCTGGCGGCACATTGCGTGCACCTGAGTCCCACTGAAATTGAGATTTTGGCCACAAAGGGTGCCGCAGTTGCCCATAATCCCGGCAGCAACCTGAAGCTGGGGTCCGGTATTGCTCCCCTGTGGGAGCTGCTGCAGAAAGGGGCCCTCGTCTCTCTTGGAACTGATGGGGCAGCGAGCAATAACAACCTTGACATGATCGAGGAATTGAGACTGTCCGCTTTACTGCCAAAAGGTATAAATTGTGATCCCACGGCGCTTCCGGCTGAAGATGCGCTGAAGATGGCCACTATAAACGGTTTCCAGTCTCTTTTCCTGGAAAAAGGACTGGGCTCACTGCAGGCCGGGACCGCAGCCGACCTGGTGATGATCAATTTAAAGAAACCGCACTATTTCCCCCTGCATAACCCGCTCTCCCATATCGTTTATTCTGCCGCCGCTGCAGACGTGGAGATGGTAATGGTAGGCGGCAGGGTGCTGTTTGAAAACGGTGAGCTGAAAACGATAGATGAAGAAAAAGTCTTTTTCGAGGTCCGGCAGAGGTCTGTTAGGCTGCTGGACTGAGCAGGTGGAGGGATTAGATTGAAAGTTCTCTTGACTAATGATGACGGCATACATGCTGAGGGTATCATGACCCTTGCAGATGCAGTTTCGCAGGATGAATGCGTGGAGCTTTACATTGTCGCACCCGACCATGAACGCAGTGCCACCGGTCACGCCATAACCATGCACCGCCCTCTTCGCGTCGAAGAAGTTAAGTTTTTCCATAACACCTCCATGAAGGGATGGTCGGTTAACGGTACACCTTCCGACTGCGTAAAGCTGGCAGTGGAATACCTCCTGCCCGAAAGGCCGGACCTAGTTATATCCGGTATTAACCGGGGGGCAAACCTGGGCACGGACGTCCTCTATTCGGGGACGGTATCGGCTGCTATCGAGGGCATTATCATGGGCATACCGGCAATGGCCGTATCGTTGACAGAACATAAAAAACCGGACTTTCGTTTTGCTGCCAACTTCATGCTGCGCATGCTGCGGGTAATATGCGAGTACAACCTGCCCAATGATACCCTTTTAAATATTAACGTCCCTGGAAGAAAACGCAGCGAAATTGGCGGTGTATCGATAACCAAGCTGGGCCTTCGCCATTACCACAATACTTTCCAGAAAAGAGTGGACCCCCGTGGTAGAAGCTACTACTGGCTGGCCGGGACTCTTGTCGATACCTCCGAGGAAGAGGATACAGATATAGCTGCCATCAAAAGGGGCTGTATTTCTGTTACCCCCATTCAGTTTGACCTGACCAACTACCAGCTTCTCGAAATGCTGGAAAAAATAAAGTGGGAGATATAGGATGAATATTATACCTGCTGAAAAGAACATCTATATTATCCCCCGCAGCGGCAGGATGCTGGTTGATGCCCGTGTCTACGTTAACGAGTCCCTGTTTAAGGAGAGCGTGGAGGAAGAATCCTTGAAACAGCTTGCCGATGCCGCCTCGCTCCCCGGCGTTTACAGGTACGTTGTCGGAATGCCGGATATCCACACCGGTTTCGGACTTCCCATCGGCGGGGTGATGGCCATGGACGCTTCCGACGGATTGATATCCGCGGGAGCCGTGGGGATGGATATTAACTGCGGCGTCAGGCTGCTGCGGACCAATATCAGGGCTGTTGACCTGGGGGAGAAAGACTTGAGGGCCTTGATGCGCGAGATTGCCCTGCGGGTCCCGACGGGAATAGGTAAAAAAAGCAAGCACCAGGCCAAACTGGGCGGGCACTTCCAGAAGATTATCGTTGAGGGTTTAAAAACTCTCCAGGAGCTGGGCTATGCTCGCCCGGAGGACTACCTGTACGTGGAAGAAGAAGGCTGCATGGCCGGAGCGGACCTGGGCAAGGTCAGCAAGAAGGCACGGGAGCGCGGCAACCAGCTTTCCACAATCGGGGGAGGGAACCATTTCATCGAGCTGTGCAGGATAGCGGAGATTTACGACCGGGAGAAGGCCTCCCTTTTTGGGCTGCAAAAGGGAAACCTGGGCGTGCTCATTCACACCGGCAGCAGGGGCTTCGGGCATCAAATATGCACCGATTACTCTTCCGTCATGGAAAAAGCGGCCTCAAGGTACGGCATCGATCTTCCCTCCAGGGGGCTGGCTGCTGTCCCCATTAACTCCCCGGAAGGAAAAGATTATTTTGCTGCCATGGCGGCGGCTGTAAACTTTGCCTTTAGTAACCGGCAGATAATTACCTGCGACGTTCGCGAGGCCTTCACTAAATACTTCCACATTAGGGATGAGGATATGGACCTGGGCGTTGTCTATGATGTCGCCCATAATATCGCAAAATTTGAGACAGTAGGCGGCCGCAGGCTGCTTATCCACCGGAAGGGCGCCACAAGGGCACTGCCGCCGGGGAACGAGATGAATCCCCCCGTCTACATGGAAACCGGCCACCCGGTGATCATTCCCGGGAGTATGGGCACTTCTTCATACGTGCTTACCGCCAACCCCAGGGTGGAGGAGACATTCTATTCTGTCAACCACGGTGCCGGGAGGGTTATGTCGCGACGGGCCGCCCGCAAGCAAATTACGGCTAAAGACTTGAGGGAACAGCTTGGAAAGGTGCTCTTTTACGGAGAGAAGGAGAAGAACCTTCTTGACGAGGCCCCCGGTGCCTACAAAGATATCAACGCCGTTGTAGAGACACTGTCGGAGATAAATATAGTTAATAAGGTGGCCAGGCTTTTCCCCGTGGCTGTTATCAAGGGTGAGGGCGGAGAAGGTTAGGAAAGGCTGAGGCAGGTGTTACCGTGCTTGATGATTATGAAATCAATAAATACCTTGAGTCTACCCTGCTGCGCGCAGACGCCCTGAGCAAGGAAATTGAAAGCCTCTGCCTGGAAGCAGTGCAGTGCGGATTTCGCGGGGTATGCGTCAACCCCTTTTACCTTCCCATGGCTGCATCAATGCTGCAGGGCAGTTCGGTGGTCCTGGTTACAGTGGTCGGTTTTCCCCTGGGGGCGAGCGGTCGGTATGTCAAGGCCCTGGAAGCCGAAAACGCGGTAAAAAACGGGGCCGGGGAGATAGACATGGTTATCAACGTGGGGGCGTTGAAAAACGGTCACCGCGCCGTGTTAAAAGGGGAAATAAGTGCCGTCGTCGAGCTGGGCGTGCCGGTAAAAGTTATTATCGAAACCGGCCTTCTGACAGAGGTTGAGTTTCTCCTGGCGTGCGAGTGTGTTGTTGAAGCGGGGGCCCATTTTGTTAAAACTTCTACCGGGTTCGGCCCCCGGGGAGCAACAGTGGAAGATATTCGACTTTTGCGCGCTCATCTGCCCCCGCAAACGGGAATCAAAGCTTCGGGAGGAATAAAGACGGCTGCCCAGGCTAAAGAGCTAATTTCTGCCGGTGCAAGCCTCATCGGCAGCAGCTGCGCCGAAAAGATTTACCGCGAAGGCATGCTTAAGTTGTAATAGCTTATCCACCCGGGCCATAAAATACTAGAGGCCTGGGGGGGAAGATGCATGCTGCCGGTTAAAAGGTTTTTAAAAGAGCAAAAAGAATATTTACTGTTGGCAGTTCTCGGTTTACTGCTGCTGACCCTTTCATATTATAACCTGGTATTCCTGGAGAGGGTCAGCCCGGGGATGCTCCTGGAAAAGACCCTCCACAGCATGACTGAAAATTATGCCTACCTGGAGATGGACATACAGGAAAAAGGGGCCGGGTACAGCCTGAGCTTCAGCGGGGTAATGGTGGAGGGGAAGCTCATACAGGGCACGATAAACGATTATATGCTCGATGTTATCTACAGGCCCGGTAAAGGGGAGCTGTATGCCCGGGATATACGCGACGACCTCTGGAAAACTGCATGCGAGATGGAGCTGGACAATCTAAAAGACTTTTTCTTTAACCCCATTGAGATGCTCAAGCTGCATGAAGGCCTTACCAGGAAAGCCCGCTACGGCAGGATAGAAACAGGCAGGGTGGTTGTCCTGGCCCTTCCGCTGGCGGATATTAAGGGGGAAAGGTACCTGGGCGACAGCGGGGAAGAGCTGTTGATAGCGGAATGCTTGTTTTTCATTGCTGAAACTGAAGGCGAGTATTTTCTGAACAGGCTTTATTACTCAGTTTATGGCCAATCAGGGGAAGAGAAGCTTTTCAGCAGGTCTTTTACCTTCAGGAAGCCCCCTCAAGGGGAAAATGCGGTCCCCGTTTTTTCCTTTTAGGTTCCTACTTGAAATACACTTTAGAAGGAGTTTTGTCATGTCCCAACCGCGTGTCCTGCTTGTAAATAACAACAATCTCAATCCCCCCGTTGCACCGATAGCGCTCGATTATCTTGCCGCCGCGCTGGAGGAAAACGGTATAGAGCCGGTCATCGTCGATCTGGTAAGATCGGAGCAGCCCCCTGAGAGCCTGGCCGGCTTTATCAGAAATAATGAGTTTACGCTGGCAGCCCTGACAATCCGCAACATCGACGACAGCTCCGGTGACACCAGGGAATCATTTCTGCCTCACGCCAGAGATACTGTAAACTGGCTCAAGGAAAACTGCAGCTGCCCCGTGGTAATCGGTGGCTGCGGTTTTTCCATCCTGCCGGTGGATGTCCTCGGCTACACGGGTGCAGATTTTGGAATTAAGGGCGATGGGGAGGAAGCGCTTGTAGAGCTGGCATTTTGCCTTTGTAATGGGACAAGCTACCTGGAAGTGCCCGGCCTGCTTTACCGGGAAGAGGGGGGGGGCATCCAGTACAACAGCCCCGTTTACTGCCGCCTGGAGAGGATGGATTACCTGTCCAGGCGCTCCTTCGTGGACAACAACTGGTATTATATGCACGGCGGCCAGGGAAATGTTGAGACCAAGAGGGGATGTGAGCAGGGCTGCATTTACTGTTCCGACCCCATCAGCCGCGGTAAGATGATACGACTGCGCCCTGCAGTGTCCGTCGTCAGGGAAATTGCAAACCTGGTTGAACAGGGTATCAACTGTTTCCACTTCTGTGACGCCGAATTTAATCTTCCTCCGGGACACGCCCAAAGTGTCTGCCAAGAAATAATTAAATGCGGGCTGAACGAGGTTATCTCCTGGTATGTTTACTGCAGCCCCGTTCCTTTCAGCGAACAGCTGGCCAGGTTGATGAAAGAGGCCGGCTGTGTAGGTATCAATTTCGGGATAGACAGCGGAAGCGACCCCATCCTGGCCGGCCTGGGAAGAATTCACAAAAAAAGCGACCTTATCAAAATGGCCCGCAGCTGTCACAGAAACGATATTATCTTTATGACCGACCTGCTCCTGGGCGGCCCCGGCGAAATGAGGGAGACGGTTAAGGAAACTATTTTACTGGTTAAGGAGCTGGACCCTTTTGCCGCCGGCATCTCGCTGGGAGTGCGCGTATATAAAGAAACCCCCATTTACAGGGAGCTGCTGCAAAAAGGACTGCATAACTGCGGCAGCGTGCTCAGCGGGGAAATAGAGGGAAACGAAAACTTTTTATTTCCAGTATATTATCGCTCCGAAAAGATGGGGGAAGATATCCGCGGTTACATAGACGAATTGACCTCCGGCGACCCTCGCTTTCTTTCATTCGCCGCCGCAAGCCCGGAGCTTGATTATAATTACACCAACAACGATGTACTGAAGGAAGCGATAAAAAGGGGCTATCGCGGTGCCTACTGGTATATTTTAAGGAAATTTCCCTTTGAGGTCGCTTTATAGCGGTAAGCTCCTGCAGGTGACCTCCCCGTTTTCCTGCAGCTTCCAGCAAAGGCGCCGCTCCCAGGAAGGCTCACTGGCTGGATAATCGATCCTGTAGTGGCTGCCGCGGCTTTCTTTTCTCTTTAGGGCGCTCTTGACAATAAGATCAGCAGCGGTGAAAAGGTTTTTCAACTCCCAAACCGCCCTGGTCCCGGCGGCTCTTTTGACAGGGGGAGATTCGTTTTCCAGGAATGATGCCACGCAACCAAGGTCTTCCTCGCTGCGCAGGATTCCCGCTTTTTGAAACATCAGGCGGCGCAGGTGCGACTGCAGTTCACGGACCGGCAGGCGGGCGTTGCTGATGCCGCCTGCATCGGCGCACTGCAGCGGTGGCGGGCCCACACCCTTTTTACCAATGTGTTCGGCGGCCCGGGAGGCGAAGACGAGCCCTTCCAGCAGTGAGTTGCTGGCCAGCCTGTTGGCCCCGTGCACCCCTGTACAGGCCGCTTCTCCGCAGACATACAGGCCCGCTATATTTGTTTCACCATGCAGGCCGGTGCGCACCCCTCCCATGGTATAATGGGCAGCCGGAGAAACGGGAAGCCAGTCCCTGGAAAGGTCATAGCCGCGTTCTTCTGCCATCCTGTAGATGGTGGGGAAGCGTTTCTTTAAAAAGGCAGCGCTCTTGTGTGTAATGTCCAGGCAGACATAGCTGCTGCCTGTTTTTTGCATCTGGTCTACGATGGCACGGGAGACGATATCGCGGGGGCCGAGCTCGGCCATTTCGCTGTAAGAATCCATAAAACGCTCGCCGCTGCAGCTGCGCAGCAGGGCCCCTTCACCGCGGACGGCTTCTGAAATAAGAAAAGTATCCTTCTCCTGCTCTCCAAGGAAAACTGTAGGGTGAAACTGGACAAATTCCATGTCCATTATCTCGGCACCGGCACGAAATGCCATGGCCACGCCGTCGCCGGTCGCTGGTTCGGGGTTGGTTGTGCGGGAGTATACCCTTCCCATCCCCCCGGTAGCCAGGATGACCACACCGGAGCGGAATATTTGGCCCGTGACAGTCTTTATGCCGCAGAGGCCGCTGTCCCCAAGCAACAGCTCGGTAACAAAAGTATGCTCGTGTATGGTTACATTTTTGTTTGCGGTTACATTTTCTATCAGGGTTTCCTGGATCAATTTCCCGGTGGCATCGCCGCCGGCATGTAGAATACGGTTTCTTGTATGGGCCCCTTCCATGGTAAGGGCAAACCCCTTTTCGCCGGGGTCAAAGGGGGTACCCATATTAACAAGCTCCCCGATGCGGCGGGGAGCTTCCTTAACCATGATCTCAACAGCATTGTAGCTGCACATGCCTGCACCCGCCTGCAGGGTATCCTGCAGGTGCTGCTCGGGGCTGTCATCTTCTCCTACGGCAGCTGCTATGCCGCCCTGTGCCAGCCAGGTGTTCGTCTCATGCAGGGCCCCCTTGCAAAAAATACTTACACGGGCAAACGGGGAACATTTTATCGCTGCCACAAGGCCGGCGATCCCGCTGCCGACAATTATGATTTCACATTCAGAGGAATCGTTTCCGTTTGGACTAAACATCCTCACCATCCCCTCAGGCAATGGACAGCATACGTTCAAGGGCCAGGCGTGCCGGCTCGCGTATTTCCTCGGGAACAGTTATTCGCGGCTGCAGGGTTTCCAGTGATGCGGCAATCTTCTCCAGGTTTGTATATTTCATATTTGGGCAGATGAGAGCTTGGGAAAGCAGGTAAAACTGCTTGTGGGGGTTTTCTTTTTTGAGCCGGTAGAGCAGCCCCATTTCCGTACCGATAATCAGCTTCCTGTGGTCTGTCTCACGGGCAAATTTCAGGATTCCCCCCGTGGAGAAGGCGTGGTCCGAAGCTTTTACCACCTCGGGAGTGCACTCCGGGTGCACTACTATCGGCGTTCCTGGATGAGCTTCCCTGGCGGCGTGCACTTCCTCAAGTGTAACGCGGTGATGGGTAATGCAGTAACCATCCCATAGTATAACTTTTTTAGCGGTTCTGTCAGCAACAAAGCTGCCCAGGTTCTTATCCGGAACAAAGAGAACCTCTTCGGCATCGAGCGAATTAACCACGTTGACAGCGTTGGATGAAGTTACGCATACATCGCTTTCCGCCTTTACCTCGGCGGAAGAATTGACATAGGTGACCACGGCTGCATGGGGGTGCATTTTTTTCTTTTCCCGGAGGGCTTCTGCTGTTACCATATCGGCAAGTGGGCACCCTGCCTGGATATCCGGAAGCAGCACTGTTTTTTCCGGGGCCAGTATGGCGGCCCCTTCTGCCATGAAGTGCACCCCGCAAAAGACAATGACATCTGCTTCAACCTGGGCAGCAATGCGGCTGAGGGCAAAGGAATCACCGACATGATCCGCTGCATCCTGGACCTCATCGATTTGGTAGTTGTGTGCCAGGATGACGGCATTGCACTTTTTCTTCATTTTTTGTATTTTTTCCATTAATACAGCTCTGCGCTCTTCCATGGAGCGTCATCCCCTCTCCCCGGTAGATTAATTATGACATTATAAGACTGTCTTGTCAATTGCAATGACATCCAAAACGGTACCGTGGGGGAATACAAATATTTTAAAGGAATACGGGACAGGCTGGTCGAAGTATACTGTGGAAATAGCTGTTAATGCTAATGGTCAGCCGGTATAAAAACGGTTGTTAAACATTTATCTCATACAAGGAAGGGGTACATTAATGGCAGATAAAGAAAAGTGTGGCGACAGGCAGACCAGTATGGTCAGGAAGCGCTACGACCGTGTCGCTCCTGTATATGAGCTGCTGACGCCGCGTGCAGTATGGTTTTCAAATCAATGGAGGCAGAAGGTATGGGAAGAGACCAGCGGCAAGGTGCTTGAAGTAGGCATAGGCACCGGGAAAAATATCCCCTACTACCCTGACAACATCGAGATAACCGCCATAGACCTCAGCGAAAAGATGCTTCAAAAGGCAAAGCAGAGAGCCCAAAAGACAAATAAGGACATAAAGATGCATATTATGGATGTTACCAATATGGATTTCCCGGACTCTTTTTTCGATACGGCTGTGGCCACGTTTGTTTTTTCTTCTGTTCCGGACCCCGTTGCCGGCCTGCGGGAAGTAAACAGGGTGTTGCGCCCCGGTGCAAGGCTGGTTATGCTTGAATATTCCCAGCCGCGCCGGCAGATGCAAATATACCTGCGCAAATTTACCGATTTTGTGGGATCGATCATTTACGGTCCCTTCAACAAGATCAGGGCGGAGCAGCTGTACATGGCCGGCTTTGAAAATGTCCGGGAAGAGAAACTGCGCCCTCGCGTGGCCAAGCTCGTCATTGCCAGCAAGCCGGGGAAAGAGCTGTAAAGGAGAAGAGGCATAAAGAAGCGGCTTACGGCCGGGAAATATTAACACCGGAGGTCGCAAAGCAGGGGGACAGTTCGTGCGCCGGGAGCGCAGCGGAGGACTCGGGGACATTCCTCTGCAAGAGGTGTGTCCCCGAACCTTGAACAATTTTAAAACACCTACCGGCTTGGGCTTAGCTTTTGCCCGGGGCATCAGGTATGAATTACTGTAGCTGGCAAAGCAAATCCGCACCGGCATTATTTATGTTGGCCGGTCTTTTTTTTTGTGTTATAATGTGTTGAGGAAATGATTCCCTTCACAGCAGGAATCAGGCATTTATACTATAATATTATTGATCAGGCAGGGACGGGCAGCAATACCAGGCTGTTTGGGAGGGAGAACGTTGAGCAGGGTTTTTTGGGCTGTTTTGATACTAACAGCTTTTTTTATGAGCTGCTTTGCCCCGGCGGAAGCTAGGGCCCGGCAGGCGGCAACCGGGGACAAAGCGCTGAAGCCGGTGGAAAGAGAAGAGCTCGCCCCCGGTATTACCTGCACAATAAGGAGAGATAAACAAAACCTTGACGGCGAAGAGCTGGTTGTTTACATGCTCGAAGTGGATATCAATGCCACCGATGTGGAAATACTGCCGGTAACGGGTGGGGAGAGGTTCGGTGATGCCGAAACTGTCGGCGATATGGCACGGAAATATGGGGCTGTCGGTGCTGTAAACGGGGGTTTTTTTTACAGCTTCGGTGACAGGAGGCTGCCGGTAGGCAACCTCGTCATAGAGGGAACCCCTCTCGCCGTGTCAGACTACCTGGTCAGTTCGGCGGCCCTGACAACGTTCAACGACCGGCTGCAATTTTTATGCGGGTATTTTAACTTCCGTCTTACAGTCGGCCTGGCCGGCCAGACATTCCCGGCATCTACTGTAAACAGCGCTTCCACGATTCCCGGGATACACCTGTACAGCGAGGAGTGGGGCAGCCGGCTGGCCGGAGACGGTGCTTCCTTGAACGTGTCACTCTCCCGCGACGGCGAAAATGTCTACCGCGTTGCAGCTGCAGGAACAGGACAGCTGGAAATTCCGCCGGGAGGAATGGCCCTTCGTTTTACCGGCACCCCCTGGCAGGAAATAAGGCGGGCCCTCGTGCCGGGTGAACCTGTTCATGTACACTTTGAGTACGACCGCGACTACTGGGGTGAGATCGAGCATTTAATAACTGCAGGACCCCTGCTTGTAGAAGAAGGCAGGCCGGTGTTCCAGGCCGTCCAGGAAGGATTTACAGGCAGCATTTTACTGCCCAATTCCAGGACAGCTATGGGGGTCGATAAAAAAGGGAATGTACTGCTTGTAGTGGCTGAGAGTGCCGTTACCGGCAGCAGGGTAGGGCTTACCTTTGAAGAAATGTCCCTGCTCATGGTTGAGCTGGGCGCCGTGGAGGCGGTTGGGCTTGACGGCGGTGGTTCCAGCACCTTTTCAGTACGGGGGAAGGTGGTCAATCACGCCGCCGGTAGGCAGAGGC
Source organism: Syntrophomonadaceae bacterium (assembly GCA_003563385.1). Classification (GTDB taxonomy): domain Bacteria; phylum Bacillota; class Dethiobacteria; order DTU022; family UBA8154; genus CSSED11-109. The sequence goes on from PWRZ01000032.1 coordinate 16,213, forward strand.
CTGTTCCCAACGCGCTCATGGTCCTGGTGGGGCCGAAACTCTTTCTCGGTGACAGCAGGATATTTCCGGATGTCCCTCCGGTTATCTCCAACGGCAGGATACTGGTGCCGGTGCGGGTAATAATGGAATCACTCGGTGCCGCAGTGGAATGGGACGGGGAAGCAAAGGCCGTATCCATAGCCGGCAGGAAAAAAGTTATAAAGCTGACCATAGACAGCAATGAAGCTTTTATAAACGGGAAAAAAGTATTCCTCGATGTTCCACCGCAAATAGTCAATGGCCGCACCATGATCCCGGTCCGATTCGTCACTGAAAACCTGCAGGGCAACGTACACTGGGAGGCTGCCGAAAGGTCCGTATATATAAATATCCCCCATTAAATAAACAGCCGGGAAGGCAGGATGTTATGAAATGGCATCAAGTAAACTGATACGCCGGCACGCGGGCAACCGGGGCAGATATGCCCTGATAGTGCTGCTTATACTGCTGCTTGCCTGCTTTACCTTTCAAGCGGCTCCCTGCAGCGCTTCAGAGACAGATGCCAGGGTGGAGTGGCAGTACCGGGACAATATCTTTGGGGCTCACCCTACTTCAATGCAGAAGCTGGCCGACGGAAATATCTTGATGGTAATAAATGGTTTTACTGTTCCAAAAATCCTTGAAATAACCAGAGACGGCCGCACGGCCTGGAGATACGAGGGTATCCAGGCAAACAGTGCACGCAGGCTGAACGACGGCAGCACCCTGATTACCGATTCCGGGGCGCCGGGATATCCTTTTAAACCGCGAATATTGGAAGTGGACCGGCACGGTAATACTATCTGGCAGCACCATATGCCTTCGCGCTCGCAGGCACCGGTTTGGGCTGAAAAAATGAAAGAGGGTACTTACCTGGTGGCGTTAAGAAACAAAATCTTTCAGCTGGGCAGGGACGGCAGGACCGGTTTTACCATTTCCGAAGAGCAGCTCAAAACCGCCATTGAAAAAGCCGGCGGGGGGAAGGTAACCTTTTTAAATATCACCTGCGCCACTGAACTGCCGTGCGGGCATATACTAATAGTTGACAGCGGGATAAGAGGAAAAGGAAGGGTGCTGGAAATTTCGGTGGATGGGAAGCTGAACATGCTCTTTGATAACTTGTCGCGGCCAATTGATGCCTTGAGACTGGAAAACGGCAATACCCTCATACTGGATGCAGGGACATTCGAGGTTAAGGAGTATGACAGGCAGGGCAGCCTGCTCAGGACCATCAGCTACCGCGCGGTAATTAGCGAGCTTCCCGTCTCCAACCAGTGGCGCGCTCACCTTTATCCATCGGAGCATTTTCTGCTTTCGCTGACATACACCAACAACCAGTCGCTGGTTGTGGAAATAAACGACCGTGCCCCAACAGTGCTTCTGGACGGTAAAAAAATAGAACTACGTTGGAGTCCTTTTTTACTTGAAGGCAGGATTTTTGTGCCCATGGAAGAAGTACTTACTGCCCTGGGAGTCCATGTCGGGCGGGGCAAAGAAACGGGCACATGGACCGCTGTTTTGGATGAGCTTGAAATTACAATTACCGTGGACAGCAGGGACTTTAGTATTAACGGCCAAAATGGAACACTGGCGGCCGCGCCGAAGCTTTCCTCAGGCCAGGTCTATATACCGGCTGTGCTTTTGAGAGACGTTTTGGGCTTCTCTGTCCAGTGGGACAGCATAAACAGGACTGTAAAGATTAACAGGTAAAAGGGAATATTAATATAGAGGTGTAAATAGATATATAGGAGGGGAGAGCCAGGTGACCCTGTTCAAAGAGCTGGTCCTGAAAAACCGCAGCTGCCGCCGCTTTTTGCAGCCTTTTGCAGTAAGCGGTGATACTTTGCGGGAGCTGGTATCATTGGCCCGGCTGACGCCTTCCGCGGCCAACCTGCAGCCCCTCAAATACATTCTTTCTGCATCGCCACAGCATAACGCCGTTATCTTTGAATGCCTTTCCTGGGCCGCATATCTGGAATGGAAAGGGCCGGTGGAGGGCGAAAGGCCGTCCGCTTATATAATTATACTCGGTGATACTGAGATCAGCTCCAGTTTCGGCTGCGACTGCGGCATTGCCGCCCAGACCATCATGCTGGGCGCCGCGGAGCAGGGCCTGGGCGGGTGCATGATCGGCTCCGTGGAAAGGGATAAACTGCGGCGGAAGCTTGATATAGAAGACCGTTACGAAATATTACTGGTCCTTTCGCTGGGAAAGCCTGCCGAGGAAGTTGTTGTTGAGCACTCCGTGATCGGGGATGACATTCGTTACTGGCGTGATGAGCAGGGTATCCACCATGTCCCCAAAAGGAGTATCAATGAGCTCATCGTGAAGTCTTATTTTTAATTATAGAAGAGCAGATTAGATGTTCAATGAAAGGAGAATTTGATGAAAGTAAAAGTAGCATTGCTGGTGCTGGTACTGCTGCTGGTATTTAACCCGCAGGCCGGCGCATACGTGGGTGTAGTAGTGGACGGGGAAGAGAGGTTTTTTGAAAAGCCTCCCCTGGTAGTCAACAACCGCACCCTTCTTCCCATGAGGGACCTGTTTGAAACTATTGGTGCGCGGATAACCTGGGAACAAGAAACCCAAACCGCCGTCGGTTCCAGGGGAGATATCGAAGTTCGCGTTCCCGCTGGCGGAGATATAATTGCTGTTAACGGCACCGGAGAGGGCTCCGAAGAGTACCTGGATGCCTCTGCAAGGCTGATAAACGGCCGCACATATGTGCCCCTGCGCGCAGTCAGCAGTGTCCTTGGGGATGAAGTAACCTGGGACGGCAGTTCGCACACTGTTTACATTAATACGGGCCCCTCCGTGTTTGAAGATGAAGTGCCCACCAGTTCCAGGACTGTCCGGGTAGTAAACACCGTCGAGGGGACCGCCTCCTGGTACGGTTCCCGCTTTCACGGCAGAAGTACGGCCAGCGGCGAGGTGTTTGACCAGAACGCCTTTACGGCGGCCCACCGGGAGCTGCCCTTCGGTACCTATGTCAGGGTAACGTACCTGTCAACAGGTAAAAGTACCATCGTGCGTATTAACGACCGCGGGCCTCATATAGCGGGGAGGATAATAGACCTCTCCCGGGCGGCGGCTGAAGCTATCGGGATGAAATATCTCGGAACGGTCAGGCTTGAAGTCCTGGATATAAACGACGGTTAGCTTTTAAGCCCGTCTTTAAAGATAACAGAAGTGCCGCTTTAAAGAACGGCTGCACGGTTGATACGCAATAATTTATGCAGGCAATGCCCCGGCGCGTTATTCTGGGCTTGCGCCTCGGGCAGGCCTGGCTGTGGCTGATAAAACGGTGTCTTCCGGGCAGCGCAAAAAGCTGGAGTGCTTTTCTTCAGTTTTTTTGCTTTCATTAAGTTCTGCAACTTGTTGCAGGCCGGCAGGAAGTAAAAGGAACTGTATAGAATATATAATGGTTATATTTATATAACGGTATGTGAAAGGTGATTTGATATGTATTGCTCGAAGGTAAAGTTTGTTTTATTTTCATCCGTAATACTTTTTGCTGTTGCAGCCTCTGTCTGTATCAGCGAACTGCGCCGGGAGCAGCGTCAATTAGAGGAAGTAATTGACAGTATAAACTTCCATTTTGTTGGAGAGGAACAAATAGCTGCTGAGCATGATGGAGATTTGAGCGACAATTTAAGCGATCGCCTCGTCGAGGTTAAACTGTACTTGGAAAATGTAGAACAGTTAATGGAAAACGTGGAAGAGCGCAACAGAAAACTTGAAGAAGTGGTCTCGGCACGTTACAATACTTACCAGACTGCTGTTAACCTGGAAGGGGCGGAGGCGCCAGTTGTATCCGCTTCCGGTTTTACCGCCGAAATGATTGACCGGGCCTGGAAAAATCTTGGAGCTCCGAAAATGATCGGAACGGGCAGTTCCTTTGTCAATGCCGAAAAAGAATACGGGGTAAATGCCCTTGTAATTGCCTCCATTGCGGCACATGAATCCGGCTTCGGCAGGTCCGAGATAGCCAGGGACAAAAACAACCTTTTTGGCTTCGGCGCCCATTACTACGCTCCCTACCGTTCGGCCCACACCTTTGAGAGTATAGAGGCCGGCACGAGCTATATTTCCAGCTTTATACGCAGTCAGTATCTCAGCCGGGAAGGCCGTTATTACAACGGCAACACGCTCCGTTCCATGAACGTGCATTATGCCTCCGACAGGGATTGGGCTGATAAGGTGGCTGGAGTGATGTCCCTGATAGCGCGAGCGGCTGTGGATGAAGGCGAAGTGGAACTGTGGGAACAGCTGTTGAATTCCAGTTAGTGGAAGGGTGGTCTTTCAGAAATTTAACAAAACTTGCGAGGTGGGATTATGAAAAAAATATTGTTGGCCATGGACGGGTCTGAAAACTCTTTTAAAGCTGTCGATGAAGCGGCCAAGCTGGCCAAAGCTTTAAAAGCCGATATTACGGTCCTGTCCGTTATACCGGTGGAAACGTCGCCACTCTATGCTTATGATCGCGCTTCATACGGGGAATCATCGGAACAGGTCGGTATGCTGGTAAATATGAGTGAGAAAATGGAAAAAGAAGCCAAAGAGCTGCTGCAAAAAGTGGAGGAAATATTTTTAAAAAAAGGTATAAATGCTAAGGCAACTGTGTCAAAAGGCCACCCCGCCGATAATATCTGCAAGTATGCAGAGGATGGCGGTTTTGACCTTATAGTTATGGGCAGAAAAGGACTCGGAGGGCTGAAAAGATTCCTTCTCGGCAGTGTAAGCAGCAGTGTGGCCCAGTGTGCAAAAACAAGTGTCCTCATTGTAAAGTAATATAAAGTAATAAATTTACCGGCAACAGGAATAATATGACCGGAGGGGGGAGCGCCGTGGTACTGGAGGAAAAAAAGGCTACAAAAAAAATCAACACCTTTGAAGTGGCACAGTTACGGGTAAAGCGCGCCGTAGAACAGCTGTGCCTGCCCATGGATGTCTATGAATTGTTGAAATCATGCGACCGTGTTATTGAATCAGCCCTTCCCGTTGAAATGGACGATGGGAGAATTCGCGTATTCACCGGTTACCGCTCGCAGCACAATAATGCCCTGGGGCCCTACAAGGGAGGTATACGCTACCATCCTAGCGCAGACATTGACGAAGTAAAGGCCATGTCTATCTGGATGACGTTCAAATGCGCCGTTGCCGGGGTGCCTTTCGGAGGGGGCAAGGGAGCGGTAATATGCAACCCGCGCGAGCTGTCCGAAAAAGAGCTGGAAAAGTTAAGCCGGCAGTATATGCAGGCGATGGCCCCGGTACTGGGCCCGGGGAAGGATATTCCGGCACCTGATGTCAACACCAATGCCCAGGTGATGGCCTGGATGGCCGACGAGTACTGCAAGATAGTGCAGTGCAACAGCTTTGGCGTTATTACCGGAAAGCCGCTGGACATGGGCGGCTGTGTAGGCAGAGAAACGGCCACCGCCCGCGGCACGGTTTATGCCGTCCGTGAAGCCGCCAAAACAAAAAATATTCCCCTGGACAATGCCGCGGTAGCGGTGCAGGGGTTCGGTAATGTGGGCTTTCATGCCGCCCGCATGCTGGCTGACGGCGGAAGCAGGATCGTCGCCGTCACTGACTCTTCCGGGGGAGCCTACAATCCCAGGGGGCTCGACCCGCGGGCCTTATTTGAATACAAGAAAGAAACCGGCTCGGTGAAAGGATTTCCCGGAAGCGAGCAGATAGGCAATAGTGAACTTTTTGCCACCGATTGTGATATAATAATTCCTGCAGCCCTGGAAAACCAGATCACCGCGGAGACGGCGCCTAAAATAAAGGCTAAAATAATCGGCGAAGGGGCCAATGGCCCTACCACTCCGGACGCCGACGAGATCCTGAAAGATAATAATGTACTGGTGGTCCCCGATATTTTAGCCAATAGCGGCGGGGTTGTTGTCTCCTACTTCGAATGGGTGCAAAACAACTACAGCTACTACTGGAAAGAAACGGAAATCGAAGAGAGACTGGAATTAAAAATGGTAGAGGCCTTTGAACATATTTACAATTTTAAATCCGACTGCCTGAACACAGATGACGTAACCATGAGAGAGGCCGCCTTCATGTATGCCCTGAAGCGCCTTGCCGAGGTCATGAAAGTACGGGGATGGTGGGGGTAAGAATTAAGACATCTATGAAGCCCTGGCATCACCATCTGATGGGTGAAAATGTTAATACGCTATTTTGGGAAATTTTGGGAATAGGATAAAAACAGTATCGTTTTAAGAAAACGGCATTATCTAAAACCGGCAGCCTGCTGACAGCAGCTGTGCGGTTTTTTTTATTGTATCGTAACATAATACCATTTGGAACGTCTTGTACAGTAGGTTTAAATATGATATCGCGCGGTATCGAGGTGAACAGTAGATGAAAGTAATCTCCGGCAGGGGTGAAAGCGCCGAAGCTTGGGTTGAAAGCCTGTGGCCACGCATATACCGGTTTATATATTACAAGCTGCAAAACCGTGAGGAGGCGGAAGATTTAACCCAGGAAGTCTTTCACAGGGTTTTGAGCAAGGTGAACTGCGGAGAAGTAAAGGGGGAAAATGAAAAAAAGATGCAGGCCTATTCTTTTACCACGGCACGAAATCTCGTTACCGACCTGTGGCGCAGGCGAGGCCGGCACCCCGGGACAATATCAATATACGACCTTGAAGAGCAGGGCTGGGATATCCCGCAGCAGCCCCAGAAGGTGGAGGAGCTGATACTGATACGGGAGGCGCTGGCACAGCTGAGCCCGGAACACCGCAGGGTCCTTACCTGGAGAATCATACAGGGGCGGCCGGTGGAGGAAGTAGCCCGAAAAATGAAGCGCAGCGCTTCCGCTGTCAGGACCTTGCAGTTCAGGGCCGTGCGTTCCTTGAGGGAAATACTTGAAAAAGGAGGCTACTTCAATGGATGAAAAGCACATCGAACAGCATGTTGATGATTTTATAAACGACATCATATCTGAAAAAAGACCGCGCTATTACCATAACAATAAATCAGACCCGGAGCTGGAAAAAATGTTTGAAACAGTGCGGGCGGTAAAAAGACTGCGCCTGCAGAGCACCGCTGCCAGGATAGTAAAGTCAGGCTGGTTTAAAGGCATAATCGCCGCCGCCGCAGTCCTTATCCTGGTGCTCGGGTTTAACCTCGCTGCACCGGGGGGGCCCGAGCATACCGGTATAGTCCACGCTGTCGTACGCGCCTATGAAGGGCTGCAGGGTTACAGCGGGGTAGTGGAAATAAGGTCCGAAAAAAACGGCGCAGTGGATTACCTGGAGGTCATTGAGATAGACTACCAAAAGCCGTGGAAATATCGCGCCTATCACCGTTATGACGGTTACGAAATGCAGTATATGAGCGACGGGGAAAGATTGGCCGTCATTGACCATCGCGGCGTTACTATCGAAAATGTCTTTCCGGAAAAAGAGCTTTGGCGATACCATATCGGTACCGCCGTATGGGAACTGGAGGAAGCCGGGGAGGTAAATATCCTCGGCAGGGAGGTCCTCTTCGGGAAAGATGCAATCGTGCTGGAGTATCGCTTTGAGGAGGAAGATGTGCTGTTCAACCAGCTCTGGATAGATGAAGAATATAATCTTCCCCTGCGCAAGGTGCTTAACCACCCGGAGGGCAGGCGGCTTGTTGTAGAGTTCAAGGAGCTCCAGGTAAACCCGTCCATAAAAGAAAACGCTTTTTCCCTGGAGCTGCCTGAAGGAGTACCGGTAAATGAGCTAAACCGGACTGGAACACTGCAGGAGCTGCAGGATGAATGGGCTGAAGAAGTCGACACACTAATGGACGGCATCCCTTCCGGGTTGAAGCTGCTTAAAGTGGGGCTGCTCGAAGACGATTTCTTTGAATATGTGTTGCGCTTCCGGGGTGAAAGGGAAAAAGAGTTTCTGGACGTATATTTTTCAGACAGCCCCATGGAGTTTTACTACCTTCCGGGCAGCGAGCTTGGAAGGCTCGCCGGCGGCTACGTTGAGCTGAATTCCTCTGCCCAAAATGTATTTGAGCGCTATATCGGGGATCACAAAATAGCAAAATGGGTCCTGGATGAAAGCGAAATATTCATGGTCGGTAGCCTTGACATATCCATCCTGCGTCAAATCCTGGAAAACATGGCCGGGGAGAGGATTGAATATGCAGATCGGCGGCAGCTTGAAGAAGAAGGCATAAAACCGCCCATTGAAAAAGAAGGCCACTAAGATACCCCAAAAAAGATAAACCACAAAAGGTCCCGCACAAAAGCGGGGCTTTTTGTATGAATACTGACAGGAAAAATAAATCGACTTGAAGAATTAATAG
>PWRZ01000107.1 GCA_003563385.1 Syntrophomonadaceae bacterium
GGCTGCTTTTTGCCATCAGTCTTTCGTCTCCATGGCGGAGCAGAGGTCAACGGTAACGTAGGTGAAACCAAACTTTTGCAGCGCTATTGCTATTTCAGAGCGCATGGAGATGGCCCTCTCCAGCATTGTGCTCTCCAGCTCCAGGCGGGCAATTTCCCCGTGATAGCGAACGCGCAGTTTATTGAAGCCCAGCGAGCGCAAAAATTCTTCCGAGCGCTCCACCTGTTCCAGCTTGGTAAGGGTCAGCTGCTCTCCGTACTTGAAACGGGTAGCCAGGCACGGCGAAGCCGGCTTGTCCCAGTTGGACAAGCCGGCTTTTTTGGAAAGCTGACGTATTTCTTTCTTACCCAGACCTACTTCCTGCAGGGGAGAGCGCACTCCAAACTCCAGGGCGGCCTTCATCCCGGGCCTGGTCCTTTCATCATCATCCCGGTTGCTGCCGTCCAAAACGTGTTGCAGCCCCTTGTCCTGCGCCAGCTCGCAGAAAAGGGCACAGAGCATTTTACGGCACAGGTAGCAGCGGTGGGGAGGATTGGAACGAAATTCAGCGCTTTCGAGTTCCTTGCTTTCCAGGAGAATATGTTCCACGCCCAACTTGCTGCTCTGTTCCCTGGCCTCCCTGATAGACCCCAGCGAGTGTAGCGGCGAAACAGCGGTTACGGCAACGAGCCGGCCTTTCACTTTTTCCCTGGCCTGGTAAAGAAGGTAAGTGCTGTCTACGCCTCCGGAATAAGCTACCAGCACACCCTCCATTTTTGCCAATATATCCTGCAGGTGTTTTTCCTTTTCTTCAGCAGTAAGCTCTGGCATCCGAACATTCCCCTTCCCAAAAGTTCAGTTATCCCTGCTTATCTTTGCCCCCGTCCTGCTGACAGCGGCTACAGTAGCCAAAAAACTGCAGGTTGTGGTTTACAATGCAAAAATTGTGCTTTGCTTCGATCAATTCTTCCAACTGGTGCAAAAGGTCTTCTTCTACTTCCAGTATCCCGCCGCAAACCAGGCAGACAAGATGGTGATGGTGATGGTGTTCGCTGTAATCTACCGGTACAAGCTCGTAACGGCTGCGCCCGTCACCAAAATTTATCTTGTGCAGTAAGCCCAGGGCCTCGAGAAGCTCCAGGGTGCGGTATATAGTGGCCAGGCCAATTTCCCCTTTTTTCTCCCTGCTGAGCTGGTAAACCTCTTCTGCGCTGAGGTGCCCGTCCCTGTTTTCAAGGAAAATTTCCAGTACCAGCCTCCGTTGAGGAGTGAGGCGGTGTTCTTTAAACTGCTCTTTTATTTCGCTGAGCTTTTTTTCCAAGGGGAAACACCACACTTAACCTGGGCTTAATAAGTGAATTATATCACTTAAATCATTATCTTCCTTACTTGTTGGAGCCACATTTTCCTCATTATAACACAAGCGCTTATTTATTGAAAACAAAAATAATTAAATTGTCAGACCGAGAAGCTCCAACAACCAGAAACGGTACCTGCTTTTACCACTTTTATCGCCGCTATCAGCCTCGTTCAAGTCAGCGCCGTCTTCTTTCGGGGGGCCGTCGCCGCTGCCGTCGTTGTCACCGGGCAAGCTGAAAACGTTAAAACACAGCGGGGGAAAGAGCACGCACCACCAGTTTTCTCCGCAGCCGTCACCGATTGCAACATAAAGGGCCTCATACTCCCCGGCAGGGTAAAAGCGCCCGCCGTAAAGCCGGGCCGGGAAATGCTTCTTCCCCAGGCTGACATCGACCGCACCTGTAAAGCCGCTGTCATGCAGGAAACTTTCCGCCGCTTCTTCCAGCAAAGCGGTTTCCCCTTCCAAAACGGCCAGAAGTTCTGCGCTGCTGCTGCTTTCTTCCCAACGAGACCCGTGGAGCCGCAGCAGTTCTTCGGCAAGGCCGTTTTTAATCTCCTGGTCACGGGGGGCATCACTGTGAGCCTTGACATGAAAGCGAACAATGTTTCCCTCCCTGTACCCGGGAGCCCCACTTTCCTGTCCGCCCCCCAAAAGGAGCGCACCGGCGAGCAGCGGAAGAATAACAGCGGGAATGGCACGTCGGGACATCAGGAAAGCCACTGCAGCCCTTGTTTCACACAGCTTTTTTTTGAACAGGCCCACCGATAGATCCCCCTTTCCTTTAAATCCGGTCTGTGCCTTCATCTGTGCCTTCATCGGCACAGTTTTCGCGCATAAAACGGAGCGCGCTTTTTTCGATGCGCGATATCTGCGCCTGTGAAATGCCCACTTCCTCAGCCACTTCCATCTGTGTTTTCCCCCGGAAAAACCGCTCCATGATAATATGCCTTTCGCGGGGACTGAGCTTTTCCAGCACCTCTTTTAAGGCCATCTGTTCCAGCCAGAGCTGATCCTCGCTGCGCAGATCCTTTATTATATCCATTACCTGCAGAGGGTCGCTGCTGTCGTTAAAGACCGGCTCGAAGAGGGAGACGCATTCCGTATTGGCATTATAGGCCAGGGCCACCTCTTCCGGGGTGATGCCCATCTCTTCAGAAAGCTCATGGACGGTCGGTTCACGGCGGTGCTTCTGCAGCAAGATGTCCCTGGTTTCCTGAATTTTTTGGGCCGTAGCTTTCAAAGAGCGGCTCATGTGAACATAGTTGTTGTCCCGCAGGTAGCGCTTGATCTCCCCAAGAATCATCGGTACTGCATAAGTGGAAAAATTGACATTGTGCTCCAGTTTAAAGTTGTCCACGGCCTTAATCAGGCCGATGCAACCGATCTGGAAAAGGTCGTCCACGTTCTCGCCACGGCCCTTAAAGCGTTTCAACACACTCAGGACCAGCTTGAGGTTCCCTTTAATCAGCTCTTCCCTAACCTCAACCTCCCCTTCGGAAAGCCGCTGAAAAAGCTTTTTCATGCTCTCCCAGGGAATGGTTGGCAGCTCATAGGTGTTTACACCGCTTATCTCCACCTTGTTGTTCAACTGGTACATCAGGCCACTCTCCCCCCAATATTGCTCTTTCTCAATAGTATGTGCTGTTTTTCCATATTTTAGACATTAAAGGGAGGCAAATAATTCGATTTCAGGCCGGGATATGTTATAATTAACATGCCAGGATCGAGGAAAGTGAGCGTGAGAAGGTATATGTCAGATTTAATCCGCTTTGGGGTGTCCATCGGAGAGGGGTTGCTGGAGAGGTTTGACCGCCTGATTGTCAATAAAGGATACAACAACCGGTCAGAGGCCATTCGCGATCTTATCCGCAACCAGCTCGTGGAGCTGGAGTGGGGCAACGAAGAGGAAGAAGTGGCAGGAACAGTAACCCTGATTTACGACCATCACGTCCGCGGGCTGACCGAGCTGCTCCTGGAACTGCAGCATGACTACCACCACCTCATCCTTTCAACCATGCACCTGCACCTGGACCACCATCACTGCCTGGAAGTACTCGCCGTCAAAGGTATTGTCAAGGATGTGCGCCGTGTCGCCGAGCGGCTTATCAGTGTCAAGGGCGTCAAGCACGGGAAGCTGACCATAACTTCCACCGGTAAAAACCTGGGCTGACACGGCCGGCACCTGCCGCAGGAGATCAGCCCAGAAGACACCGGGCACCTGGTCTCCGCGCACCCTGGTCTCCCCGCAGCGGGTCTCCGTGTGGGGAAAGACCCTGCCTGTCAAGCAGGAATTATGCTGCTGAAGCAGCTTCGCAACGGTGTTGAGGGGAAGCAGCGGCAGTCTTCCTTTCTTCTATAACTCAAACATAACCACCCTGTCGATACCGGCATAGTCTTTTTTCACGGTCACACTGCCGGCAAGGCCGCCCCCCCGGCCCAGCGAAACTACTTTTCCGGCCATACCAGCACCGGTTTCCACCGCCAGGAGCCCGGGGGAGGCAATTAAGGCAGGGGCCTCCTTGAATATCTGCCTGTACGCATCAAGGCCGTCAGCACCGCCGTCCAGCGCCGAAAGGGGCTCTTTGTGCACCTCGGGAGGCAGCAGGTGGAGCTGCCTGCTCTCTACATAGGGAGGGTTGGAAAGCACCGCCTGGAACCTGTGCCCCTGCGGTGACAGCATTGAGCAGTAGCTGCCGCAGTGCAGATCCAGGCGCTCAAAAACGCCTATTTGACGGGCGTTTTCGGCAGCAAGCCGGACCGCATTCTCATCCCTATCGACAGCCGTTACCCTGGAACGGGGCAGGTAGTGAGCCAGCGAAACAGCAATGCACCCGCCCCCTGTCCCCAGGTCCAGGAAGTTCAAACCGGCCCCTTCTTCATGCGCTGCGTAAGGGTATCTCTCTTCCACCCACTCCAGTACAGCTTCGACAAGGTGCTCCGTTTCCGGCCGCGGTATAAGCACTCCCTCCTGCACTTTAAAGGGAAAGCCCATAAATTCTTTGTACCCTGTAATATAAGCCAGCGGGACCCGGGCAGCGCGGCGTTCGAGCAGGCCCGCATATGCTTCCCGCAGCTCTGCGGGCAGCTTCTCATCGCTGTGGGCATACAGGTAAGCCCTGTCCCTCTTCAACAGGAAGGACAGCAGCAGCTCTGCTTCCAGGCGCGCAGAAGGCACCCCCCTGCTGCGCAAAAAAGAAGAGGCCTCTTCCAAGGCCTGCCTGATAGTGATTGCCATGTCGATATCCCCCCCCGCCGTGCCCGCTAGTTGGCCTTCCGGAGCATTTCAGCGCGATCGTGGGTGATTAAATGCTCTATTATGGCATCCAGCCCCCCCTCCAGGACCTGGTCCAGCTTGTGCAGCGTTAGGCCGACACGGTGGTCGGTGACCCTGTTCTGGGGATAGTTATACGTGCGGATGCGTTCGCTGCGGTCACCGGTCCCGACCTGGGTGCGCCTTTCCTGGGCCTGCTGCTCCTGCTGCCGGGCTATCATACTGTCCAGCAGCCGTGCCCGCAGCACTCTCATTGCCTTTTCCCTGTTTTTCAACTGGGACTTTTCATCCTGGCAGGTAACAACCGTATTCGTTGGCAGATGAGTAATGCGCACGGCGGACTGCGTGGTATTGACGCTCTGGCCGCCGGGCCCGGTGGAGCAAAAGGTATCTATGCGCAGGTCCTGGAGGTTTATGGAAAGCTCTATTTCCTCCGCCTCCGGCAGTACGGCTACTGTCGCCGTGGAGGTGTGGATGCGCCCGCCTGATTCCGTGGTTGGTATCCGCTGCACGCGGTGAACCCCGCTTTCATACTTCAGCCAGCTGTAGGCACCTTTCCCTTTGATTGAAAATATTATTTCTTTGAAGCCGCCTATATCGGTAGGATGGGAATCAAATATTTCCGTCTGCCACTGTTTGTTTTCGGCAAAGCGCAGGTACATGCGCAGCAAATCGGCGGCAAACAGGGCCGCCTCCTCTCCCCCGGTCCCGGCCCGCAGTTCCATAATGACATCCTTTTCATCATTTGGGTCCCTGGGGAGCAGGAGAATTTTAAGGTGGTTTTCCAGCTTTTCTTTTTCATTGGAAAGCCTGGCAATCTCATCCTGGAGGAAATGGACCATTTCTTCATCGAGCTTCTCCTTAAGCATCTCTTTCGCTTCCAGGAGTTCTCCTTCCACCTGCTGCAGCCGGCGGAAAGATTCCACCATTTCGGAAAGCTCGGCATGCTCCCTGGTATACTTCTGCCAGCGTTCCTGGTCTTTTATTACCTCCGGTTTGCTCAGCTCACCTTCGAGGAAGCAGTATCGCTCCTCCAGCGCTTTAAGTTTATCCCACATTTTAGATTACCTCCAAGTTTTTCCCCGGGTCCGAGGTTTGGCTGTCCGGTAAAACCTCTTTCAGGGCGCAGATAGCCACTTCCAGCTGGTCATCGGCAGGATTTTTGGTGGTGAGCATCTGCAGCCAGAGCCCCGGCTGCGAAATAAGGCGGCTCAAAAGATTATCCTTTGCTGCAGCCAGCCGAATGGCCTCGTATGAAATCCCGGCCACCAGGGGCAGCAGCGACAACCTGATCAGTATTCTCTGCCATAGTTCGGGCCAGCCGAAAAAAGAAAACAGCACTATACTGGTCACCATGACAATAAGAAGAAAGCTGGTCCCGCAGCGCCGGTGCAGGGGGCTGAAAAGCCTTGCGCAGTCCACATCGAGCGGCCGGCCGGCCTCATAGCAGGCTATAGCCTTGTGTTCGGCGCCGTGATACTGGAAAATGCGCCCCACCTCTTTCCACCGCGAGATAATAAATACATATCCGAGGAATATAGTCAGCCTGAGGCCGCCCTCGAGCAGGTTAAGCAGCAGAGGCATTTCCAGTCCCTGTTTCATAAAGCGAACCAGGAAGGTCGGCAAAAGGATAAACAGGCCAATCCCCGCAGCCATGGCTATGCCAATTGTCAGCGGCAGCTCCCACCATTTAAACTGTTCCTCTTCTTCATCAAGCACTTCTTCAGCCGAAGAAGCAAGGCACTGTATGCCGAGTACAAGAGCTTCTACAAAAGCCACCGCGCCCCGGAAAACAGGCCATTTCAAAAAAGGGACCCGTGCACCGATGGAGGAAAAGTCTTTCCTAATAACCGCAATACCGCCTCCACCTTTCCTGACGGCAATAGCGACACGCGAGTTATTCCTCATCATTACCCCTTCAATAACCGCCTGGCCGCCCACATATACTCTTTTTTCATCACTCATGTTTTCTCTATCACCCTGTTTAGCAGGTGCACCCGCCAGTTGGCCAGCTGTATGGCCTGCCGGAAAGTTTTTCCAAAAAAACAGGGCTTTTGCAGCCCTGTTCGTTCACCTTTTTTTTCTTTAACTATTCGATCCCGTATTTGCGTTTAAAACGCTCCACGCGCCCCCCACTATCTACGAATTTCTGCTTGCCCGTGAAGAAGGGATGGCAGTTTGAGCATATTTCCACCTTCAACTGTTCTTTGGTGGAGCCAGTTTCATAAGACGAACCACAGGCGCAGGTAATAGTTGTTTTTACATATTGCGGATGAATTCCTTTTTTCACTTCAGCTCACCTCTTTTCCATAAAACCCGGCACAATCCACGGCTGTTTATCGTGAATACTTCAGCAAGATATATATTAACACAATTACAGGGTTTCTGGCAACCCAAAAATGGCGACCAGCGGGTCAGGCGGCAGCGGCTGCCCCTCCTGCTGCATCGCCTGACTCCCGGCTGTATTGGTCAGGTTAATATAAAAATTGAAGTGGATCCAGCTTCTTCTCCTTATAGATAATCTCCAGGTGTACATGGGGACCGGTAGCATTGCCCGTGCTTCCCACCCTGGCCACCGGCTGCCCTGTAAAAACGCGCTCCCCCCTGTTAACCAGCAGGCGGGAGTTGTGCGCGTAAAGAGTGTTCCACCCGAACCCGTGATCTATGGTAAGCATCAGCCCGTAACCACCGCGGTAGCCGGTACTCTCTACGATACCGGATGCCGCCGCCTTCACCTCGCTTCCGTGAGGGGCGGCAATGTCAAGACCGTAATGGAAAGCGCCGTCACGCATACCGTAATATGAAGTTATGGTCCCCCTGACGGGCCACTGAAAAGATGGAACCGTATGCCGGTCCCAGCCCCCTGCCGGGGTGACGGCAGCAGTTCTCCCGGTGCTGCGCGAAGCAAGTGCCAGCACAGTTTTCCTCTCCTCTTCCGGAAGTTTACCCCCCGGAACAACCAGTGTATCACCGCTGGCAGGAACAGATTGTTCGAGAAGATTAAAATCGGCAACTACACTGGAGGCCACGCCGTAGCGGCCGGCAATAGCTGCCACAGTATCCCCTTCTTCGACGCGGTGAAGAGTCCCTTCTATCACGAGAATATCCAGGACCTGCCCCTTAGTGATCATATGTGGGTTGGCAATACCGTTCCAGTAGGCCAGGGCACCGACATCAACCTCGTAACGCTCGGCGATGGCGATCAGTGTTTCGCCCGGCTGGACGGTATGCTGCACCAGTGCCTCACGAAGCCTTTGTTCACTTTTTGCTCTCTGCTGTTCTTCCCTGTACAGTTTTACCTCCCGGCTGTAGTTGTCCAGCTGCTTCAGGTATAAAGGTTGATTCAATCTTCCCTGCTGCGAAGCGGCTTCCGCGCCGGGGGCCGAAAACATTATTGATGCCGCCAAAAGCGTGCTCAGCAGCGCTACAGCGAGCCTGTTTTTACCGCTCAACGGCAGCCCTTTCCCCGTACCTGTCCACCCCTGCCGCTTAGAAAGAGCTTTAACCACAATATCGAGCATCAGCAGCGTCACTCCTGACTAAAACAATAAATGAAAAGATTTTTTACTATTCTTTACAAGTAAAAAATTATTATACACCGTCAGTGTCAGGAGTGGAAGCGGTGGAAGCAATGGAAGCTTTATCCCGCTACATTTCAAGAAAAAGCTTTCATCCGCTACAGCGGTATAAACGCTGCCAAGCAGATGTTTGCAAGTCGGATATAGAAATATAAAAAGCGCGGGGGACCTTGACGCCAAACCGCGTAAATGGTGGGGAGTGGCGCAGTGCGCTGAACTTGTGAGCGCGGTAAAAAGGAAAGCTTAGCCAAAACGAAGCAGGAGAACCGTCCCCGTGCATCATTAGAGGTTGTGCAGGTTGGACAGGAAAGTAGCATTATTGGGGGTTCTTTTCAGTCGTTCTATAAGGGCCTCGCGGAACTCCGCTGTAGAAGAAACATTCATGGAACGGCGCAGCGCCCACATCAGCTCAATGGTATCCTGGGGCAGCAGCAGCTCTTCGCGCCGCGTCCCGGAACGGAGGATATCAATTGCGGGGAAATAGCGGCGTTCGGCCAGCTTGCGGTCAAGGTGCAGCTCCATGTTGCCGGTCCCCTTGAACTCCTCAAAAATGACGTCGTCCATGCGGCTGCCCGTTTCCACCAGTGCCGTAGCCAGTATGGTCAGGCTGCCTCCTTCCTCGATATTACGGGCCGCCCCGAAGAAGCGCTTGGGCTTGTGAAACGCCGCCGGGTCAATACCGCCGGAAAGAGTTCTCCCACTCGGGGGGATAACCAGGTTGTAGGCTCTGGTAAGCCGGGTAATACTGTCCAGGAGGATAACCAGGTCGAGGCCCTGCTCAACCATCCGCTGGGCTCTTTCCAGGACCAGCTCCGCCAGCCGGACATGGTTTTCAGGACGCTCGTCGAATGTTGAACTGAGTACGTCCCCGCGGACCGAGCGGCGCATGTCCGTAACTTCTTCAGGTCTTTCATCAATAAGCAGTACGATCAGGTTAAGCTGGGGATAATTTTGGGTCAGGCTGTTGGCAATCCTTTTTAAGAGCACTGTCTTGCCCGCTTTCGGCGGTGAGACAATCATCCCGCGCTGCCCTTTGCCGATGGGGATGAGCAGGTCAATAATACGGGTTGCCATATCCTCGGGCTTTGTCTCCAGGGCCAGGTGCTCTTCAGGGTGAATAGGGATGAGTTCGGAGAAGTGCGGCCGCGTAGAAGCTTTTTCGGGGTCCTCGTTGTTGACCGCCTCTACATGCAGGAGAGCGTAGTAGCGCTCGTTTTCCTTGGGTGGGCGCACTTTCCCGGATACAAGGTCCCCGTTGCGCAAGCCGAAGCGGCGGATCTGGGATGCCGAAATATAAATATCTTCCTCGTGGGGGAGGTAATTGACACGACGCAGAAACCCGTACCCGTCAAACATAATTTCCAAAATGCCCTCGGCAAAGATAAGCCCCTCGGACTCCGCTTCCTGCTTTAAGAGGGCAAAAATGAGGTCTCTCTTCTTCATGCCGCCGGCACCCCTGATATCCGCTTCTTTGGCCAGGCGCTGCAGTTCCTCCAGGTTCATAATCTCCAGTTCACTTAGTTGCATTTTTGCTTTCACTTCCTTAAAATAATTTAATTTCTATAATAAAGAAAGACAAATGTGAGCAGGTAGCCGGCAATGATCAAAAAAGAGGGCAGCCCCATACGCAAAAACTGGCGGCGGAAAGGGTAAACAAGGCTGATCAGCGCTACCAGGGTTAAAATAACGGCCATGACAGCTATAATTGAATTCTGAGGATCCAGATCCATAAAAAGGGGGCCCCTGCGGTAAAAAAGATCCGTAAAGAAAAAGACCACAATATTTACGAAATTGGCGCCAAACACATTGGCCACGGCCATCTCCACAAAACCGAGGCGCACGGCAGTCATGGTCGTCACGAGCTCGGGAAGCGAGGTTGATACGGCGATAAAGATTGAGCCCACGAGAGTCCTGTTGAGGCCCGTTTGCTGGGCAATCATGTCCGCGGAATCGGTCAGGTTTGTACCGGCAAAGACAATGACGGCTGCAGCAAGGGAAAAATACAAAATGCCGCGGTGTACTTCGTTTTTCCCGGAAGCGGAAAAGGAACCTTTACTTACCAGGACACTATTATTTCTCGGCCTTCTGCCTTCCATGCTCATAATCATGCCGCCGCCAACAAGGTAGACGAGCAGGATAAGCACCGTATCGAAACCAACCCAGCCCAGGCTATAGGGAAGGGAAAGAAGGATGCCGAGAATAGAAATGGTTAAAATGGTAATGCTGAACACGGCGGTAACAACGAGGCTTCTCTTGCGCCGGGCCGTAAGGGGACCCCTGCCCTGCACCAGGTCGATGAGGGCAATCAGCACCAGGTTAAAAAGAATGCTGCCGTAAATATTGCCCCCGGCAAGGTCAGGTGCATCAATAATGGCCGCCCGGCGTGAAGTTACCAGTTCGGGCAGGGAGGTAGCCAGGGGCAGCAGCAGTGCCCCGGCCCATGTACTGCTCAGGCCGGCAGCGGAGGATATTCTTTCCGCATTTTTGGTCAGCTGCGTACCGGCGGCAATAATGAGCCCGGCAAAGAAAAAAAAGGATAACCACATATGCAATATTATACCCCGGTTCCACTTAGCTCATGAAGCCGAAGCCGGTGGCACCAGGCCTGCACCTCCCCAGTAGCAGTAAAAACCTGGTATTCGCTGCCGCCCAACATCGCGAGGGGCAAGCTCCCCCCGCTTTTTTACCCGGCCCTGTCGGCCGTAGAAAAGCTCCGGGCCACGTAATGAGGTTTCTTATCGAGCCTGTGCGTTGCCTGTATCAAGCGTATCGTACCGGTCTGGCTTCTCATGACCACAGAGTGAGTTGAAGCAGTGTTGCCCGCGTATCTCACTCCCTGCAGCAGGTCCCCATCGGTGATACCGGTAGCAGAAAAAATAACATCGTCTCCCTTAATAAAATCGCTCATCAAAAGCAGCTGCGCCGGGTCTTCCAGGCCCATTTCTTTTACGCGCTCCACTTCCTCATCATCTTCGGGGGCAAGCCTTCCCTGCATTTCTCCCCCCATACACTTCAATGCCGCAGCGGCCAGAACGCCCTCGGGGGCACCGCCGATACCAAAAAGAATGTCCACGCCAGACCACTCCACTGCAGTGGCAATAGCGGCGGAGACATCCCCGTCGCTGATCAGCTTTACCCTCGCGCCGAGGCGCCGCAGCTCCTTTACGATATGGTCGTGGCGGGGCCGGTCCAGAATGACGGCTACTATATCCTCCACTTTTTTACCGAGCGCCTCCGAAACGCGGCGCAGGTTTCGCTCAACGGGGGCATCCAGGTCGATACAACCTTTTGCCCCCGGGCCGACGGCTATTTTGTCCATGTATATATCCGGTGCGTGCAGCAGGCAGTCCCGCGGGGCCACGGACAGCACCGAAAGGGCATTGGGCAGCCCCTTTGCCACGAGGTTGGTGCCTTCCAGGGGGTCTACGGCCACGTCCACCTGGGGAGGTGTCCCGGCGCCAACTTTTTCGCCAATGTAAAGCATGGGCGCTTCGTCCATCTCTCCTTCACCGATGACCACTACCCCGTCAATATAGACGGTGTCGAAGGCCATACGCATGGCTTTAACGGCGGCATCATCGGCGGACTCCTTGTCTCCCCTACCCATGAGCCTGCCTGTGGCCAGGGCAGCCGCCTCGGTTACGCGAACAAACTCCAGAGCCAGCTCTCTTTCCATTAAGATATTCTCCTCCCCTTGTTTTATGCCTCCATTAGGCCTTTAACGGCCTTTTTCTCCCTTGAAGCGCGACCAGTCGGAAAGAAAACGCTCTATGCCAATATCTGTAAGCGGGTGCGCGGCCATCTGCTTCAAAACGGCAAAGGGGACTGTGGCTATGTGGGCACCGGCTGCCGCCACTTCGGAAGCATGCCGGGGGTGTCTTATACTGGCTGCGATTACGCTGGTGGGGAGGTCGTACATATCGAATACCTCCACTATTTCCCTGACCAGGCCGACCCCGTCCCAGCCCAGGTCGTCAACACGCCCGATAAAGGGGCTTACATAGTCGGCCCCGGCAAGGGCTGCCAGGAGGGCCTGGTTAACGGAAAAAACAAGGGTCACGTTGCAGGACACTTTCTCTCCGCTGCCCAGCTCATGGACCGCTTTAAGCCCCTCCACTCCCATCGGTATCTTCACCGCTATGTTGGGGGCCATGGCGGCGAGGCGGCGCGCTTCCGGGACCATTTCCTCTGCCGCGGTGCTCAGCGCCTCCACGCTCACGTGCCTGTTCCCCATAAGCCGGCAGATGCTCCCGGCCATTTCTTCAAAAGAGGCCTCTTCCCTGGACATGAGCGTCGGGTTTGTCGTCACTCCGCTGATAACTCCCCAGGAAACAGCTTCTTTTATTTCCGAGAAGTTAGCCGAATCCAGAAATATCTTCATACCTTCATCACCCGATTCTTTTTGCTTTTCCGTGTAAAGCGGCAGTATGTTTAAGTCAGGCTTTGCCGCAACAACCGAAAAGGCGCATTTTGGACTTGACAATTTCTTTCATTTCCTTCTTGGCCGGTGCCAGCATCTTGCGCGGGTCAATGTTGTCAGGATTGGCCCTAATAAACTCGTGCAGGCCCTTGGTGAAAGCCTGGCGGATATCTGTATCTATATTAATCTTGCGCACCCCCAGCTGTATGCCCTTGCGAATATCCTCGTCCGGGACGCCGGAAGCACCGTGCATGACGATGGGGATACCGGTGAGCTCCCTGATGCGCTCAAGGCGGGGGAAGTCGATCTCCGGCTTCTTGCCCTTGTAGGGACCGTGGGCTGTGCCAATGGCAACCGCCAGGGCATCTATCCCCGTTTCGTTTACGAAGCGCTCCGCCTCCGCCGGGTCTGTAAAAAAGGCATCCTTTTCCTCTACCGAGATTTCGTCTTCAGTGCCCCCTATCTTGCCCAGCTCTCCCTCCACGGAAATCCCCACCGCAGCAGCGATCTCCACTACATTGCGCGTTATGGCTACGTTCTCTTCAAGCGGCAGGGCCGAACCGTCAAACATGACCGAGCTGAAGCCGTGCCGTATACAGCGCATTACCTGGGCAAAGTCGGTCCCGTGGTCAAGGTGCAGGACAACAGGGACACCGGCGTTTCCCGCTGCAGTCCTCACCATGGAAACTATATATTCCAGGCCGGCGTATTTGATGGCACCCTGGCTTGCCTGCAGGATAACCGGGGATCGCTCCTCGACGGCGGATTCGATAATGGCCTGCACTATTTCCAAGTTGTTGGCGTTAAAAGCCCCTACCGCATAGCCGCCATCCTCGGCAGACTTTAATACTTCACTGAGACTGACCAAATTCATTAATTATCGTCTCCTTTCTAAGTAAATGGGAAACCCCCCGACAGTTGATCGACAAGCTGCATAAGCATGGGAATGATAAAAATAATGGACAGCAGTAAAAAGACCAGTACGGCTACAGCCACGGCTATAATGGGAAGAAAATAGGCCAGGGCAGCCCGCCCCCAGGAAAAGTTTTGCACAATCTTAATACCCGCTATTCGCAGCCATAAAGACCATATCAGGGCGGCAAACGTTAACAGGGCGACGACGTTTAAATCGGTGGCTCTAAAAAGAAGACCTCCCACGGCAACCAGCAGGTAGGGAAGGTAGGCATAGCCGAGAACGGCTCCCAGGCTCGCAACCCCACCCCTGCCCCCGAGCAGGTTGGATGTTAGGTTAAGAACGGCCACCATGAGCAGGAAATAAAGGGGACCGAAAACGAGCTGAAACAGCAGTGTAAACACCGGTGCTATGCGTACAAACAAGTTCACGGCATCGGGGGGAAAAAGAGGTGCCAGCTCGGGAGGCACCAAAACGGCCACATCCGCCTCAGCGGCATTAAGGTTTATTGTAGCAAGAGATACTATCAGGGTGACGGCGACATATATGACCAGGCCGTGCCAGATGTTCCTTTCCTGGGCCACCCGCTCCAATCCCCTGCGGTAGTTGAATAATACATCGTACAGGTCGTCTATCAAACCTCTGACCATAGGCAGTTCACTTCCTATTTAAATAGGGTTCCCTCTCCGCCCGGTAAAGACAGCAGAGGACCGAAATTAAAGCTGCTTCCCTCCAAGACCATACCCCAAAAACTTCTCCGCCCGTAGCGAAATATTTCCGGCTCTCCTTCTATACCGGCCATTTCCGCCGCTATGTTAATGGAATCGTAGAGGCTCCCCAGCTCATCTACAAGCCCGGCCTCCAGCGCCTGTCTGCCGGTTAAGATACGGCCGTCGGCATATTGTAAAACCTCCTCGCGTCCCATGCCCCGCCCCTCCGCTACCATATGGACAAACTGGTCGTAAACATCGTCGATCAGGGCCTGCAAAAGCTCTCTTTCTTCGTCGGTCAGCGGGCGGGCCGGGTTTAAAGCGTCTTTAAACTGGCCGCTTTTGATCACTTCGTACTCTATCCCCAGCAGGTCGTAAAGACCCTGCAGGTTTGTGGCATCCATGAACACACCGATACTGCCTGTAACAGTAGCGGGGTTTGCAACAATATAATCGGCGGCGCAAGCGATCATGTAGCCGCCCGAAGCGGCCATATCAGCCATGGAGACGACCACCACTTTCCCTTCCTGGCGCACTTTCTTTATTTCCCCATATATCTCCTGTGAAGCGGCAGCCGAGCCCCCGGCGCTGTTGATGCGCACTACCAGGGCCTTGATGGGGTCCTTCGCCGCGCGGCGAAACTCTTCCTGCAGGCGGTCGCCGCCTCCATAAGAGAACAGCCCTCCTTCACCGGCGGCAATGATACCGTCAATGTTTATCAGGCCGACGGCTTCTTTGCGGCGCATATCGGGCGAAACGCGGCGCTCCGGGGAAAATAGCTCCTGCAGCCCCATGAAAGCGGCTGCTGCGATGAGTACAATAATTACCACTGTGACAATTTGCTTTGCACGCATGTTGAACCACCTTCGTAAATGTAACTGGTTCGGGGACACACCTCTTCAGAGGAATGTCCCCGAGTCCTCCGCTGCGCTCCGGAAACGACAGAACCGTCCGACCCCTTGCTTTGCGACCTCCGGCGTCAATATTTCTTGCCAAAATTACGCAAGACTTTGCGGATAAGAGCCTAACCCCGCCCCTTGGAATTAAGGGCACTGCTTATAAAGTCACGGAAGAGGGGATGCGGCCTGTAAGGACGGGACTTAAACTCCGGGTGAAACTGGGTCGCTACAAACCAGGGATGATTATTTAACTCCACTATTTCAACCAGGCGCCCGTCCGGGGAAATGCCGCTGCACATCATTCCCGCTTTTTCAAGCTCATCTCTATAGTCATTGTTAATCTCGTAACGGTGGCGATGCCTTTCATAAACAATTTCTTCCTGGTAAGATTGGTAGGCCCTGCTCTCGTTAACAAGCTTGCAGGGATAAAGACCAAGCCGCATGGTGCCGCCTTTACGCGAAACATCCCTCTGCTCGGGGAGCAGGTCTATAACCGGGTGGGGCGTTTGGGGATCAAATTCGGTGGAATTGGCGCCGTCCAGCCCCGCGGTGTTCCTGGCCACCTCGATAACGGCACAGTGGAGCCCCAGGCACAGCCCCAGGAAAGGAATATTCTCCCTGCGTGCGTAGCTGATGGCCTCGATTTTACCTTCGATGCCCCGTTCTCCAAAGCCGCCGGGCACGATAATGCCGTGCACCCCCGCAAAAATGCTCTCCAGCTCCTTCTCGCCGGCCCTTTTCAGTTGTTCGGCCTCAACCCACCTGATGTCCACCTCCACACCGTGATGGGCCCCGGCATGTGCAAGCGCTTCGGTAACACTCATATAGGCGTCCTTGAGGGCAATATACTTTCCGACCAGGGCCACAGTAACCTTTTCCTGGAGGCTGTTGATCTTGTGGACCATCTCTTCCCATTCGTGCATCTGCAGCTCGTTTTCGGACAGCCCCAGCTTCTCCAGCACTATTCTGTCCAGCCCCTCGTCCCTCAGCAGCAGCGGTACCTGGTAAATGTTGGGGACACTGCGGTTTTCAATAACTTCGCGGGCCTTTGTATCGCAGAAAAGAGCGATCTTGTCGCGGATATCGGCGGTTAGAAGGTATTCCGTGCGGCAGACAATAATATCCGGCTGAATCCCTATACTGCGCAGCTCCTTTACGCTGTGCTGCGTCGGTTTGGTCTTCAGCTCCTCGGACATGGGCAGAAACGGCACCAGGGTAACGTGAATATAGCAGACGTTGCCCTTGCCCAGGTCCGTTTTCATCTGCCGGATCGCCTCCAGGAAGGGCAGGCTTTCAATATCCCCCACCGTTCCCCCAACCTCCGTAATAACGACGTCAACGGCAGGGTTCTGCGCGACATCCTTGATTTTCTCCTTGATTTCATTGGTAACATGGGGAATTACCTGCACGGTACCCCCCAGGTAATCGCCGCTGCGCTCCTTGCTGATTACCGACCAGTATATCTTACCGGCGGTGATGTTGTTATGCTTGGTCAGGTTGGAATCAATAAAGCGCTCATAGTGCCCCAGGTCCAGGTCCGTCTCGGCCCCGTCGTCGGTAACAAATATCTCTCCGTGCTGGTAAGGGCTCATCGTCCCCGGGTCCACGTTTATATAAGGGTCCAGCTTCTGAATGCTGACGCTAAACCCGCGGTTTTTTAACAGGCATCCCAGGGAAGCAGCGGTTATGCCCTTCCCCAAAGAAGAAACCACGCCCCCGGATATCAAAATAAACTTGGTAGCCACCTGTTTCTCTCTCCCTTATACATGATTTTGTTCAATGCTACAGAAAGGCCAGCAGGGCTTCGCGGATTATCTTTGCTCCCAGGACAGCGGTTGCCTGGGAAGGATCACAGGGAGGACATATTTCGACCATGTCAAAGCCGATAACCTGTTCCTTTAAATTCTCCAGCATTGAAAATATCTCCAATATCTCTGTGGAAGTAATGCCGCCGGGCTCAGGGGTCGTTACCCCCGGGGCAAAAGCAGGATCGACAACATCCATGTCCACGGTTACGTAAACAGGAGCTGCCGGCAGCCCCGGAAGAACCTCTCTCAATGGTTCAAACAGTGAAAACAGGTATGCCTGCCTGTCAGCCTCCAGGGATTCAACCTCCTCTTCGGCGACGGAACGGACCCCGAACTGGTACAGATTAACCCTGCCCAACTGCCGGAGGTGATATGCTACAGAAGCATGGGAACAATCGACACCCTGGTAGGAGGAACGCCTGTCTGCATGAGCATCGATATAAAGGACGTTCACTTCCCCGTAAACAGAAAGACACCCTTTTACAGCGGCGAGGGTAACTGTATGTTCTCCGCCGATGAGGAAAACCTTCTGCTTTCGCTGCAGGATATAGCTGACGGCGCTTTCGATTATCTCCAGCGAACTGGCAGTGCTCCCCTGGGGCAACACAAGATCCCCGGCGTCAAAAAAGGCTACCTCCCGCAGGTCTCTTTTACGGTAGATGCTGTACTCTTCCAGCACCCTTGATACCAGCCTGACCTGAGCCGGTGCAAAACGGCTGCCCGGGCGAAAAGAGGCCGTGTCATCGAGCGGGGCTCCCAGTATTACTCCCCCTGCACCTTCAAGTTCGCCTGCGGCGGCCATAAACATGCCGCTGTTTTCGGTAGGAGGAAATGTAGTAGACATTGCACCAACCTGCCTGTAAGCCTTATTAACCCGTCAGCAGCTCCTGGACAAAACGGGGCAGTGTAAAGCAACTCCGGTGCAGCAACGGCGTGTAATACCTGGCTTCATCCGGCAGGTAGCTTCCCTGGGGCTCCAGCGGGCTGTACTTTTTTGAACCGATGGTAAAACTCCACAAACCACCGGGATAAGTAGGCACAGGAGCCAGGTAAAGATGGAAAAGGGGGAATATTCGCTTAATGTGCCTCGATACAGACTGAATGAGGCCAACATTAAAAAAAGGAGACTCCGTCTGCGCAACCAGTATGCCGTCTTCCTTCAATGCCTTGTAGATGTTACTGTAAAAAGTGGCCCCGAACAGCTCAACGGCCGGCCCTACCGGCTCGGTGGAATCTACGATAACCAGATCGTAGCTGTTGCTGGCACCCTTAACAAACTCTACCCCGTCGGCAATTCTAACATCAACCCGGGAGTCGGTCAACGCGGCGCTAATCTGCGGGAAAAAACGCCTGCAGACATCGATAACCTGGGCATCTATTTCTACCAGCGTTATATTGCGCACCTGCGGGTATTTTGCCACTTCGCGGACAGCGCCGCCGTCCCCTCCCCCGATCACGAGTACATTTTCAGGGTGAGGATGTGTGCGCATCGGTACATGGGTTATCATTTCGTGGTATATGTATTCATCGGCATCGGTAGTCTGAACCATGCCGTCAAGAACGAGCATGCGCCCAAACTGGTAAGTGTCCATAACGGCAATTTCTTGAAAATCACTTTTGACCCGCAAAAGCATTTCTTTAACCCTGCAGCTGAAACCAAGGTCGGCTGTCTGTTTCTCTGTATACCACAACTCCAAACGGCCTTCACCAGCCTTTCGGCAGCTCAAACCGAAGCTGCTTCTTTGCAGGCAATCACCACAGCGCCACAGCGGCCAGGGCCGCTCCCGCTTTTTTAACCCTGTGTTCGACACCTTTAATCTCTATATTATATAGCTCCAGGCCGCGGTTTGCAAAGGCCTCTTCGATCATCTCCTTAACCTTCTCGCGGGACTCCTGCTCGCTGCAGTGCCCGGCATGCTCCATGATCACCCCGATGCTGTCCCTGGAAAAACCGATCCCCACGGCCGCCGCCAGGAGCGCCCCTTCTTTTTCGGAGCTGATAGCCCCGTAAGCAGTAGGGACAAATGCACCGGGCGGAAAGGCGATACCGTTTTCTTCTTTGCGGCATTCCGGGGGAAGGATGCTGCTGATGCGGACAAGGTTTACATTGGCAATGCCCGCTTTCAAAAGGGCGGCATCAAACGCGGTAAGGGCGTGGTCTGCTTCAGCCGCCGCAGCGACAATGACAAACTTCTCCGGCTTTGAGATCATCACGGGCACCCCTTAACAATTATACTGTTGCCATTATAACAGAATTCATTTTAAAAATAAAAGACAATTTTAAATATTAAGCTCAGGTCAAAAAGGGATTGTAGCGCCTCTCCTTGCCCACCGTGGTTGGAGGGCCGTGGCCGGGAAAAGTTTCCGTCTCGTCGGAATAAGAAAGAATCTTGCTTTTGATGCTCTCTATGAGCTGGCCGTAAGAGCCGCCGGGCAGGTCCGTGCGGCCGATGGATCCCATAAAAAGGGTGTCGCCGGTAAACAACGACCCGTTAATATCCAGGCAGATACCGCCCTGGGTGTGGCCGGGAGTCTCCAGCACCTTGATCTTGAGCGTGCCCACCTCCAGCTCATCACCCTCTGTCAAAGTCCTGTCGGGAGGCGTAAGACGGCCCTTACCTACAAAGAGGGCCAGGCTTGCCTGGGGACTTTTATACATGGAGGCATCGGCCTCGTGGATAAGTATGGGGGCCTCAAAAGCCTTTTTAACTTCTTCGTTGGAGCCGACGTGATCGATATGCCCATGGGTATTAATGATATACTTCACCTTCAGGCTCAGCTCATTAACCCGCTTTACAATATAGCCCCCTTCGGCCCCGGGATCGATAATAACAGCCTCCTTTGTTTCCGGGCAGGCCACAAGGTAACAATTGGCGGCAAAGGAACCCACTTCTATTCTTTCGAGCAGCAAAAAGATCGCTCCCTTCCATTCGTTTTTTTAGCCTGTTAAATTATACCATAATGACGCGCAAATGCAACACAAATACAATTATTCTTCACGGTTTACTATTGATCAATATTAAGGATACCTTTAAGAAGCAATTGTATGATATAATTACCTGTGTCAAGAAAAAAGCATTAATGCCGGGAGGGCTTATTGTTGAAAAACAATATCTTGGAAACTATTGGCAACACTCCGCTGGTTAAAATAAAGGGGCTCAACCCCAACACATCCGTAACCATGGCCGTCAAGCTGGAGGGGCACAATCCCGGCGGGAGCGTCAAGGACCGCATCGCCTACTACATGATCAGGATGGCTGAAAAAACGGGACAGCTGACGCGCGACAAGATAATACTGGAGCCCACCAGCGGCAACACAGGAATCGGGCTGGCTCTTGTAGCCGGCATCAAGGGATACCGCCTGGTGGTAACAATGTCCGAATGGATGAGCGAAGAGCGCCGTAAAATGATGGAGGTACTGGGAGCGGATATCCTGCTCACCCCCGGAGAAAAAGGAACAGACGGTGCCATCGAGAAAGCAGCCGAGCTCTATGCCAAAAATCCGGGCCGTTACTTCATGCCCAACCAGTTTGCCAGTCCGCACAATGCCCTGGCCCACTATGAGACCACTGCCGTGGAAATATGGGAGCAGAGCGGGGGAAAGATAACCCACTTTGTTGCCGGCATGGGCACTACCGGGACACTGATGGGATGCTCGAGGCGCCTGAAGGAATACAACCCTGATATTAAAATAATCGGAGTTGAGCCTTACAAGTGCCATAAAATCCAGGGGCTCAAGAACATGGAAGAGGCAATAATACCGGATATCTATAACCCGGCCAACCTTGACGACAAGGTAAACGTCTCCGATGAAGATGCCTTTAACATGGCCAAGCAGCTGGCCAGGGAAGAAGGTATATTCTCGGGCATGAGCGCCGGTGCCGCCTTTTACGTGGCCTGGGAGCTGGCCCAAAAAATTGAGCACGGCTTTATCGTTACCATTATCCCGGACAGGGGAGAAAAATACATGTCCACCCCGCTCTACTGCCTGGACCCCTGCAGCCACAAGAGCGACGACTGCCCCCTGGCGGGAACAATAATCTGATGGCCTTCCTATTTTTGTAATCGAGCCTTTTCAGCATGCCCCGGCAAATGTAAAAATGCATCAGCCGGAATACTCATAACAGGTATAGCGGCTCGATGTGCTACTATACCACAGTACAATGCAGAAATTCAACCACAACATTAATCCATTTCCTCTCCTGCCTGCAAAAATATACCCTGTGCCGGGCTTCCATGGCAGAGGGTATATTAACTTTAAGCCGTCCAATTAAGCCGGGATCGGGATCATATTCTTTTGTGAAATAAGCGTGAGCCCTGTCCCTGTGTCACCGGCGCCGTGCCGCCCCGGCTCTTTTGGAATCAGGTGAACCGGTGCGCCGCATACTTTTTAAGCGGGCAATGTTTTTTAGTTCGGAAAGGTAGTCTTCTGCTGAAGCCATCACCGGCCTCCGTCAGGATACCCTGTTTTGTTTTTATATTATGTTTTAAATCAGCGGTGGTACGGCTCTACGTATCACTTCCAATCTTAAAACCAAAATATTTTTTAGCCTGGCAGTCAAGAATGCTGCAATAATAGGGGTTCGTAGGGGTTAATCAGCATATAGTTTTTCTAATTGAACATCTCTATCAAGCAAAATATAAGCATCGTTATTTTCAATAGGCTATTCCTATCAATTTTAGTTCATTGGTTTTTATTATGATCTATTTTATTTAACCGCAACTATGAATAAAAACAATACAAACGGCAATAATATGAGTAAATATCTCAAAAATGATTCACATTATAAATATAATATAGTATAATGCATTAAGAGGTGAGAATTATGCTCATTCAATTCAACTTTAGGAACTATAAATCATATAGAGATGAAACTAGTTTAGATATGACCGCTACTACGATAAAAGAACATGATTATAATTTAACAACGAATTTAAAGGGAGAGCGTTGCGTTAAGGTTGCTGCAATTTATGGAGCAAATGCGAGTGGGAAAACAGCTGCAATTGATGCATTTGATCTTATGAGATATATTGTACTTAATTCTTTTAAACGAGAAAGTGAAGGTAAAGGCATCCCCCTGATAAGATTTGCATTTGATAAGTTAAGTAAAGTCGGAAAATCCGAATTTGAAATCTTTTTTTCTCATAATGACATGGAATTTCAATATGGGTTTAATGCAGACAACAAAAAGGTCCATGAAGAATGGCTATATAAAAGAGACTTTAGAGGTAAAAAAACATATGTTACTTTGTTTGAAAGAAATTCCAATAAAATTCAATGCGGAAAAAGTCTTGCTGGTGCTGAAAAATTTGTTGATTTAGTGGAAGAGTCAACACTATTCTTGTCATTAATTTCTAATGCAAAAATCAAAGAAGCTAAGGAAGTATACGACTGGTTTTTTAATGCAGAAATTATGGATTTTGGCAATGTGGTTTTTGAAGAATTCTATTCAAATTTTTTACCTATCGAAGATTATAAAAATGAGCAGAGTAAAAACAACTTAGAAGAATTCCTTAAAGCAATTGATGTTGGTATTGATGGGATTAGAATTGAAAAAATTAAAGACGTTATGAATGATGAAGGTAAATCAAAATATCGTGTTTACTCAAAGCATAGGTCGCTGCACAATGGTTATGTAGAAATCCCTTTTGAGGAAGAGTCAAGTGGGACTCAGAAAATGTTTGCGTTATATAGAAGCTTAATGGATAGCTTAAAACAAGGTAGCGTTTTATTTGTAGATGAACTAGATGCTAAACTTCATCCCCTTCTTTTAAGATACGTTATCAACATGTTTCATAACCCGGAAGTTAATAAAAGAAATGCACAATTAATTTATACAACCCATGATATTTATACGTTAACAAGGGATACTTTTCGAAGGGATCAAATTTGGTTTGCAGAAAAAGATAACAAAGGTATCTCAACTTTATATTCACTTGCAGAATATAAGAAAGATGATAAAAAAATCAGGAACGATGCAACTTATAATAAAGATTATTTGCTAGGCAGATATGGAGCAGTGCCTTTACTAAAAGAATTTAAAATTGGCGAGGAGTAAAAAATGGGGACAGATGATTTGTTTAAAAAAAGAAAAGGAAGAAAGATCAAACGAAAAGAAAACATGCAGCAAATGGCTCCGTATAGATATCTAATAGTATGTGAAGGCGAAAAAACAGAACCAAACTATTTTGAAGGTATTAAAAATCAAGTAGATGAAAAGTTTGTTGACAAAATAGATATCAATGTCGAATTAGATATAGAAGGGACAGGCAAAAATACGGAAAGCTTAGTTAACTATGCAATTAAGAAAAGAAGTCTCAGTGAAAAAATATATGGCAATGTTTGGGTTGTGTTTGATAAAGACAATTTTTCAGACGAACAATTTACAAATACAATAAATAAAGCAGGAGAAAATGAAATAAGAGCAGCATGGTCCAACGAATCCATAGAGTTATGGTTTCTTTTACATTTTGAATATTTAGATTCTGCATTAAGCAGACATAGGTACTTTGAGAAATTAAATTACCATTTTAAAAGAAATAACATCAACAATGGTAAATACAGTAAAAATATGCCTGATATATATCAAATATTGAGTCAAACAGGAAGTGTTGACGAAGCTATTAATGGATCGAAAAGATTGGTAGAATTTCACAATGGACAGGGTATTACAAAAGAGTGCTTAAAAAACCCTTGCACCAAAGTATATGAACTTGTTGAGGAATTATTAGAATACATTGACTAATGATTATTTACAGCATAATTATAGTCAACGATGGTACGGCTCACCCCTGATAATCTTGAAGCAGCGGTAGAGCTGCTCCAGCAGGATCAGCCTGGCCAGGCGGTGGGGGAAAGTCAGCCTGGAAAGCGACAGGCGGGTTCCTTTTTTTTTGACCTCATCGGCCAGCCCCTCCGGCCCGCCGATGATAAAATCCACTTTGGTGCTGCCCTGGAGCTGCAGGTTCTCCAGGTGAGAGGCAAGCTGCCCGGTGGTCATCTCCTGCCCGGCAGCATCGAGCACTATCATGTGCGCCCCTTCCCTGGTATGGCGGAGAATCTCCCGCCCTTCATCCTCCAGCGCTTTAAGCACCCCGGCGCTGCCGCCGGTTTTTGCTTCCGGTAGCTCGATTATCTCCACCCGCGAGTACGGCTGCAGCCTTTTCACGTAATGGTCCACACCGTTCTGCAAAAATTTTTCCTTCATCTTGCCCACGGCGACAATGCGAATATTTATGGCCTACACCCCGCTGCATGATACCTCTATTGATAACCCTGTTAAGGCAACTGTGCTGGCACGGCAAAGAGAGAGCGGCACTCAGCCGTTTTATTACCCCTTTTTATTGTCCCCACCTGGACAAGCCAGTATCGGGGAACTGTAGAGCGAAGCTGCGGGGACGGTTCTAAGGTTGGGGGACATTCCTCTGCAAGAGGTGTGTCCCCCAACCTTGAAGAATGGAAAGCGACAGAAC
>PWRZ01000043.1 GCA_003563385.1 Syntrophomonadaceae bacterium
ATTATTAAATTATCGACAAGGAGAGAAAAATGAGCACAGAACAGGAGTATACATCACAGGTAATTAACAGCCACGTGGTCAAGTGTCCTGTGTGCGATGGCAGCCAGGGTATAATACTTGTCTGGGATGACGGTGACGTTGACCTTATTTGTGTGGGCTGCAAGCACAAGGAAAGGTTTGCCGTGGAGTAGCAAGTCGGCAGGGGGGTTTAACGATCAACTTGAAAAACCCGGGCACTCCCTTGAAGCTTTGGTATGCTTATTGGCAGCAGGGGAGGAGGCCGGTTTTTTATTTACAGGAGCTTAAAGAGAGGAAATACCGTTTTCAAGGTAGAATATAGGGAGATGAAGATTAGTTGTTGTGCCTTTCCGCGAAAAAAGGACCGGCTGTCTGCCGCCCCGGCGCGTTCCCCGGAATCGTTTTCGCGCCTGCGGGGTGTATGCGAGTAGGGGTACTGGGCGCCGGGATGGAAAATTGCGGCGGAAGCCAAAGGCCCGTTCCAGGAAGCCGCGCAATAAATCCGGTACTGGGATGGAAAATTGCGCCGGAAGCCGGAGCTCTGATGGGCTTTTTGTGTAACAGTTAGGATTAGGAGGGTGGGGTTTAAGTTGCCGGAAAGCTTTATCCAGCATTACCTGCGTTCTCTGCCGGCCGTCGACAGGGTGATGCAGGAGAAAACATTGACCAGCATTGCCGCAGAAGTTCCTCGCACCCTGGTGGTGGAGGCGGTACAGGAAATAATAAACGAGAAACGGGAGGCCATGCGCAGGACTGCCGGCGAAGAAGAGCTGAAAAATATTGATGCTTCTCCTTCGACCCTGGCCCTGGAGGTCCTTGAAAGGATCAGGGATAAGATGGAATTAAATTTGCGCCCCGTTTTGAACGCCTCCGGTGTGCTGCTGCATACAAACCTGGTCCGCGCGCCGCTGGCCCCGGAAGCGGTAGAAGCTGTAAAAAACACCGCTGTACACTTTACCAACCTGGAGATATCTTTAAAAACGGGGCGGAGGGCTTCTCGTTACGAGCACGTGGAGGAGCTTCTCTGCCGCCTGACTGGCGCTGAAGCTGCGCTGGTGGTCAATAACAACGCCGCGGCGGTTTTACTGGCCCTTAACACCATGGCCGCCGGCAGGGAAGTGATCGTTTCCCGGGGAGAGCTCGTGGAAATTGGGGGCTCGTTCCGTATCCCTGAGGTGATGGCCCAGAGCGGTGCCGTCCTCGTGGAGGTGGGCACAACGAACAAGTGCTACCTGCGCGATTACCGCAGGGCCATCGGGGAGCAAACGGCCCTGCTGCTCAAGGTTCACACCAGCAACTATAAAATCGTCGGGTTTACGGCATCGGTGGAGCCTGCGCCGCTGGTGAAGCTGGCCGGGGAGCACGGCCTACCCGTTATGGAGGACCTCGGAAGCGGCGTCCTTATCGACCTGACGAGATACGGGCTTCCACCGGAGCCCCGCGTCCAGGACTCTATTGCCGCCGGTGTGGACCTGGTTACTTTTAGCGGCGATAAGCTCCTGGGAGGGCCGCAGGCCGGTATCATTGTCGGGAGAAAGAAATACCTGCAAGAGATGAAAGACAATCCCCTTCTTAGGGCCCTGCGTGTCGACAAGTTCACGCTTTCAGCGCTGGAAGCGACGCTGCGGCTGTACCTGGATGAAGGTGAGGCTGCCAGGAGAATTCCCGTACTGCGCATGCTGACCGGTCCTGTGGGCCCACTGCAGGCAAGGGCGCAGAAGCTGGCTGCGGAACTTGACAAAAAGTTGGGACGGCATTACACCGTTTCTGTTTCCGGGGAAAAAGCGAGGGTCGGAGGGGGCTCTTTGCCCCTGGTTTTGCTTCCCAGCTTCCAGGTGGTGCTGGAATCGCTCCAGATAAGCGCCGGGGAGCTGGTGCAGAAGCTGCGGAAAGCCCGCCTGCCCGTAATCGCCCGTGTTAAGAAGGACAGGGTCCTGCTCGACCTGCGTACTATCAGGGAAGAAGAAGACGGGCCCCTGTTGGAAACTATTGTTGATGCCCTGACGTAACTGCTTCAATTACGGAGGTTGCATAAATTAATGATCATTGGGACAGCCGGTCACGTAGACCACGGGAAAACAGAATTGATCAAGGCCCTTACGGGAGTGGATACAGACCGCTTGAGGGAGGAAAAAGAAAGAGGCATTTCCATTGACCTCGGGTTTGCCCCCTTTCATCTGCCCAGCGGGCGGCTGCTGGGAGTGGTCGATGTCCCGGGCCACGAAAAGTTTATTCACAACATGCTGGCCGGTATAGGCGGCATAGACCTGGTATTATTGGTTATTGACGCCACGGAGGGAGTAATGCCGCAAACCAGGGAACACCTGGAGATAATGGGGCTTTTGCAGATCAAAAAGGGGTTTCTTGTTGTCACAAAAGTAGACCTGGTGGATGAAGAGCTGCTGGAGCTGGTTATTGAAGACATTAGAGAGGGCGTAAGGGGCACTTTTCTGGAAGATGCCCCGCTCCATACTGTATCTTCGGTAACCGGGGTGGGAATTGATGGGCTCAGGAACGAGATCGATGAAATAGCCGGGACGGTCGCTGACCGGGACAGGGATGCCCCCCTGCGCATCCCCCTGGACCGTGCCTTTTCCGTGGCCGGGTTTGGCTCCGTTGTCACGGGCACCCTCCTTAGCGGCTCGGTTGAGGTAGGCCAGACCGTGGAAGTACTCCCGCCGGGCAGGCAGTACCGGGTCAGGGGAGTGCAGGTGCACGGGGAAAGTGTAGAGAGGGCTTACGCCGGCCAGAGGGTCGCCCTGAACCTGGCCGGGCTGGAAAAGAGAGAAGTATTAAGGGGCAGCGTAGTGGCGACCCCCGACTTTTTTCAAATGACCCGTTTCTGCGATGCCAGGCTGAAGCTGCTTTCTTCATCTCCCAGGCCGCTTGCGAACATGGCCCCGGTTCATTTTTATCTCGGGACGGCCCGGGTGGTGGCCCGCTTGATGCTCCTGGACAGGGAGGAAATTTTACCCGGAGAGGATGGCTTTGTGCAGTGCCGGCTTGACAGGCCGCTGGTTGCCAAAAGAGGAGACCGCTTTATAATCCGCTCTTATTCTCCGGTCATTACCATTGGAGGGGGCACCGTCCTCGACGAAAGGCCTCCCCGTCATAAAAGGTTGAGAAAGGAAGTCCAGGAGAGGCTGCAGGAGATGGAAAAGGAAGACCCGCTGCCCTTTATCCTTCACAAGCTGGAATCAGCGGGGGGGGCGAACATGCAGGAGCTGCTGCGGCTGACCAACATGGGCACGGCCCGCCTGCAGGAGCTGCTTGACGGCGCTGTGGAACAGGGAAAAGTTGTTGCCGTGGCCGGGTATTATATCCCTGCCCGTACCTGGGAGGACTGGCAGTCCGGGATCCTGGAGAGGCTGGAGAATTTCCACAGGGAAAACCCGCTCCGTCCAGGCATACAGAGAGCACAGCTGAACGAGGTTCTTCCCCGCAGCATGGCCGGGAAGGTTTATGACAGCTTGCTGGAGCAGCTGAAGGAACAAGGAAAGATAAACTTAAGCGGCGGCCTGGTTTCCGGGAAGGATTTTTCGCAACAACCTTCGGCGGAGCAGGGAAAAAAGCTTGCCTCTATACTGGAGGCTTTTCAAAAAGGAGGCCTGGCACCTCCGGCCCCCAAAGAGCTGTGGCCGAAGTTAAATATCAGGAAAGAGGAAGGGGAAGAGCTCCTGGAGTATTTACATTACCGGGGGATGCTGGTGAAAGTAAGCGAGGGGATATATTTGCACCGTGACACTTACGATAAGTGCCTGGAGATGTTGCGGGATTACTTTCAAAAAAACAGGAGCATAACTCTCTCCCAGTACAGGGACCTGCTGGGCAGTTCGCGAAAGTATGCCCAGGCCCTGCTGGAGCACTTTGACGGCTGTAAATATACGCGGCGCGTGGGGGATGAAAGGGTGCCCTGGAAGATTATGCGGGGCTGATAATAATAAGGGCGCTCTGCCCGGCAGGAGCTTAATTCTTGGAAGATGTTTTCCGGGTTACTTTCATATATTGAAAGATGAGCTTGTCCAGTTTCATGCTCAGTACATACGTGTTTTCACAGTTAATCGGGTTATTACTGGCAGTGTCGACATTTTCATTCAGCTGTTTCCGGAGCGCTTCGATTTGTGAAAGAAGTCTTTCATTGTGGCGGCCCATCTTAAGCCTCCCGGTTAATAGTAGTTTTAATAATTATAATTAGAAGTAGCTTACTATTATCGGTCAACAGTGTCAAGGACAGTTTTTACTGCCCATTGCGCATGGCGGGGCTATTAAAGAGGAATTATGAGCTATTTTGTGACCTGCCGAAACTTTTTTTCGAATATTTACCAACATTTTATTAAATTATTTCGACATGGAGAGCATAAATCCTTTTTCTGGAACAATAAATGCAAAAAAAATTACATTATTTTTCACCGTTTCCGGTTATTACTTTTTTTAAAGCATTGGATGATTTCATATTTTGAATATGAGGCAGGATTTTCCCTTCAGGTGTCGAATTCAGGGAAGGTATTTTTGCAGATTAAAGCGGACCCCCGGCTGTGAGGTATGAAGGATGGATGAGCGAGAAAACGGCTTTATACAAAAACACGACCTGCTTGGGTGCATTCAGTGTGGGAGGTGCACGGGTGGATGCCCGGTAACCGCCCGGAGCGGCTTGAACGTGCGCGGTATTCTCCGCGGCGCCCTCGATGAGGATCTGCTCCAGTCCCTGGCCGGGCTGCCGGAAATATGGGACTGCACGGCCTGCGGCAACTGCTCCCTGCGCTGCCCCAAGGGGCTGAAGCCGCTCGATGTTCTTGTCGCCCTGCGCAGCATTCTTGTAGAAGGCGGGGTGATCCAGCCTTCCGTCAGGGACGCCCTCGAAAGCATATTTCGGGAGGGAAATCCCTGGGATAAGCCCAGGGCGGCGCGCTTTGACTGGAGAAGGGACCTGGACTTGAAAGTGGTCGGGCCCGGGGAAGCCGTTCACTGCCTGGTCTTTGTATGCTGCACGGTGGCCTATGACCCCAGGCTGCAGGGAATAGCCGGGAACCTGGGCAGGCTGCTCAATTACGCCGGGGTCCATTACGGCTTTATGGAAGAAGGAGAGACCTGCTGCGCAAGCGAAGCCTACTGCCTGGGAGAAGAAGGGCTTTTTGAAATGATGGTAGAGGATAACAGCGAACTGCTGAACAGCTATTCCGCTTCCAGGATTATCACCATTTCCCCGCACTGCTACTCAGCCTTTAAAAACCAGTACCCGCAGTTAAGGGCGGAGATACTACATTACACGGAACTGCTGGCAGAGCTGCTCCGGGAGGGGAAAATGGAGCTTAACAGGGAGTTGAAGGAAAGGATCGTCTATCACGATCCCTGCTTTTTGGGGAAGCAGAACGGGGTTTTCAATGATCCCCGTTTTATTTTGCAGCAACTCCCCGGTGCCGAGCTGGTCGAGTTTGAGCGTACCAGGGAGCGCAGCCTCTGCTGTGAGGGAGGGGGCGGCAAAATGTGGGTCGAAAGCGAGTCGCGCGGGGAGCGCCTTGCCGCGGTGAGGGTCAGGGAGGCGAAGATGCTGGGCGCCGGTGTGCTTGCCGCGGCCTGCCCGTTTTGTCTTTTGACGTTGGAAGATGCCGTCAAGGCCGAGGGCTGGGAGGATGAGATAAAGGTGGCCGAAATACTGGAAATTGCCGGCGGGCTGATCCAGGAATGAAGAATAGATAAAGAAGCTGGAGGTGAGCGCTTTTGGACATTTTTGTATGTATAAAAAGGGTGCCCGATACTTCCGAAGCGGAGGTGAGCGTCGACGAAAGCGGAAAAGAAGTTGACAGCAGCAGGTTTTCTTTTGATATAAATGAAGCCGACAACTATGCCGTAGAGGAAGCCCTCCTTCTCAAGGAAAGACTGGGAGGGACTGTCCAGGTAGTATGCGTCGACTGCGGCGATGTGGAGACGATAATTCGCATGGCGCTGGCCAAGGGGGCCGACGGGGCTATCCAGGTTAATGACGGGCGTGTAAACGTCAAAGACCCGCTTGTGATTGCCCGGGTCCTGGCCGCCGTGATCGGGCAGCACCAGTTTGACCTGGTGCTTACGGGCTGCATGGCCGGTGATGATGGGTACATGACCGTGGGTGCCGCCCTGGCCGAGGAACTGACGCTTCCCTGTGCCACGATGGTTAAAAATGTTGAGCCGCAGGGCGGCCGGCTGTCCGTCTGCCGCGAGCTGGAGGGGGGGCTCCTCGAAGAAGTTGATATCGCCCTCCCGGCGGTGCTGACCATACAGACGGGCATAAACGAGCCGCGCTACGCTTCTATCAGGGGGGTAAGGCAGGCCCAGAAGAAAGAAATAAAGGTCTTGAAGATAGAAGACCTGGAGATTGCCGAAGAAGAGGCTGCCGGGGGGCGCTCCAGTGTAGAGATGCAGGAGCTGTATGTCCCCGAGGTGGCCTCCAGGGCCGAACTAATTGAAGGCGAACCCGCTCAAAAAGCGGAAGTGCTTGCCGGCAAGCTCGTGAAGGGGGGGCTGCTCTAAGATGGCTGGTTATCTTGTAGTGGCCGAACACCGGCAGGGTAGGTTGCGCGAAGTTACGCTGGAGATGCTCCAGGCAGCGGGGCGGCTGTCCCGGGAAAGAGGCGGAGAAACAACAGCCCTGCTCCTGGGCAGTGCGGTTGACCATATGGCCGAAGAGCTGGCCGGTTACAGCGACAGGGTCGTTTATATTGACGACCCGCTCCTGGAGAATTATACCCCCGAGAGCTACGGCAATGCCGTGGCCGAAACAATCCAACAATACAGCCCCGAGCTGGTGATGACGGGATACACCACCCAGGGCATGGACCTGGCGCCCACCCTGGCTGTTAAGCTAAAGATGCCTTTTATTTCCGATGTCATTGGGCTGGGTTACTCCGGTGATATGCTGCAGGCGGTGCGCCAGTATTACCAGGGAAAGGTCAATGCGCGTTTTGTTTTCAAGGGAAACCCCCCGTACCTGGCAACAATAAGAGAAGCGAGCTTTGAAACGGGCAGCCCGGCTAAGCAGGGCCGCATAGAGAAGCTGGAGACGACCTTGAAGGAGAGCACCGGCCTGCGCAGGTTCGTGCAGTTCCTGGAGGCCGAAGCGGGAGATGTGGATATAACACAGTCCGAGGTTTTAATTTGTGTCGGCAGGGGCCTCAGGGAAGAGAAGAACATGCCCATGATCGAGGAGCTGGCCGCCGTAATGAATGCGGATATATGCGGCTCGCGGGCGGCCACGGATGCCGGGTGGCTGCCACCTGACCGCCAGGTAGGCACCTCGGGGAAAGCGGTCAAGCCCAGGCTTTACGTGGCCATCGGCATTTCCGGGGCTTTCCAGCACCTGGCCGGGATCAAGGGGGCCAAAACGGTGGTGGCCATAAACAAGGA
>PWRZ01000112.1 GCA_003563385.1 Syntrophomonadaceae bacterium
AGTCGAACTTGCCATGGAGCGAAGGGAGCTTTCATCCGCCACTTACATTATATCAAAGCGGCGCTAATAAATTAATAGCTGCGCCGGCATATTGTTATGTTATAATATTTCCAGCCTCTTTAAGCAGATAGCTTTAACGGTTGGGAGTGTTCGAAAAAGGGATGCCGTGGACCAAAGTAAAAGGAACTGCACTGCTTGCCGCCTCCGGCGATCCGTCACAGGAGGAACAGGCCATTAGCTATGCGGCCGATCTGCTGCGCAGGGGAGAGCTGGTCGCTTTCCCTACTGAAACCGTCTACGGCCTTGGGGCCGATGCCCTCAACCCGGCGGCGGTGCAGAAAATATTCAAGGCCAAGGAGAGGCCCCCCGATAATCCTCTCATAGTTCATGTAACCGGCCTGGAGGATTTGGAACGGCTCACCGAAAATATTCCCGTGGAAGTGGCCCTGCTGGCCGGGCGTTT
The DNA here is from genome assembly GCA_003563385.1 of Syntrophomonadaceae bacterium. GTDB lineage: Bacteria > Bacillota > Dethiobacteria > DTU022 > UBA8154 > CSSED11-109. Next base: position 464 of record PWRZ01000112.1, read on the forward strand.
CTGGCCGGGCCCCCTGACCGTGGTCCTGCCGAAGAAGGATATCGTGCCCGCCGTTACAACTGCCGGCCTCTCTTCAGTAGCCCTTCGCATACCGGCCCATCCTTTAACTCAGAAACTGCTAGCCGCCGCCGGTGTGCCTGTTGCCGCCCCCAGCGCCAACATATCCGGCCGGCCCAGCCCCACTACTGCTGCCCACGTGATCGAGGATATGGCCGGCCGAATTGCAGCCGTCCTGGACGGGGGGGCTTGCCCCGTCGGGGTGGAGTCGACTGTGTTGAGCCTGCTTTCAAAACCCCCAGTCCTGCTCCGCCCGGGCGGTGTTACGCTGGAAATGCTGCAGGAGCTGCTGGGGGTCCAGATAATAGATATTTCCATCACCGGTGCGGAGGAGTTCAAGGATGCCCCCCCCTCCCCGGGATTGAAATACAGGCATTATGCAACCAGGGCCCCGATTTATCTGGTTGAGGGGGAAGGAGAAGCCCAGAAAAAGCAGCTCTTAGCCCTCGGTGAAGGTTTTGCCATGCAGGGTCGCCGGGTGGGGATGCTCATCTGTGAAGAGACGGGTATACTTTTCCCTGCCGCGGCAGTGGAGCTGCTCGGTTCCAAAAAAGAGCCGGGGCTTGTAGCCGGTCGTCTTTACGGGGCACTGCGCCGGCTTGATGCGGCAGGGGTTGACGTGATTGTAGCGGAAGGGTTTTCAGAGCAGGACATGGGCAGGGCGGTGATGAACCGCCTGCGTAAGGCGGCAACAAAAATCATAAAACCGTGGTGATGCAGATGGAAAACAATAGCGGGGAAGTGTATGTCCTTTTCGTTTGCACCGGCAACACATGCCGCAGTGTCATCGCCCAGGGACTGTTCACCAAGATGTGGTCCGCTATTAGAGAGCAAAAACCGAATATCAGGACCTGCTCCGCCGGGCTGAACACCGTGGGCGGGCTCAAGGCCAGCCGGGAAGCGCTGGAAGTGCTTCAACAAGATGAAGGCCTTGATTTAAGGGAACACCGTTCCCGAAAGATAACCGCCGACATGGTTAATAAGGCACACTATATTTTGACGATGACCGGGGCCCAAAAGGAACAGCTGCTGAGCCAATTTCCGGGCGCTGCTGAAAAAGTGTGGGTGATGGGTGAGTTTGCTTACGGTGACAGCGCCAGGGAGGTAGCAGATCCTTTCGGCTCTGGTGTGAGCAATTATCGATTAACGGCCGCGGAAATAAAGGCTGCGCTGGAACGGGTTGTGGAGAGAATATTTTTACGGTGGGCAGGAAAAAAAGAGAATAGAACCGAATAATCTAAAAAACTGAACCGGTTAAGGTGAAAAATGTTGAAAATCGCGCTTGCTTGTGATCATGCCGGAGTAGAACTTAAAGAGTGCGTCAAGGAATACCTGCAGGAAAAAGGGCTGCCCTTTCACGATTTCGGCACTTTTGACGATAAGCCGGTCGATTACCCTGACCTGGCACACCGCGCCGCTGAAGCGGTCCGGAAAGGGCTGTATGAAAGGGCCATCCTTATTTGTGGAACCGGGATCGGCGTGGCTATAGCGGCAAACAAGCTGAAGGGGATCCGTGCCGCGCAGTGCCATGACAGCTATTCGGCCCGCTCTTCCAGGGCTCATAACGATGCCAATGTTTTAACCCTGGGGGCCAGGGTGGTGGGGCCGGGGCTGGCCCTGGAGATAGTCGCGGTTTTCCTTGAAACACCCTTCCAGGGGGGGAGACATCTTAAGAGGGTCTCCAAGATACATGCCCTTGAAGAATAGCCTCAACTGCAGGACCGATTAATTGCCGGGGAAAGGAGGTGCAAGCCTGGACTCTTTTACAACCAGGCCCCTTATGTCTTTACAGGAGAACGGTAACAGTATTTTGCGCGTGATAGATCCACAGGTTGCCAGGGCAATCGAGGAGGAAAGACAGCGGCAGCAGAACAAGCTTGAGCTGATCGCCTCTGAAAATATTGCCAGCAGAGCCGTCCTTGAAGCGCAGGGTTCCCTGCTTACAAACAAGTATGCCGAGGGCTACCCTGGAAATCGCTATTACGGTGGCTGCGAGTTCGTCGATGTGGTCGAAGAGCTGGCCCGCACCAGGGCTGCTGCCCTCTTCGGGGCGGAGCATGTAAACGTGCAGCCCCACGCCGGTGCCATGGCCAACCTGGCCGTCTATGTTACGGTATTAAAACCGGGTGACCCGGTGCTGGGCATGAACCTGTCGCACGGCGGTCATTTGACGCACGGCAGCCCCGTAAATATATCCGGAATGTATTATAACTTTTACAGCTACGGGGTTGATCCGCAAAGCGGCTATATTGATATGGAGGAAGTGCGCAGGATAGCAAAGGAAGTTTCTCCCAGGCTGATCGTCGCGGGCGCCAGCGCTTACCCGCGCATAATTGACTTTGCTGCCTTTGAAGAAATTGCCCGCGAAGTGGATGCCTGCCTGATGGTGGATATGGCCCACATCGCCGGCCTGGTGGCGGCGGGGCTTCATCCCAACCCGGTACCTCACTCCCATTTTGTTACTACGACCACGCACAAGACCCTGCGCGGGCCCAGGGGAGGTATGATTTTGTGCCGCGCCGGGTACGGGCGCGACATTGATAAGGCTGTTTTCCCCGGAATACAGGGAGGCCCGCTCATGCATGTCATTGCCGCCAAGGCAGTTGCCTTTAAGGAAGCTCAAAGCGAAGAGTTTAACCTTTACCAGGAGCAGGTTGTCGCCAACGCCCGTGTGCTGGCCGAAAAGCTGACCGAGATGGGGTTTGACCTTGTTTCGGGTGGGACCGACAATCACCTTATCCTGGTGGACCTCAGGAGCAAAAACATCAGCGGTAGGGAAGCTGAAAGCCTGCTCGACGAGGTTGGTATCACCGTCAATAAAAATGCCATTCCCTTTGATCCCCGGAGCGCTGTAGTCACAAGCGGGATCAGGATCGGCACGCCCACGGTTACTTCGCGCGGCATGAAAGAAAAGGAAATAGAGGTTATGGCCGGGCTGATCAACCGTGCCCTGGAGGGCCGTGGCGACCCCGTAGTTCTGGCTGATGTTAAACGGAAAGTAAAGGAGCTCTGTTCCGCTTTTCCGCTTTACCACAATAGTTATGCCGGCCCGGGGCACTTCAAAAGATAAGGGTGGGAGAGTTTTTGGAAGTGATTGATGCCGTGAGGCCTTCATGGGAAAGCTATTTCCTCGAAATCGCCCGGGTTGTCTCCGGGCGTTCCACGTGTCTCCGGCGCAAGGTCGGGGCGGTGCTGGTTAAAGATAAGCGCCTGCTGACGACCGGTTACAACGGGGCTCCTGCCGGCCTGGCCCACTGCCTGGAGACAGGGTGCCTGCGCCGGGAAAAAAATGTCCCCTCCGGGGAAAGACACGAGCTTTGCCGGGGCCTGCACGCAGAGCAAAACGCCATAATACAGGGAGCTTTGCACGGTGTTTCTATCCGCGGGGCGGAGCTTTACTGCACCCACCATCCCTGTTCTTTATGTGCCAAAATGCTCATCAATGCCGGTATCAAGAAAATAATCCTGCAGGAAGAATATCCCGACGAGATGGCCCGGAAGCTTTTCGATGATGCACAGGTCAGCGTAATTGTTTACCGCCCGTAGCAGCTGTAGCAGCTGTAGCAGCTAAAGAGGAAAGGGATTTTGTAATTGAGGCACGTTTTGCCGGCCTGGGAAAAAGGGCTGGGCATTTCACTGGCACTCGGTATAACGGCAGCTTTTTTTGTCTTTTTCAAGTATTTGGATGACAATACCACGGCCGGCTTACTGGAGCTTCGCGCAGGCTGCCTGGCACTTACAGCGCTGCTGTTTTTTATGCTCTGGGCAATCGAAGGTTTGCGTATCAAGCTGCTGGTGCATACTTTCTGCAGCAGAGACCTCAGGATTGCCGACGGTATACGGATCTTTTTGTTCACATTTTTCTTCGCCTCTGTTACCCCTTTTGCCGCCGGGGAGTGGCCGGCGCACGTATATGCCTTGAACAGGCACGGACTCTCCCTCGGAGAGTCATCTGCCGTTACGGTGATACGCTCTATTTCCAGCAAAATGGTATTTTTAGGGGCCGGTCTGTTGATGCTGCTCCTATTCGGGGGTGCCGGCGCCCCGGTTCTTGTAGGGCGCGCTTTTACCCTGGCCGTCCTGGCAGTGGCTGCCAACCTGCTCGTTCTTTTTTTCCTGCTGTGGCGCCCTGCTTTCCTGGAACACTTACTTAAACGGTTTTTGTCGCGGTTTCCGCTTGCCGCCTCCTGGGAAAGAAGTTCCCGTGTCCATAGGCTTTATGACAGCTTTCTGAAAGAAATGCGCAACTTCCGCTGGACAACGCTTTCCATTAATCGCTGGAAGACCGGCCGCCTGCTGTTAGTCGTATTACTGACGGCCGCATACTGGCTCATTTTTTTCAGCATCGCTTATACAATCTTAAGAGGGCTTAACATAGCGCTTCCTTTCGTGCAGGTGCTCAGATGGCAGGTTGTAATGCAGCTCATCCTGGCCTACATCCCCCTGCCGGGCGGCAGCGGCGCGGCCGAGCTGGGGTTGGCCGCGCTGTTCCGCGTTATGGTCCCTTCGGCAGCCCTGGGCATTTTTGTTATTGTATGGCGGTTTTTTACCTATTACATGCTTCTTTTTTTTGGAAGCCTGGCCGCGCTGGGGGCGCTGAGAAGATATTAATTAAAAAAATTTAATTGTACAAAAAGGGATTTCCAAGTAATCGTCGAATATGATAATGGTGAGTTTGGCCGGCCGGGCCGCTTGCCCCGGTTTTAGGTCATGTTTATTGTGAGACAGGTGATATATTGGCTAAATTCCAGTGGAAGGACATGCAGGGGCTTGTAATGGTCGGACAACTGGGGTTGTTGATTATCGGTCCGGCCCTGGCAGGTTTATGGGTGGGCTTGTTTATTTCCAATTACGTGGGCTACAGGATCCTGCTGGCTATATGCGGTATGCTGCTGGGCCTTGCCGGGGGAAGCATGCAGGCCTACAGGCTCATGATGAAGAAAAAGTAAGCAGGGCAGGAGTTGTGGAATGGAGAAAATATCGCTGTTGAAACAGCAGTTGACCAAGCAGTTTTTCATACTTTATTTTGTTTTACTGGCTGTCCTGCTTATTCAAGGAAGCTACACCGAAGCCTACGGGTTATCTTTCGGGGCCATTATGGGTATATTGAGCTTTTACCTGCTGGCCAATACGCTGCAGAAATCCCTGCAGATGGATCCGCAAAAAGCCCGCTTTTTTGTCACTGCTCATTATATACTGCGCTATACCCTTGTTTTATTAATACTGCTGGTAGCTATTAAAAGGGTGGATATGGATTTTATATGGGCTGTAATCGGCCTTTTAGTCCCCAAGGCGGTAATCTTTGGGGGTAACTTTTTTTCTCTTATAATGAGGCGCCGTAACAGGCCCAATAATGACTTCAGCAGTTAAATTTATTACAGAAAGGGGGGAAGACGGTTTAAAAGCTGTTTTTTAAACCGGGCAGGAACATGGAAATGGCCGACATTATTATCCCTGTTTATGTAACTATTAACGGCACTCCATTTATTACAGGGAGCGTAGTTGTCACCTGGGGAATCATTGTTTTTCTCCTGGTGCTCTCCATTCTCACGACGCGCAATATGAAGATGGTGCCGGGCGTGTTGCAGCTTTTCATGGAGCTGATCCTGGCAGGCGTGCACTGGATGGTGGACAGCACCATGGGAAGTCACAGAAGAAGCTTTGCTCCTTACCTGCTAGCGCTGGCCCTTTACCTGCTGGTGGCCAACCTTACCGGCCTGGTAGCCATCAGGCAGCCCACGGCGGACCTTAACACAACCTTTGCCCTGGCCGGCATTACTTTTTTCCTCGTGCAGGTCAACGGGTTCAGGGCAAAGAAGCTCGGCTATATCAAGAGCTTTTTCCAACCGATACCGTTCATGGCTCCGATGAATTTTATCAGCGAGCTCGCCCTACCTATCTCGTTGAGTTTCCGTCTTTTTGGTAACATGCTCGGTAGCATGATCATTATGCTGATGCTCTATTCCTTTATGCCAATTCTCGTACCAATTATCGGACACGGGTTTTTCGACGTATTCGCCGGAGTTATCCAGATGTTTATTTTTGTAATGCTGACGATGACCTTCATTACCCTGGCTATGGACTAGGAATGGCTTCAGCGGTTAAGAAAGGAGGGAAGCTTATTTGTTTGTCCTCTTGCGGTTCATAATTGATGCGGGATTTGACTGGCTTGCACAGCAGGATCCCATGGCACTTCTTCTTGCTGCTTCCGCCCTCGGGGCAGGAGCGGCCATGATTGCCGGTATCGGCCCCGGGGTGGGCCAGGGTTATGCTGCCGGTAAAGCTGCCGAAGCGGCGGGACAAAATCCTAAGGGGGTACAGCAGATCACCTTTGTAATGCTTCTCGGCCAGGCGGTAGCGGAGACAGCAGGTATTTTTAGCCTGGTAGTGGCGCTGATTATGCTTTATGCCAATCCCCTGTTCCAGTCCCCGGCTCTCGGTATATTGCTGCTGGCTTCGACTGTAGGCGCGGGGGTGGCCATGATTGGGGGTATTGGTGCCGGTGTGGGTCAGGGCTATGCGGCCGGAAAGGCCGTGGAGGCAACTTCTTATCGTTCGCGGCTGCAGGGACCCATTATCAGAACGATGCTGCTGGGCCAGGCCGTCGGACAGACGACGAGTATTTATGCCCTGATTATTGCATTAATTCTGCTTTATGCTAACCCACTACTTTAGATTCTATGTTAAATAACAAAGGAGGCCAAAAAGAATGATTACAGGTGAAGCTTTGATTATTGCCGCTTCTGCTCTTGGTGCAGGGACAGCCATGATTGCGGGTATTGGTGCCGGCGTCGGCCAGGGCTATGCGGCCGGCAAAGGTGCGGAAGCAGTGGGACGTCAGCCGGAGGCGCAGGGTGATATTTTGAGAACGATGCTGCTCGGGGCAGCCGTGGCGGAAACCACCGGTATATATGCGCTGGTTGTAGCCCTGATATTGCTGTTTGCCAATCCCCTCTTGCCCCTCTATACCGGCCTATAAGAAGCGGTATTGTTATCTTAACGGCGCAAGGATCCGATTACTTATCAGAAGGGGGGCTTTAAATGGAAGGCGGAGTTATTACCATAGATTATTCTCTGCTGTGGCAGGCATTCAATATGTTCATCATCTACCTGCTCATACGCCGCTACCTGTACAAGCCGCTGTCCAACTTTATAAAAGGGCGCCAGGAGACGATTGAGAACAACCTGAATACAGCTGCCCAGGAAAAGGAAGAAGCGGAAAAGCTGCGCCAGAAGTACGAACAGAGCCTCATGTCTGCAAAGCAGGAAGCCAGGGAAATTCTCAACAATGCTACCAAGCAGAGCGAAGAAATCATATCCGAGGGGAAAAGAGAGGCCAAAGAGCAGGGTGAGCAGATTATCGAAAAAGCCAAAAAAGAGCTGGAGCTGGAGAAAGAGAAGGTCTTCAAGGAGCTTAAAGATGAGATCGCTTTTATTTCCGTGCGTATTGCCGAGCGCATCATTGAGACAAAGATCGATGCCGCCGCACAGCGCCAGCTGGTAGACCGCTACCTTAAAGAGGTGAAAAAGGTCTCATGAAATTCAGGACGGCTCAGAAGTATGCCCTGGCGTTGTATCGCGTAATGGATGAGAAAGATCGACTGGATGAAACCAGGGAAGAATTTGATAAATTAATTTCCTTCCTGAATCAAAATAAGGAGATCAAGAATTTTTTGTACAACTATCCCGTCAAGGAGGATCTCAAGAGCGAGATTGTAAAAGGATTGGTTTCAGAAAGCTCAGAGGATTTTTTACGGTTTCTTATCCTTATAGTGCAGAAAAAAAGGTTTAACCTGCTGGAAATGATAGCGGAAGAATACGCCAGGCTGGTAAACAAAGTGCAGAATGTTGAAGTTGCCCTGGTGGCTACACCGATGCCGCTGGAAGAGGATCAGAAGGAAGAGATTGCAAAAGCACTGGCCGAGATGAGCGGCAAAGAGATCAAACTGGAAGAGAAGATCGATCCGGATATAAAGGGCGGCTTTGTGATCAACATGGGCGGTAAGCTGTTTGATGCCAGCTTAACTGCGCAGCTGGAGAAGATGTTCCAGCAGATTACGGCATGATAAATCCGGATTGCCAAGAAAAGGAAGAGGTGGTGGTAACAAAATGAGCGTGCGTCCGGACGAGATCAGCACACTGTTACAAAAACAGATAGAAGGCTTTGACAAGAGCCTGGAGATGGTCGATGTCGGAACAGTTATCTATGTTGGTGACGGTGTTAGCCGTATTTACGGCCTTGAGAAATGCATGGCCGGGGAGCTCCTGGAGTTTCCCGATGGTGTCATGGGTTTGGCTTTGAACCTGGAAACAGACAATGTCGGTGCCGTGCTGCTCGGGGATTACAAGAAAATTAAAGAAGGTGACACTGTTAAGCGTACCGGCAGAATTGCCCAGGTGCCTGCCGGTGAAGCGATGGCCGGCAGGGTCGTCAATGCCCTGGGACAACCCATTGATGGTAAGGGCCCCATCAAGACGGAAGCTTTCCGTCCCCTGGAACGGATTGCACCGGGGGTTATCCAGCGCCAGCCGGTGAAGGAACCCCTGCAGACGGGGCTTAAAGCGATTGACTCCATGATTCCAATCGGCCGCGGGCAGAGGGAGCTTATTATCGGGGACCGCGGCACCGGGAAGACGGCTATCCCCGTTGATGCCATTATTAATCAGAAGGACACCGATGTTTACTGCATTTATGTGGCTATAGGCCAGAAGCGCTCTAAGGTAGCCGCTGTGGTGCAGGTACTGGAGGAGCACGGGGCCATGGATTACACCACTGTGGTGGCTGCTACCAGCAGTGAGCCGGCACCGCTGCTTTACATTTCCCCTTATGCCGGCTGTGCCATTGGGGAAGAGTATATGGACAACGGTAAGCATGTCCTTGTAATCTACGATGACCTTTCCAAGCACGCCATCGCTTACAGGGAGCTGTCCCTTCTGCTGAGGCGCCCTCCGGGCCGGGAAGCGTACCCGGGGGACATATTCTACCTGCATTCCCGGCTGCTGGAGCGCTCCGCCAAGTACAGCGATGAGTATGACGGCGGGTCGCTGACGGCGCTGCCCATTATCGAGACCCAGGAGGGTGACGTATCCGCTTACATTCCCACCAACGTCATTTCTATTACCGACGGGCAGATTTACCTGGAGCGCGACCTCTTCTTTGCAGGAGTGCGCCCGGCTGTCAACGTTGGTCTTTCCGTGTCCAGGGTCGGGGGGAACGCCCAGAACAAAGCCATGAAAAGAGTTGCCGGGCGACTGCGCCTGGATCTGGCGCAGTACCGGGAGTTGGAAGCCTTTGCCCAGTTTGGGACCGAGCTGGATAAGGCCACGCAGGCAAGGCTCAACCGGGGCGAGCGGCTGGGGGAAATCCTCAAGCAGGAACAGTATTCCCCCATTGCCGTGGAGAAGCAGATAATGATACTCTATGCCGGCACTACGGGCATGCTGGATGAAATCCCCGTGGAAGAAGTAAAGCGCTTTGAAGCAGAGTTCTTCCGCTTTATGGAGGGCAATCATCCCGCCCTTGGCCAGGCTATCAAGGAGACGGGGGAGCTCACCGAGGATACCGAAAAAGACCTCCGCAAGGCCATTGATGAGTTCAAAAAGTCCTTCCTCATGGAAACTACCGGTCTGGAGACGGCAGAAAAGGCAGAATCGGAAGAAAAGGCCTCGGCCTGATGGGGGCAGGTGAGCGTTTAACTACCAGGTTCTCTTAAAGGTGGGATAAATATTGCGAGGTACACGCGAGATAAAAAGGCGCATTAGAAGCGTTCAAAGCACGCAAAAGATAACCAAGGCCATGGAAATGGTAGCGGCGGCAAAGCTGCGCCGGGCCCAGGAAAGGGCGGAATCCGGGCGTCCCTACACTCAAAGCATTATTAACTCCATTGCCCGAATACTGAAGCACACACGGGCTCAAAATGCCCTCATGGAAAAAAAAGAATCCCCCGTGAAATGCTTCATGGTTGTTACCTCGGACCGGGGTCTGTGCGGCAGCTACAACAGTAACGTAATGCGGCGAGCGCTTACGGATATACAGCAGCTGCCCCGGGACCAGGTTACCATAATAGCGATAGGGCGCAAGGCGCGCGATTTTTTCAAGCGCCGGGAATACAACATTGTTGCAGAATATTTGAATATAGACGACAGACCCGATTTTTCCCTTGCCCAGGAAATGGGTTCCATGGTTGCGCGCATGTTCCTGGAAGGCCAGATTGGTGAGGCAGGCATATTCTACAGCGAGTTTATAAATGTAGTAATCCACCGCCCGCAGCTGTTCCAGCTACTGCCCATGCAGGCAGAACAGATTGAGGAAGAAGAGGCGGAAGCTGCAGAAAGTGCTGCTGAAAAAGGAGAAGAACAGGATAAGCTTTTTTACCGCTTCGAGCCGGAGCCGGAAGCGGTGCTGGGTGCCCTGCTGCCGCGCTTCTTGAACAGCCTTATCTATTCAGCTCTGCTGGAATCGAAGGCCTCCGAGTTTGGTGCGCGTATGACGGCCATGAGAACTGCTACCGATAATGCCAGAGACATGATTGAAAGATTGACCCTCGAGTACAACAAGGCCCGCCAGGCAGCCATTACGCAGGAAATCCTGGAGATAGTAAACACTTCCGAAGCACTGTCAGGCAGCTAAAGAGGCGGCGGGCAGCTTTAAGGTACAGTAACGAAAGGGGAGTATAAAGAATGGGAGCTGTAGGCAAAGTTGCACAGGTAATTGGCCCTGTGGTGGATATAACATTCCCGGAGGGCCAGCTGCCGGGCATTTATAACATGGTTACCATTGAGGATAAAGAAAGTGATTTAAATCTGATACTGGAGGCGGCCCATCACCTGGGCGATGATACGGTGCGCTGTGTCAGCATGGACCCCACGGATGGCTTGGTAAGGGGAATGGAGGCTGTTGACGCGGGCCGCCCCATAACTGTCCCCGTGGGCTCTTCCACACTGGGCCGGGTTTTTAATGTCAAAGGAGAGATTATTGACGACGGTCCGCCTGTAGAAGGAGAAGACCAGTATCCCATCCACAGGCCGGCTCCATCTTTTGAAGAGCAGGTGCCCGCTACCGAGATCCTGGAGACGGGTGTCAAGGTAATCGATCTTTTGGTTCCCTTCCCCCGCGGCGGGAAGATCGGCCTCTTCGGGGGTGCAGGCGTGGGCAAAACGGTTGTGCTGATGGAGCTGATCCGCAATATCGCCTACGAGCACGGCGGATACTCCGTGTTCGGCGGCGTAGGAGAGCGCACCAGGGAAGGTAATGACCTCTGGCTGGAGATGAAAGAATCCGGTGTTATCAAGAGCACTGCCATGGTATTCGGACAGATGACCGAGTCTCCCGGTGCCCGCCTGCGCGTGGCCCTGGCGGCCCTGTGCATGGCCGAATATTTCCGGGACGAAGCGGGCCAGGACGTGCTTCTATTTATCGATAATATTTTTCGTTTCTCCCAGGCCGGAACCGAGGTCTCAGCTCTCCTGGGCAGGATGCCCTCCGCCGTCGGTTACCAGCCCACGCTGCAGCTGGAAATGGGAGAACTGCAGGAGCGCATCGCCACTACCAAGAAGGGGTCTATTACATCGGTGCAGGCTATCTACGTTCCTGCGGACGACCCCACCGACCCCGCTCCGGCGACGACATTTGCGCACCTCGATGCCAGTCTCGTGCTGGAAAGGTCTATTGCGGAGATGGGCATTTACCCTGCTGTGGACCCGCTGTCTTCCGACTCCCGTCTCCTGGACCCCAACCTTATCGGGAAGGAACACTTTGAAGTGGCCAGGGAGGTTCAGCAGGTGCTGCAGCGCTACAGGGAGCTGCAGGATATTATCGCCATCCTTGGCATGGAAGAGCTTTCAGACGATGATAAAATTGCCGTGGCCAGGGCTCGCCGTATCCAGCGCTTCCTTTCCCAGCCTTTCTTCGTGGCCGAACAGTTTACGGGCATACCCGGCGCCTACGTAACTCTTAAAGATTCCATCAGGGCGTTTAGGGAAATACTGGAAGGCAAGCACGATGACCTGCCCGAAGATGCCTTCTACATGGTCGGGCAGATCGAGGAAGCGGTTGATAAGGCTGAGAAAGCAAAAGTATAATGAACCAGAGAAGGGGAGAATAAGCCATGGGGACACAAGTTCGCCTGAAAGTAGTTACCCCGGAACGAGTTGTTTATGATAAAGACGTGCAGATGGTTGTGGCCAGGGGAGCAGAGGGCGAATTGGGGATCCTCTTTGATCATACTCCGCTTGTAACCCCGATAATAATTGGAGTCTTGAAGGTAAAGGTGGATAATACGTTTTATCCTATTGCTGTAAGCGGAGGGGGATTCCTGGAAATAAAGCCGGACCAGATTACAGTGCTGGCTGACACGGCAGAACTTCCGGAGGAAATAGACCTGGATAGAGCGGAGGCCGCCAAGCGCAGGGCTGAGGAACGGCTGGCCCGTGTTGAACGGGCTGAAGACCCTTCAATTGACGTTGTCAGGGCCCAGGCCGCCATGCAGAGGGCAATGGCCCGTATCCGCGCCGTGGAATCAAGGCGCAACTAAGAGGTGTAAATATTGCCATGTTAAAGTAATTAATATGCTAATTGACTTTATAGCCGGATATGAAACTGGGAATGCAAAACATCTGCTCAGCAAAGACAGTATTTCTGCCGCCACGGCAGGCGGATAATCACTTCTTATGCTGCCATTTTCTTTTTGTTGGGAACTGCAGGGACGTGGTTGTAACAATAAAAGAAGGGCTGTCCTGAAAAAATGTGGGCAGCCTTTTTTTCTCCCTTTTTGTTGTTACTTATGGTAATATATTAGCATATCACCACTAAAAACATAGAAATAGGCGGGGAGGTAGTTTATGTCGATGAACATCGGTATACTAAGAGAGATTAAAGACCAGGAGTATCGCGTTGGTATGACTCCTGCGGGAGTAAAGGGATTGGCTTTATCGGGGCATAACGTATTTGTCCAAAAGGGGGCTGGAACAGGCAGCGGTTTTTCCGACCGGGACTACCGGGAAGCCGGGGCCGTTCTCCTGGATGATCCCGGCAGCGTGTATGAACAGGCCCAGCTGCTGGTCAAGGTAAAGGAGCCCCTGCCGGTTGAATACGGATACCTCAGGGAGGAGCACATCCTCTTTACCTATCTGCACCTGGCCGGAGTACAGGAACTGATTCCGGTACTGCAGGATAAAGGATTGGCTGCAATTGGCTATGAAACAGTATTGGCCACTGACGGGAGCCTTCCCCTTCTGGCACCGATGAGCGAAATTGCCGGGAGGATGGCAGTCATAATCGGGACAGATTACCTGCTCAAGTATAACGGCGGCAAGGGCGTCCTGCTATGCGGCATACCCGGTGTTGCACCGTCACGGGTCGTTATCCTGGGGGGCGGCATCGTCGGTTTAAATGCTGCCAAGGTTGCCGTGGGCCTGGGTGCGGAGGTGGTAGTGTTTGACCCCTCCCTGCCGCGGCTCCGTTATCTTGACGACATTTTCCATTCCCGGCTGATTACTCTTTTGCCGAACAGCGAAAACATAAAGGAGCAAATAAAGAGTACAGACCTCGTTATCGGGGCGGTACTGGTGCCGGGAGGTAAAGCCCCACTTCTTATTAGTAAAGAAGATTTGAAAATAATGCCCTCCCAGTCAGTTATAATCGATGTTTCCATTGACCAGGGTGGATGCGTGGAAACGGTGCGGCCGACCACTCACGCCAACCCCGTGTATGAAATAGATGGAATCATTCATTATGGAGTTCCGAACATGCCTGGAGCCGTACCGCGCACTTCCACGCAGGCTCTTACAAACGTGACATTACCCTATGTGCATAAAATTGCCTCTCTCGGCCTTGAAGGAGCCATGGAAGAAGACCCCGGCCTGAGAGCGGGTTTAAATATTTACAGGGGCGAAATTGTTCACAAAGAGGTGGCCAGGTGCGTGCAGGAGAAGCGGGAAGTGCCCTGTTAAAAACCTGTAAGTGCCTGCTCAAACCTGGAGCAGGGCACTTTTTATCACCTCAATTGAACTGTCGAATTCCCGTTCTTCAGCAGCGTTCATTTGAAAAAGGACTACCTGCTCGATACCATTGCGGCCCAGTATGCAGGGAATGCTGAGGTAAAGGTCTTCTGCCCCCGGTATCAGTTCGGCAAGGGCTGAAACGGTCAAAAGGGAGCGTTCATCCCTGAGGATACTCTCAATTATTCTTTTTACCGCCAGGGCAATGGCATAGTAAGTGCCTCCCTTGTCGTCGATTATCTGGTAGGCAGCCCGGCGTACTTTTGCTGATATTTCATTGCGGTTATCTTCAGAACAGGGGTGTTCGCAGCGCTGGCAGAATTTGTTCATGGAAACGCCGGCAATGCTTGCCGAGCTCCACAGCAGCACCTCGGAATCTCCGTGTTCGCCGACTACATAAGCGTGTATATTGCGAGGGTCCACCCGGCAGCGCGTGCTTAAAAGGTGTCTAAAGCGTGAAGTGTCCAGCACCGTGCCGGAGCCGATAACCCTTCGGTGAGGCAGTCCCGACACCTTCCAGGATACATAAGACATGATGTCTACAGGGTTTGTTACCACCAGCAAAATGGCTTCCCTGTTGTACTCCATTACGCTTGTTACGACCTGCTTCATGACGGCGGTGTTGGTTTGCAGCAGGTCTATCCGCGATTGACCGGGGGACTGCGGCGCCCCGGCGGTTATGACGACTATATCGGCTTTACTGCAGTCTTCATAATCCCCGGCATACACGTTTACCGGTTTGACAAAAGAAGCACCGTGGTTGAGATCCATTGACTCACCGCGGGCTTTTTCTTTTAATTTATCAATAAGCACAATTTCCTCCGCTGTACCTCCCAGCATGAGGGCGTAAGCAATTGTCGAGCCTACAAAACCGGCCCCGATTATTACAATTTTGGACATTTTAGTTCACCGGCCATAATATTTTTAAAAGTACAGGTCTTATATATATAACCAGCAACCGCATTATTTATACTGCCGCAACTATACAGGGAAAAAAGTTCATATTTTTGTATATACCGGCATATACTATTAGCAGCAAGTAGGTAGGGGAGGGTTTTGCTGGCAATGAAGCTTCTGGAGATGATTAAAGAGACCCTGCATCCCAGGCTTATGGGCGGCCGCAGTGGTGATTTGGAAAAAAAAGAAGAATACGCCGAGGACCACCTCATCGAAAGGGCAAGACAGGAGTGGCTGACCGCACTTTCTATTTTTGACAGTGTACTGGAACCCGAGCTTATAGACCAGGCCATATACAACATAAACGCTACCGAAAGGCGCTACGTGTTTTTGTTGAAAGAGAAAAAGCTAAATCGTGGCCTATCGAATTAAACTTTTCCCCAGGAGGCTTTCGGGACATGTTTAACCTGGACTTGAACTTTATTGTGGCCTTTTTTTTCGGTGTTCTGGTTTTATACATTCTGGCGCGGATACTCTTATTTCCGCTTAAAGTAGTACTCCGCTTTATCCTCAATGCCGTCGTCGGGGGAGGACTGCTGGCCCTGTTTAATATACTGGGCGGCTTCTGGGGACTGCACATTGGCATTAACGTGGTAACCGCTTTCATCGTGGGGTTTACCGGGGTGCCCGGAATAGTTCTGCTGCTTATTATGCAGCGCCTCACCTCCTAATAGGAAGCACGGGTGAGACACGGGGACGGTTCTCGCGTCTCATTTTTTTATTTTGAAACATAAACCCAATCTGCGGGTATCTTATTATGGCTGCCTGACGGGACAAGCTAGTAAAATGAGGTGACAGGGGGACGGGGTACTTGTCAACCCGGGTGACAGGGGGTTGACAAGGGGACGAGGTACCTGTTACCTGAGATGTTGTAAGGGTGGGTAGGTGACTTGTTTGCAAGTTTTATTGTTGCTTATCACACGGCCTGCCGTCCCCGTGCTTCAGTTCCCATGCTTCAACAATGAAGCAGGAGAACCGTCCCCATGCTTCCTTTGAAAGGTAGTCAATTGACAGGATTACGAGTAAGTGTGATAATATAACATGGCGAAATAAATGCTCTGGAGACCGATTGTCATGACTGTTAGAAATGACAGTAAACCGAACAACGCCCTGATAGCACTGGGTTTTACTTTTCCTGTTTTTATTTGTTTATCACTGTCGGGGTTGGTTTAATGGGTGAAGTTTCACCAAGGTTTCCATGCGTATGCTACTCATTTCCAGTGTAAGCAATACTATATTGGGCCCTTTTTTAATTTTTGGCTGTGGCTTTTTCCCCCCATGCTTCAAAAAGTAGAGGCCTGCCTTTGGAAGGGCAGGCTGCAGGTAGGTGAAGGGAAATAGACTTAATTATAACGCTCATTATATTGCTGGCCATAATTTTTTGGCCTCGCATGGGCAGTGCACGCTACTACATTTTGCTTTTTGTAGGAATGGCCATGCTTTTTGTAGCCCTGGTTTTTGCGCCCCTGATTTTGTTAACCCCGGTTTTTTATGTGGGGATGGCCGTAATTGTAATCCTTGTCCTTTACAGAGGTATAACCAGGAGAAGGGACGAGAAGGGCGGCAGTTAAGCTACGTCAACAAGTATGGCTTCGTCCTGGCGGTAAAAATAAGCTTCTTCCACGTGCATATGCTCGTCAAGGACAAATAATACCTTGTATGCAAAGTCGCTTTCATGCTTGAAGCGCAGGTCGATCAGCTTTACGAAGTGTTTCCCCTTTTCATGCCAGTAGCTGACATGATAGTAAGAGGTAAACTGCTTAAAGAATTTTCCCAGGTTTGTATGCAGGGCCTTTCTGACAAAGGGGTTCACCGCCTTGCGGTCCAGGGAGCGGCTGGGATTTATTTTACCGTTGAACAGGTTTAGTGTTCCGACCAGCATCTCACGAGACCCCTCGATAAAGAAATCCCAGCTAATTATGGTCTTTTTGGCCGGTATAACGGCTATATTGTATCCAGCAGGGTGGAGATTGTATTCTTTGGCCAGGAAAAGCCTCGCCTGTCGGCGTATTTGCCAGCACAGCAGCAGGTAGGCGGCCATTAGCATGAATGCCATAACGGCCTTGCCTTGGGGAGCATAAAAATACCAGATAACCGGGACGAAAAAAAGCGTCATCAGCGGGTCAAAGAGCATTAGAAGATTCCCGGACCAGCGCCTGTTGGAAAAAGGCCACAGCACCTGGACACCGTAGGAATTGAGATAGTCCAGGAACACGTGGGTAAGCCCTCCTGCAAGGGCCCACAAAAAATAGGTCCACGCTGCCCCGCCAAAATCAACATAAATCAGCCCTGCCACTATAGTTGACACGAACAATAACCCCACCAGGGAATGGGTAGGCCCCCGGTGATACTTAATTAATGCCATCTTGCTTTTTAAGAGGCTGATGACATCGATGTCCGGGGCCATCGCTCCCATTACAGCTGCACAGTATATAGGGTTATTAGGTGAGGCGGGCTGCCCCGACAGTGCTGCAATTCCTATACCGACAGCTGCATGGGTAAACGGGTCCATTTTCGTTTCCTCCCCTATCTTCCTTGTTCTTTTTATTTCATTATAGCATAAACCGAAGGGGAGGGGATCGGTAAAATGTGTATCGCAGTGTTAAGTTTTAAGCTTAGAGCGCCCAGCCCAGTGCCGGTATTAAAGGGGCGGCGATACATAACAGGACGAGCAGCTCCATTAATTCATTGACCGCTCCCAAGCAGTCGCCTGTTATTCCGCCCAGTTTGCGCAGAAAAAAGAGGCGCGCCCCTACGGTTGCCAGGACGACGGCCGGCAGTAGAAATAAAAAAATAAACCAGCTGTAGAGGAGGCCTGCCGCAGCGGCTGTAGCTGTGGCCACTGCAAGCTCCTTTTTCCCCGCTTTTTCGATGAAAGGCCGTCCCAGGCCTTCATTTTCCCGCGCGTACGGTGTAGTGCAGGTCAACAGTACGAGGGACCAGCGGCTCAGCAGCGGTGCCAGAAGCAGCCCCGCTGCCAGGAGCTGTCCTTCCATGCCGAGCAGTAAGCTGTACTTGAGCAGGAGCAGCAAAAAAACGGCAGCCATCCCGAAGGTACCGGTGCCGCTGTCTTTCATTATACGGAGGCGGCGCTGGCGGTCTATCCCTCCGCCGATACCGTCAAAGGTGTCCGAGAGGCCGTCCAGGTGCATGGCCCCGGTGAGCGCCACCCACAGGGTAAGCAGCAGGGCGGCGTTAACGGGAGGCACCGGGAACAAAAAGGGGAGCGCCCAACCGGAAAATAGCAGGATAATACCGATGATCAGCCCTACAAGAGGGAAAAAGGCCACTGCCCTGACCAGGTTTTTTTCGGAGATATGTTCCTGACCCGGAACAGGGATTTGTGTCATAAAGGCTATTGCTGCAAGGAAAGCTCTCATCTTTTAATTCTTTCACCTCGAAGTGCGTTATCCCTTTATTTTAACCGCTATGCCGGAGACAACAAGATATACCTCCCCCGCCTTTGCGGCCACTTTCTGGTTGCAGCGGCCGGCCAGGTCCCTGAACAGCCGCCCCAGGTAATGCTCGGGAACTATTCCCCAACCGACTTCATTGGTTACCAGTATAGCGGAGAGCGATTTTTGATCCAGCTTGCTAATGAACTGCTCCAGGCGTTCCAGGATTTCTTTTTCCAGCGCTGCTTCGTTTTGCATTAAGGAGCTGCCGGAAGCGGGTTCTCTGTCGGGTGCAGGGCCCGGCGGCAGTCCTGTTTTTGATCCCCGGAATTGCTGCCCGCTGTTATCGTGGTTCAGGAGCAGCATGTTGGACAGCCACATTGTGAGGCAGTCCACCAGCACCAGTTCCGCCTCCCCGGGAACTCTTTCCAGCGCCGCAGGGAGGTCGAACGCTTCTTCCACGGTTTGCCACTGGGAAGGTCGGCTTAAGCGGTGCAGTTCAACGCGCTGACGCATTTCCTGATCACCGATAATGGAGGTAGCCATGTAAACGACCCCTTCTTTTCGCTGCGACATCAGCCCGGCCATACTTTGGGCAAAGCTGCTTTTGCCGCTGCGGGCCCCTCCGGTTACCATTATCAGCTCCATTTTTGGTCCTCCTTGCCCGGCTGCCCCGGATAAATCAGTCAAAGTTAATAGGTCAGGGTAGAGGGCCTGTGCTTTCTTTCAGGCATTCACCGATTCGCGGCCCGGGGCGGTAAATTATGTTCTCATCGGATATAATATGGAAGCGGTTGTTTTTACTGCCGACAGGTTTGGAAAAGCTGCTCGAAGCTTCCGGTTCCAGGGCGGCGTTGACAATGCCCATGCCCTCGGGGGCATTGAGCAGGTCGGCGTGATCGGTGCCACCAACGACCAGGTTCGGCTCCAGGGAAACAATCATTTCCAGGTTAGGGTCTGTGAAGCCCCCTACCCGGGAGAGGGATTTTGCTTCGGATGGGTAATCGCAGTAATCGGTAACCCCGGCAATTTTATCTTTTAGGTCCAGTGCAAAAAGGGTTTCCGAGAACGGTGGCCTTAAGTGTGCAGGAAAAGGGATAACGTCTTTGCCGGTCCATAGCTCTCCTACTTTGGCAATTAACTGGGCTGTTTATCTGTATCTGGCCGCTACTGCTATCATATCACAGCGCTTGAATGAGGACAATATAGCAGGCCCCCGGAGGTTATTATCCTGCTGCAGCATTCATATATTAATATAAGTGAAGGTAGAGGAGGGGCTTTATGAGCCGGAAAAAGATTTTAATTGTCCTGCTGGTAGTTATGGCCATAACGGCGCTGGTAAGCTACCGCATTGTAATGGAAAGGCAGGCCGGCAGCCCTGAAGTTGAGGAGGACCCCAACGCTATTGAGGAGCCCGAAAATGGGCCCGAACCTGATGTCCGGGAAGAACTGCAGGTCGAAGGCAGGGAAATAAGCCTGCAGTACCTCGGGCACTCTTCGTTTCTGCTGGAAGTGGACGGCTTTAGCATTTTAATGGACCCTTATTCTCCGCAGGTGGGCTATGGTACGCTGGAGGTGGAAGCGGACCTCGTTACTGTCAGCCACGAGCATCTTGACCACAACTACGTTGCTGCCGCTCCGGGAGCTAGGGTTATCAGGGGGCTTACTGCAGATGGTCTGGGGTGGGATGACATATCGCTTTCCATAGGGAAGATCAATATTTTCAATGTGCCCACCTATCACGATGAGGCCTCCGGGAAAATGAGGGGCCGCAACAGCGTCTTTATCTTTGACATCGGCGAACTGCGCCTGGTACACCTGGGAGACCTTGGCCATGTCCTGGGTGAAAGTGAAGTGGAAAGGATTGCACCGGTGCACGTTCTGATGGTGCCGGTGGGGGGACATTATACCATCGATGCCGGAGAAGCGGAAAAGGTTGTCGAGCAGTTATCACCGGCTGTTGCCGTACCGATGCACTACCGCACCGAGGCTACCCGGAACTGGCCGATTTCGGGGCTGGAGCCTTTCCTGGAAAGCCGGGAAAATGTACGTAAAAAGAACAGCAAGCCCGTTTATATCACCATGGAAGAGCTTCCCGAAACTACTGAGGTTTGGGTTATGGAGCCGGCAGAGCTGGATTAGGGTGGTGCTGCCTGCGCTGCCTGTAAAAGATTGAGATTGTATAAGGGGTGGAAAGCTTATTTAAATTGTAACTGCTTGTATGCCCAGCTAAGGCTGGGAGATTCAGCGGGGGATAGGCTCGCCAAGGTTGACCGGACAAGGGGACCGGACAAGGGGACGTTTCTCCTGTCCGGCTGTCGCTAACCGGGTTGACAGGTACCCCGTCCCCTTGTCACCCGTCCCCTTGTCACCCTGGGTACCCTGTCCCCTTGTCACCCCCCTGTCACCCTCAAAAAAACTTACATGCCTTGACACGGTCAGAGGGGGGAGTTTATTTGCAATGTTAAACAAAATAATATAATATTAATTCAACTTTAACATATTCCTGTTACAATATAGCAAACTAGCTGTTAAAAGGAGTGAGCAACTTTGCCCCATCGCAAAAAACTACTCGTTCTCGGAGCTGTTCTTTTTATCTTTGTTCTGCTGGCCTACCTGGGGACCGGGTGTGCCGTGAACGATGAGCCGGTACCAGAGCCAGAGGATGAAGAAGTGGAAGAGCCTGCCGAACCCGAAGAACCGACAACTGAATCCGTTGTCCTCTATTTTGCCACGGAGCAGGCTGATAAGCTGGTGAAAGAGGAAAGAGAGCTGGAAACCGTTACCCTTGAGGCCGTGCTGGAAGAGCTCATTGCCGGGCCCCAGGACCCGGGGTTGGGACGGACCATGCCTGCAGACGTGAAAGTCCTCGGCGTTGAAGTTGAGGATGGGGTGGCCCTGGCAGACTTTTCCGAAGAGCTGCGCTCCAGCCACTGGGGTGGCTCAACGGGCGAGATACTGACCGTTTATTCCGTTGTTAACACCCTGGCCGAAAGGCCCGAAGTGGAGAGGGTCCGCTTTTTGATTGAAGGACAGGAAATAGACACCCTCGTTGGGCACCTTTCCCTCGAAGAGCCCGTTGAACCGGACTGGGAACTGGTGGAGCAGTAAGGACACAGTGCCTGTTTTTTAAACCGCTTTAAAGTAGCGTTCCAGGTTGGCAGCGAGGCGCTCAAAGCTTTCCATTTCCGTAAGCCTGCCCCTCTGCATCAGAAAAATGCGCTCTGCTTTGCGCACTGTCGAAAGGCGGTGGGCAATGATGATGGAGGTGCGACCCCTGGTAACATGCTGCAGCGTCTTTTGGAGAAGGCTTTCCGTGTGGGAGTCGATATGAGCCGTCGCTTCGTCAAAAATGAAAATGGCGGGGTCAAAGGCCAAGATGCGGGCAAAGGCCAGCAGCTGCCTCTGGCCGGTAGAAAGAGTAACCCCTCTTTCTCCAACAGGCGTATCAAACTTTTGGGGGAGCTGCTCGATAAACTCATAGGCGTTGGCTTCTCGGGCCACTCTTTCCAGCTGTGCCGGTGACAGGGACAGCGCGTTTAAAGTAATGTTCTCCCTTATGCTGCCGTTGAAAAGGAAGACGTCCTGGTGGATTACCCCCACGCGCCGGCGCAGCTCCTTGAGGGCAAGCTCTTTCACGTTGATGCCGTCGATCGCAACCGCTCCTTTCTGGGCATCGTAAAAGCGGTTTATCAGGTTGATGAAAGAGCTTTTTCCCGCACCGGTGGGGCCGACGACAGCTATTTTCTCACCGGCACGGGCGTAGAAGTTTATATCCCTGAGAACCCACTTTTCATTTTCATAGGCAAACCAGACATTGTGGAAATGTATGTCCCCCCTGACCGAATGCAGTGCTTTCGGCGATGGGGGGTCTGTAATTTCCACTTTTTCGTCCATTAGCTTAAATATGCGTTCCGCTGAGGCCATCGCTGATTCCAGTATGCTGTACTTGTCGCTGAGGTCGTTCAGGGGACGGAAAAAGTACTGCAGGTAATTGATGAAGGCATAGAACAGCCCGAAGGGGATCACCCCCTCGAGCACCGCCCCGCTGCCGTACCACAGCAAAAGCGCCAGCACCAGGGAACGGAGCAGGTCCATGGCCGGCCTGAATACGGCAAAGGTTTGGATTTCCTTCATCCCGGCGCGGTAGTGAGCCTCGTTGATATCGTTGAACATTCCGGACCGCTTCCGCTCCTGCAGAAAGGCCTGCACTATTCTTATGCCGGCTATGTTTTGGGACAGGAAGGAGTTAATGCGCGCCAGCTGCGTGCGCATTTCCCGAAATGCCTGCCGGGCGTGCCTGCGGTAAACGGCGATGATCACTATAACCGCCGGTACGGCGCTGAAGGTCAGCAGTGCCATGGTCGCATGCAGGCGCAGCAGGATAACCACTATGCCGGCCAGCATAAAAATATCCTTGATAAAGTTTACCAGGAAGCTCGTGTACATTTCATTCAGTGTTTCAATGTCGTTGGTCACCCTTGTTACCAGGTGGCCGGTCCTGTTTCTGTTAAAAAAAGGAATGGAAAGCTTCTGCAGGTGGGCGAAGATGTCCTTGCGAATATCGTTCATGATGCGCTGTCCCGTGCGCATCAGTATGTTAAACTGCAGGTAATGAAGAATCATGCCGGAAAGGTAGATGAGCAGGAAGGCGATCCCCAATCTCTGCAGCCCCTGCAGGGATCCGGGCCCCAGGATATAATCGTCTATGGCAATTTTGAGCACGTAGGGCTGGGAGAGGTGTATGGCCGTTTCCAGTATTACCAGCAGGAGCGAAATAAAAAGTGCTTTCCTGTAAGGGCGGGTATAAGAAAGCAGCCGCCTCAGGATGAAGGGATCATATTTTAAAGGTTGTTCGTCAAAAAAACGCCGGTGACCCATTATTTTACTCCCCCGGTCGAAATTATGGGAATATATCTTCCCACAGCTGGTTCCTGCACAGGTTGTAATAATACCCCTTTTGTTCCAGCAATCCCGCGTGATCCCCTTCTTCCACCAGTCGGCCGCTGTCCAACACCAGGATCCTGTCTGCCCGGCGCAGGGACCCCAGGCGGTGCGAGATAATTATTATAGTGGTCTCTATCTCCTGCAGGTTGGACATTATTTTTTCTTCGGTGCTGATATCGACGGAAGAAAGGGCGTCGTCAAGGATCAGGAATTGCGGTTTTGATATCAGCGCCCTGGCCAGGGCCAGCCGCTGCTGCTGTCCTCCCGAGAGGGTGACCCC
>PWRZ01000207.1 GCA_003563385.1 Syntrophomonadaceae bacterium
CTATTGTCTGCGGCGTTACGCTCCTAGTGTATGCAGTTTGGGAGCTAGGGAGAGAATACCTTGACTTCAAGCGTATCACGAGGTATATTAGAGTAGTAACCCGTAACTGGAGGTATGACTTGAAAGTTTTGCTACGTGAAGGCCGTAAAGGCCAGTTTGTTCGATACCCCTCAGAGTGGCCTTACAGGATGACCCACACTGGTAAGCGGCGGTTTGATACCCGCTGTGATTTCATTGTTGGGATGTGCGCCTGTGGTGACCGCCACACCGGGACCGAGGATTGGGTTTGCGCCTCCCTAGATGAACACGATATGCGCATCGAAACGCATTCGGAGTGGCAGAAACGGATGGGTGGCCGAGAGGACTAAGGCGGCAGTTTTGAAAATTGCTGGAGGTACGCTCCCGGGGGTTCGAATCCCTCCCCATCCGCCTGTGCCGGTTCCCCGATTATCGGGGTCCGGCCTTTTTTCGTTACATGGCCGGACCCCGATTGTCGGGGTCCGGTTTCGTTAAGTGGAGGTGGCGGGAATCGAACCCGCGTCCCGTGGCGTTTCCTCGATAGCTTCTACGTGCGTAGTCACTCGATTGAGTTTCCCTGGAGTAGGCTCGACTGACAAGGCCCGCTCAAGGTATCCAGCTTAGAAGCCGCTTAGAAGCCGCTGGAGGGCGTTCTAAGCTTTGCTAGGCTTTGTTGGCCGTCTAACTACCCTTTCCTAGCTAAAGGCGGTTAGACGGGGCTGTTTATTCAAACAGCCAAAACGTGACAAGTCTCGCGACTTAAGAGTGTAGCCAGCTTGTTAACATGGCCCGCTGGCCAACCACGGCACGCAACTACCGATTTCACTACCCGGTCGATACCATTTCACCCCCATACCTGTATTATAACACGCTTTGGCGAAAAGTCAAGGCGCCAATTTTGATGATTGTCGGGGTCCGACTCGGGCGCGGGGCCGGACCCCGACAAACCGAACTCTCGCATAATCGGTTACCCGGTTGTCGGGGTCCGGTCCTGGCCAATGAAAAAGGCGGGTGAAATCACCCGCCTAGTCTCTTAACACTCTCGCCAACCTATATACACGTCTAGTTCTCTCCTGGCAGTCTGCAAGGCTAGCTGCGCGTCGTCTCGGACTCGCTTAGCCTTTTCAAAATCCTCACAAGCCTCGTTGAACTCCTGTTGGAGCATCTTGACGCGGGCACGTTGCAAAATGCTAGACGTGCAAGCATTCCGCCAAATTACCGGCAACTCCGTGAAGAAAAAGCTGTGAGCCTCGCGGTTTGACGAAAACCAACCATCGTTTTCGTGGATAACGCTGAGGTCAATATCCTCGCGAAAGGCCCAACCCTTGCCATCATCGTAGATGTGTGCAATGACACGATAAGCCTGTTTCTCAAACGTGAGCACCCCCTCAAGGCGCACATGGGTGATCCCATATAGCTCATAGCCAAGCGATCCATACTCAGTGCTGATTCTCCCCGCCATCATCGTTAACATGTTAACCTCCTAGTCTGAATCCAAACGTGCTCGAATCTCGTTAAGCCGATCCTCGGCGTCAAGCATACGTCGCTGCGCATCGCGCATATCGTCGCACGCCTCCTCGTACTCTGCCCGAACCATCTTGAATCGGGCGCGGTCCATCAAGCGCTCTGTGCAAGCTTCACTCCACGCGCGAACTAGCTCGGCGTCAATGGCGTTGCAAGTGTTTGTGTCGAGATACCACCTTCCCAGCGTGGGGGAGTATGTCAAAAAAGCAGAGATTTTCTGATCTTGACCGTCAACAACAATACACCCCTCAAGGCAACCGCGGTCAGTATCCCACAGCCGGTAATTCAGGTCACCAAACTTTGTTTCGATTTTACCGGTTAGCGTCAGCATGTTAACCTCCTTTGGTTACTCAATCTTAGCATGTGTTAGGCTTTTGTCAAGCTGGATTTGAATTTTCAGGTTAACCAATTGTCGGGGTCCGGCCACATCCCATTGAAAACCCGCCTTTCGGCGGGTCTCCATTACCAGAATGATTCGACTACTCGGGTTGCCTCATCATAAGCGGCTTGCGCCTTAGCGACTTCGGCTTTAGCTCGCGATAGCCGATTAAAAGCCTCCTGTTGCACCGCTTCGGCAGCGGCCCGCCCGCCCGCCGCCTCTTCAGCAAGTGCTTGGTTAGCGGCTAGTCGCATATCCTCCGTGACATAATTTGACCACAGTTCGCGAAGTTCTTTGCCAATTTCAGCCTGACGTTTCGAGCAAACCCCTGCAACGCGAGTCGAACCCTCCCATACTCCATTGGTGTATTCAAAATGGGCCAAAAGTACATGCTTGTAATCCTCACCCTCGAATTGGATTCGACCGTAAATCTGAGCAATCTCTCCGGTAAGCATCCAATAACGAACCGGCCCGTAAGCAGTCTCAAGATTACTCATTCCTATCCTCCTCAGTCCAGAGACATTCCATGCAGGCTAGTACGTGGAGGTCACCCATCGAATCAAAGCCTGCAAACACCCATTGCAAATCACCGCCGCATACGGGACATTCGGTCATTTCATTTCCTTTTGGGATAGTCGGTCCAGTGTTGCAAACTCTCGATTGCTTTCTCAAGTCGCAAAATTTCGCGGTCGCGTTGCTCTAGCGCCTCATTTAGTGAAGCCACTTCCCCTCGCAATTGGTCAATTGCATCCCAAGGGTTTGGGAATTTTACCACTTTCCACAATTGGCGCTGACTCCAAGTAGAGGTGTAAGGCCCCTCCAAAATCCCCTCTTCCACTAACTCCCGCATAACTTCTCTGAGAGCGATGTAAGACTTTCTACGCTCAAAATCCTTGAGAAAATCGAGGATAAACTCTTCGCGACAGATTTCCGTACCTACCGCAGCGTTTTGAATTCGGTTGAGGACACGTTGCTTGTAGTGCATCAAAAATCTCCAAGAGCTAGGGTAGCGGCCACGTCGCCTTGCGCGGCCTTTCGGGCGGCCTCTGCGTGCTTCTCACGCATAGCCTGATTCTCGTTAATTCGCGACTCACAAAGAGCCTTGAACTTCGCGACAGCGCTGCTACGGGTCTTATAAATCCAAACCCGCTGAGGTTCGCGACCCCATACACGCACGTTCTGGAGCGTAATCCCGCGGCGCATTGCGTCACGACAACGTAATTCTGGGCCAACAACGTACTTCCCACTTCGCGAGTGGATAATTGCAGGCCGCAACCCTGTATTCATGCAACCGTAGAATTCGGGGCCGCCGTAACCTCGACCGGGACGTAGACGCGGGACTTTCATTTGAACCTCCTTAGTTACTCAATCATAGCATGTAGGAGGTGGGTTGTCAAGCCTCAACCATCGGAACCAACCTCGTGAATCTCGACTTTTGCCATGTGTGGCAAATTTCCGTCACGATAATACTGTGCAACCTCTTCCGACATGGTGAGAATACCCACCACTGGTTCCGCTTTCCCGTAAATGTGCCCCAAATAGAAGCCGTTGATAAATGCAACGGTAGCTTCTAGCGTTCGAGGTCGTGGATTGCCCCACGAATTATCGAGGCCATACTCAATTTCAGGCCACGCGAGAGTAGGCGGGCAAACATCGGCCCCCTCTGCCGCCTCCGCGTCAACGCGCTTCTTCCAGTAGTCAAAAACTGCTTTTGCAGAGACCCCACGGCCGATGAAAATTCGCAACATCATATACCCTTCTGGTTAGGAGTAACTTTTTACGTTACTCAATCATAGCATGTAGGAGGCGTTTGTCAAGTCGGGGTCGGGATTTTCAAGTTATCGGGGGCCGCTCCCGGCGCGAGGACCGGACCCCGACAAACCGAAGTCCCGCATAATCGGTTACCCGGTTGTCGGGGTCCGGCTCGGGGTCAAAAGCTAAGCCGGGTTTCCCCGGCTTAGCCCACAGGTGGCTTGTTAAATCATTAAATATTTAACTATTTTCCGCTTATGTCGCCTTTAACGCAAGCCGACACCTGCAAACGATAGCTTTGTTACGGCCAAGCTATCCCACCGGACGCCTTCAAAATCTCGTTATCATTTGTTCAATCGAGTTAAAGCATGTTTCAACTCCGTGGCGACCTACTTGAAACAATTCCGCGGGGTTTAACCGTAAAGAACTGGAGACAAGCGGGATAGTCGCGGGGTGGTCTTAACCGTACCTCACTCAAAAGATTCCATGATACTACCAGCCACAAGCGTCAACCTGTGTAACAATTAACGCAACTCAGTGCGCCGGCGTGACATGTAACGAACCACGTTCCGGTTACCAATGCAACGCTTAACACCTGCCCACTGAGTTTCAACGGTACTTCCAAAGCGGTTGGAAATATCCTCATCGGACATGTCCCGAACCGCCTCAACAAAGTACATGTGAGCCCGAATCCAGTTATTGATCTTATGGTAATTCAGACTCCCTTGGTGCAAACGAATCTCGAACGTGTTAAAACGACGCAACGCGCTCAGATTGAGCCAGTAATAGCGACCATAACGGTTCGCCCAATAACCGAACTCGCAAATCTGATCGTGCGAGCGGCCTGTTGGGTTAAGCACTAGACCCTCAAAATCGTAAATGTCACGCGCCCTTTGGGCAAACCGATTTCGTCGCCTACTCCGCGACACAAGAGTAAACCAAGCATCTTCGCTAGCCATGTAGGCTTTCGCAATCGCCCGCAACTGTGCAGCGCTTTCGTTTCGCATTTCCAAATGGACGTGCAAACCGCAGCTACGATTAACCGACCATTCAAGTTCACGGGCAACCCGGCAAAAATCCCGGATTGCATCTAACCCCCTATCCCCATAAAGGATAGGTGAGAAAAACTCCAGCCCGTCAACCGTGCAATCGCTTTTCCATCCAAACACCCCCTCATTCAGAAGGCGTCGAAACCCCCTACAGGAGTGGGTCTCAATCTCCACACCGAATCGCCTCCGAGTAGTTCGGTTGTAAGTCGAATTACCCGAAAAAGAACGAGCGTCCCTGTATACTGTTTCATTGTAGCAATATTGACACAGACCCTCCGCATAGAGGCTGTGTCTATTATTGTGGCATAGAGCGCAGGTTGCTTGAGTAGTTTGGGGCATGGTATTCCCTCCTTCATTCAAACTATACCATACAAGGCAGCGAAGTCAACTCTACTGGTGAAAACTTTGACACGGATGGCACCATGAAAACCTGGCAAGAATCGGTTCAGAGTATCGCTCCTCAACGAGTATCTGACCCTCACGCTGCCCTAAATAATAGCGATCCGGTAAATTAGAGCGAACTACAAGAGCCTCATCAATCCACACA
Organism: Syntrophomonadaceae bacterium; assembly: GCA_003563385.1. Lineage (GTDB taxonomy): Bacteria > Bacillota > Dethiobacteria > DTU022 > UBA8154 > CSSED11-109. The sequence continues at coordinate 5,270 of PWRZ01000207.1, forward strand.
CCCTCCTCGGTTTCTGATTCGTCAAGTGACGAAACTGGTTCAAGGTTCACCCCAACGCGAGAAGCTTTCCTTAGCCAATAATCCATCAAATTTTCATCGTCGATCAATTCGCGCAGCGCTTTCCAAGCACGGTAGCGACCACCTTTGAGAATTTCATGCAATTCCGCATAGTCAAGCTTTTTGACACGATCGATAAATCGTGCATGAAGCTTAATCCAGTTGCAAATCTCCCGAGGGTTCAATGTACCCTGATAGATGCGAACCTCAAAACTGTTCTGTTTGAGATATGATCTCCAGTTGACAAATTCAAAGCGATCCCGTGCTTCGGCAAAATCCTCAATATGCTCGCAACGAGTAATATCCCGGATATCATACTGAGGACTGCCACACATATTGTTGGTACGACGATTAGAGGTCACAAATGCCTTCCAAAGGCTGTATGTCTTACGATAGGCATAAGCGATACGGAGGCATTCTTCTGACGTTTCCTCTGAAAGGTCAAGATGGATATGAAGCCCGCAACGGTTATTAACCGTCCAACCCCAATCATCAGTCAATGAGAGGAAACTGTGAACCTCATCCAATCCCTCATCACCCTGCAAAACAGGTGAGATAAACTCACGCCCATCAGTGCTACATTCGTAAACACAGCCCCATTCCGTAGCACCGTTAAGACGCCGGTAATTGCGACACTGATGGGTTTCGATTTCAACCCCAAATTTCCGGGTCGAACCGATGTTATCAAAAGACTTTGCTTCACCCTTCCATGGCTTAACTCGCCAAACGTCCGCCTGATCCTGACAATTTGAACAAAAGACATACCCCTCCACAATATCGGCGGGGTGACAATCTTCGCGAAGAATTAGCCGACTACAGGCGCGGCAGGTTGTGTAGTTAGAATTGAAGCAATCGTGGCAAACTGAAGATTCAGAGTTACCAACAAAATCGTAACGCGAGGCAATACGCCCGCAATCATTGCAAGTAGCCCAATGGTTATCAAAACAAGTCGAACAAAATCGATCTTGCGCGGTCTGTGTCCGAACGCGCGTCCCTTCAGGCGCCTCGCGCAGCGGGCTATCTTCGGTAGCTGGGGCACCGCAACTAGCACACCGGTTATGTAGGCAATTGAAGCAAATGCAATTGCTACCCAACACCGTGAATTCGCCTTCACCAAACTCATTCACAGGGACGCGGCGCCCACACCTTCGGCAGCGGACGGTACTAATTGTTTGGGTATTCGGGCGGGATTCTTGTGGCATGTGTGGCACCTCGTTACCAATTTCCTCAACTTCATCCTGTGTTTCTTCACCACCATAATCTCGGTATCGATACCATTCCCTCGAACCCAGCTCATCCAAAGAATATTGGTAGAGGTTGCGGTGGAGAATGCGGAATGCAGATACGAAAGAATCTTCTGGTGGCATACTCTATTCTACCATGCCAACGGGCAAAGTCAAGTGATAAACCGAGTTAACGGTTATTCTACTTGCCGGGGTCCGCCCAACTTCTAGCCAGCCACAGATACCGGACCCCGACAATCGGAAAACAAGCATAGTCGGTCAACCGGTTATCGGGGTCCAAGCATGGCGCAATAAAAACCCCGCGCCAGGAGGATAGCGCGGGGCGGAGGCCGCGTAGGAGGAGGACGCGGCAAATGCGCCCAGTAGGATTTGAACCTACAACCTGCGGGTTAAAAGCCCGCTACTCTACCGTTGAGTTATAGGCGCTAGTACCCTTGGTAGGAGTCGAACCTACAACCCACAGCTTAGAAGGCTGGCGCTCTATCCATTGAGCTACAAGGGCATAGTGACCCCGAGGGGAGTCGAACCCCTTCCTCCAGGTTGAAAGCCTGGTGTCCTAACCGGTAGACTACGGGGCCAAACGACTAGGCCGTGCGCTCATTCTCACAAATGGTGCAACGGTAAACTTTCTTGTCACCCATTCGCTTGTTAGTCGCGTTATGAACCCGAACACCCTTGCCGTAAGCAGCATCCTGATAACGCGCAGCGCTACTATTGACATCACGACACCGGAAACATGAAA
>PWRZ01000162.1 GCA_003563385.1 Syntrophomonadaceae bacterium
ACTGTACTGTACTGTGCTGTAGTGTTATTCTGGTCAGAGATTGTGAGGTGTAATAATCTTATGAAAAATATTGCCCTGATTGAACCCCAAAATGAACAGGGGCATCTCTATAATTATACTAGCATGCCGCGCCTGGGGCTGCCGTTGATAGGTGCACAGCTGCTCAAAGAGGGCTACGAGGTAAGCATCTACAAGGGGGCGGTTTCAGGGCTGCCCTGGGGCAGCATCTGCAAATCCGACCTGGTAGGCATTTCTTCGACTACTTCCACCAGCGGGGAAGCCTACCGCATGGCCGCCCACCTGTATTCCCAGAATATTCCTGTCGTTCTGGGTGGTATCCACGTCACTTTCATGCCGGATGAGGCCCTGCAGTACGCGGACTACGTGATGCGGGGAGAGGCCGATTTTAGTTTTCCCCTTTTGGTAAGAGCATTGGAAAAAGGAGAAGCGCTGCAATCTATCCCCGGTCTATCCTTCCGGCTTAACGGTGTCAATGTGCACAATCCGGCGGGGGAAACGGTTGATATGAACTGCCTCCCCATACCCGATTTGTCTCTCTTTCACGGGAACAGTTCTCTTCCCACTGTGCCTGTGATGACATCAAGGGGCTGCCCTTACAACTGCACGTTTTGCACTGTTACCCCCATGTTTGGGCGGCGTTACCGCTACCGCAGCACTGAGAAAGTGCTGCAGGAACTGTCCCTTTACCAGAACAGGCACGTGTTTTTCTGCGATGACAATTTTGCTGCGGACCGGGGCCACACCAAGAGGCTGCTGCAGGGCATGCTCGATGAGGGCATATCACTGAAAGGATGGGGTGCCCAGGTGTGCGCGGAGGCGGCCAAAGATGACGAACTCCTGGAACTGATGCGGCGCACAGGCGGCGCCCAGGTATACGTGGGCTTTGAATCTATCAACCCTGTTACACTGCGGGATTACAACAAGAAACAGAGCGTAGAGGATATCCGCGAAAGTATAAGGCGCTTCCACGAATATCGTATCCGGGTACACGGCATGTTTGTATTGGGCGGCGACAGCGACACAGTCGATACCATACGCGAAACGGTCGATTTTTCCCTGGAGTCCCGCATAGATACTGTCCAGTTCATGATCCTGACTCCCCTTCCGGGCTCGGGTCTGTTTGAAAAGCTACAATCAGAGGAGCGTATATTGACAAAGGATTGGGAGTTATATGACGGCCACCATGTCGTTTTTCAGCCTACCCTGATGTCCCCCGAAAATTTGCAGTTGGGGACGGTACGTGCATTCAAGCGCTTTTACAGTGTGCGCCACCTTTTCCAGAACGTATTTCTGACTGGCTGGCACGCTCCTTTTTACCGGGCTTTCGGGTGGTGGATGGCTCGTTATTTCGGCAGGCATATTCGCTTATACACTCGTGTTCTTAAGGAGATGCAGTCTAAACCTTCCCGCGAGGTATCACTGCTTAACCGCAGGGTGCCAGTCTCTGCCGGAAACGAGCAGGAGGGGCAGCCGGAGCATGACCACCTGAATATCACCATCTACGAGAAGGGCACTACATATTACCTGCAGCTGCGCGGGTGGTTGAATGACCTTACCCTGAAGGAGTTAAGCCGCGCAGTCAAGGATAAGATTCCGCACAACTGCTTTTGTCTTGTTATCAATGCGGAAGAGCTGCACTTTTTATCTCCAAAGACGGCCCTTTCTTTTGCCCGTTTTTTGAAGCGCCTGGGGAAAAAAGCGCACCGCCTGCGGCTGGTATACAGGGAAGATGGTGAGAGCTGGAATATCATAAAAAAGAGCAAAAACTGCTTTGCCCGCTTTGAACTGCTGCCCGGTCGGCGGTAAAGATATTGGCCAGTATAATAAGGAAAACTGGTTGGTGAAGCGAGGTCCTTTATGAAGAGATCTGTCCTTTAATGCCGGAGGCTTTCATGCTAACGGGCAGGTCACACGGGATTGTGTTTGTCAATAAGCTGGGACAGGAAGTGCAGGGAGATTGTAGAAGCTCACATTTTAAGAGCAAGAAGGCCATATTATAAGCATAGTATTCTATTAAACCTTTTCAATTTAATTATTTTACAAGTGAACTATTTCCAGGAGGACTTATGAAGCTGGATAGATACAAGTCCATCGCCCTGCTTGATTCCGGTGTCGGCGGCCTGACGGTGGCCAGGGAGATAATGAGGCAGCTTCCTTATGAAAGCATAGTATACTTCGGCGATACCGCCCGTATGCCTTACGGACCCCGTCCCCATGAACAGGTGAGGGGTTTTGTCAGTGAAATTATAGAATTTCTGTACACCCAGGAGATAAAGGCTATCATTGTAGCCTGCAACTCGGCCACGGCGGCATGTTCCGATTATTACAGAAACGGAGTGGGGCTGCCTATGCTCGGTGTTATCGAGCCGGGCGTAAATGCTGCTCTGAGATATACCGTTAATAAGAGGGTAGGGGTAATCGGGACGACGGGGACCATCAACAGCGGGGCATACCAGAAGGTTTTCCAGCGGCTTGCTCCGGATGTGGAGCTTTTCGAGCAGCCCTGCCCCCTGTTTGTGCTGATAGTAGAAAACGGCCTTGTTGCTACCAGGGAGGCATACCGGGTGGCAGAAGAATATCTGCAGCCGTTAAAAGAAGCCGGTGTAGACGTGCTCATCCTCGGATGCACGCATTATCCACTGATGATGGATGTAATCCAGGAGGTTATGGGACCGGAGGTAAAGCTGGTCAGCTCCGCCCAGGAAACAGCCCGGGAGGCGAAGATGATCCTGGAAGAAATGGCCCTTATCAGTCCCAACAAAGCCGGCCTCCCGCTGCACCGCTTTTTTGTCAGCGGTTCGGCCCGGCCTTTTATCGAAATAGCGACCAAGCTGCTGGGCAGAGAAGTGATTGCTTACCAGGTTGTTTTGGACCAGAAAACATCTTTTTTTGACCTCGATTGAGCATAGCTATTAAAGACCAGGTGCAGGACCGGGGTTTAGTGTTCCAGACAGCGGCGAAAGCCGCTGTTTTTTTCATAATTAACAGCGGCAGGCTATACATATAAATAAAGGGGACAAAGCTTGCTTTAATAAGGAGAGGTAGCCATGCGCAGGAGAAAGGTATACCCGTTAAAATTATTTCCTTTGCTGTTATGCCTGCTGCTTTTATTACTGCCGGCAGGGTGTGTGCAGGATTTTTGGCCCCAGATATCGGAGGAAAGGGAAGAAGAGAAAAAAGTTATTCCCCGAGAAGAGGAACAAAAAAAAGAGGAGCTTCCCGAGGGAGTCCTGGCCCTGCTCGTTTACTTCCCCGAGGGCAGCGGGAGGTATCTTGTTCCGGTAACAGTAACCCTTCCCTGGACTGAAGGTGTGGCCCGGGCAGCGCTGGAAAAGCTGATCGAAGGTCCTTCGCCGGCCCAGGAGATGCGGTATGGTTTTGTTTCATACCTGCCTCCCAACACTAAGGTGCTCGGCTTAACTATCAGGGATGGAGTGGCCCGGGTCGACCTAAACAGCCCTTTTCTCCATTATGATCCCGGAAAAGAAAAAGCGGTTCTCGGCAGTATCATATATACCCTGCTGCAGTTTCCGTCTGTAGAGGAGGTAGAACTGCTGGTAGAAGGATCTCCTGTTGAAGAGCTGCCCGGTGGGGCGGTGGTAGAGGGAACCTTTGACCGCAGCTGGGGGCTGAACCTTGAGGTGGCTGAAGAAGTGCTCGATTTTGGCAATACCAGTCAGCTGAGGCTTTACTTTTGTTCCCTGCTCGGGGGCAATAACATTTTTTACGTGCCCGTTACCCGTGTTGTCGAGAGCGGGGAGGACCTCCTGGAGCAGACGTTAAATGAGCTTTTAAAGGGACCCCGCCCCGGGAGCGACCTTTTCAGTGAATTCCCGGAAGAGACGAGACTGCTGAACTTTACAGTGCAGGAGAATATTGTGGTAGTGAACTTTTCAAAAGAACTTTTAAATTACAGGGGCGGGTTGGCCGGAGAGGAAAACATCAAAAACCAGCTCCTGTTAACATTGACTGAAATCCCCACCGTTGAAAAGGTCCAGGTGCTGGTAGAAGGAGAAAAAGTGACACTTGGCTACGGCACTTCCTTTCATGATCCGCTGCCGCGCCCCCGGATGCTGAACCTGCTTCAATAGTTTTCGGCCACAGTGAGAAAATAACCATTGACAGTATGAAAAAGATGTGATAATTTTAAAGCAGCCCAAGTATACCCCCCAGGGGTATACGGGAAGAAGGTGATTACTGTGGCCGTGGTAATAAAGATCAAAGGAATGAGCTGTGCAGTATGTGCCAGCCGGGTGGAAAAAGTGCTGCAGGGGACAGCCGGGGTAGAACAGTCCCGCGTCAATTTTGCTGCCGGCAAAGCTTATGTAAAGCTGCAGCCCGGTGTGCCTCCCGGGGAGAGGAACGCTGAAACTCTGCTCCAGGCGGTGCGCGGGGCAGGTTACGAGGCTGAACTGGTAGAAGAAGAAAAAAAAACTCCACCTGATGCTGCCGCGGTGCCGGTTGAGGGCACTGCTGAAGAGAGAAGGGGGAAAGCTGCCTTCAGGCCCTTCGGCGTTTTGTTTCCCTTTTGGACACCCCTGCAGGGGGAAGAAGAGGAGGTTGCCGAAGCCGGGCAGCGGATGCTTTTTGCCGTCTTTTTCTCTGCCGCCATTATGCTTTTGATGATGGTGCATATGTTTGTGGCTGCCATTCCCTATTACCGTTTCATAATAGCAGTGCTCGGCTTTCCGGTTGTTTTTATCGCCGGTGCCCGGACCCACCGAAACAGCGTGGAGGCGCTGCGCCGCGGCAGTGCGGGCATGGATGTCCTTGTCAGCCTCGGTTCTGTGCCTCCCTACCTGATCAGCCTGGCCGGGTTTTTCCTTCCGGTGCAGACCTTTATCGAGATGGCTTCCACCATTGTTACTTTTCACCTGCTGGGGCGCTACCTGGAAGTGAGGGCCAGGGGCAGGGCTTCACAGGCTATTAAGAAGCTGCTGCAGCTTGAAGCGAAAACGGCTACAATCCTGGTTGACGGACAGGAGAAGCAGGTCCCCCTGGATGAGGTCCGCGTCGGAGATATAATGCTGGTTCGGCCCGGAGAGAAAATACCGGCCGACGGCGAAATCATTTCCGGTTACAGCGCAGTGGACGAGTCCATGGCTACCGGTGAGCCCCTGCCCGTGGAGAAAAAAGAGGGTAGCCCCGTAATCGGTGCTACAGTAAACGGGCACGGGGTCCTTAAGGTCAGGGCTACCCGCGTGGGCCGCGACACCTTTTTGGCCCAGGTTATCAGGCTTGTAGAGGAGGCGCAGGGCTCCAGGGTCCCCATCCAGGAATTTGCGGACAGGGTCACCGCTTATTTTGTTCCCCTGGTTATCTTTCTCGCCCTGGCCACTTTCGTGTCCTGGCTGGCTTTCCCGGGCTTTTTTTACGCCGTTATCAGCCGGGCAGCGCCGTTTTTGCCCTGGGTAAACCCCGAATTGGGCAACCTCATCCTGGCCTTTTTCGCTGCTATTGCCGTGCTCGTTATTTCCTGCCCCTGTGCTCTGGGACTGGCCACCCCTGCCGCTCTGATGGTCGGCAGCGGCATGGGAGCTGAAAGGGGTATTCTGATCAGGCGCGGTGAAGCAATACAGACTATAAAAGAGGTGCACCTGATCGCCTTTGATAAGACAGGCACCCTGACCAAGGGGAAGCCATCCGTTACCGATGTTGAAGGCTTCCCGGGCAGTGAGAGTAATGACGTTCTTATGTTTGCGGCCTCTTTGGAGTCTTCATCGGAACACCCGCTGGCCCGGGCGGTCGTTGATGCAGCCCGCCAAAAAGGGCTCTCTCTTCATGAAGCGGAGGATTTCGCGGTTATTCCCGGGCGGGGGATAAAGGGTAATGTAAGCGGGCGAAAAGTGCTTGTCGGTAACAGAAGGCTGCTTGAAGAAGAAGGGATCGCAATTGGAGATGCAGAAAAGATTATGGGCAGGCTGGAGGGAGACGGCAAAACGGCCGTGGCCGTGGCCGTGGACGGGGTTCCGGCCGGTGTTCTCGGACTGGCCGACACGCTCAAGGAAGATGCGGTAGAAGCTCTGGAGGCCCTTCGCCGCCTCGGTTACGAGACGGCCCTTATAACGGGGGACAACCAGCGCACCGCTGCTGCCATTGCCTCCAGGCTGAATATCAAGCATGTTGTCGCCGGTGTGCTGCCGGAAGGCAAGGTGGAGGAAATAAAGAAGCTACAGGATAAGTTCGACATGGTGGCTATGGTCGGGGACGGCATTAACGATGCCCCGGCCCTGATGCAGGCCGATGTAGGAATTGCCGTTGGCACGGGAACGGATGTGGCCATAGAGGCAGCCGATATAATCCTGGTCAGGGGCAACCTGCTTTCTGTGGCGGCCGCCGTAAAGCTGTCCAGGGGCATCTTCAGCAAGATTCGCCAGAACTACTTCTGGGCCTGGTTCTACAATGCTGTTGCCATACCACTGGCTGCGCTGGGGCTACTGCATCCCATGATCGGGGTTGCAGCTATGTCCTTCAGTTCCGTTAACGTGGTTTGGAACTCGATGCGTCTCAAGCACCACGATATTGGCTTAAAAGATGGTTTACAGGAAACCACTCCTTGAAAATAAAGACCGGGAGGTTGTCCAATGCCTGAGTCCGCCTTGGAGAAAAAAAGGCTCATCCTGGCCACCCGCAATGAGGGGAAAGTAAAAGAGCTCAAAGAAATGCTGGCAGGGCTGCCGCTGGAGATCCGCTCCCTGCGGGATTATCCAGGGCTGCCGGAAGTAGAAGAAAGCGGCACTACATTTGTCCAGAATGCCGTTATAAAGGCGGAAACAATAAGCGAAATGACCGGGGAAATGGTCCTGGCTGACGATTCCGGGCTGGAAGTGGACCTGCTCGGTGGGAAGCCGGGTGTTTACTCGGCCCGTTTTGCGGGGGAGTCTGCAACTGACGAAGAAAACAACAGGAAGCTTCTTGAGCTGATGAAAGATGCCCCCGCTCATAAAAGGGGTGCCCGGTTTGTTTGCGTAATTGCTCTGGCTGTACCCGGGAAGGAAACGATCACCGTGGAGGGTAGCTGCAGGGGCATCCTGGCCCGCTCACCGCGGGGCACCCTCGGCTTTGGATACGACCCCCTCTTTATCTACGAGGAAGAAGGGAAAACCTTTTCCGAGCTGGACCCGGAAACCAAGAACCGCATCAGCCACCGCGGGCAGGCCTTTCGCAGGGCCAGGGAAATTCTACAAAAAGAAATCGAATGGCGTGGCTGAA
>PWRZ01000170.1 GCA_003563385.1 Syntrophomonadaceae bacterium
CCCTTGTCCCCGATGGGCAGCGCGATAGCCAGGCAGTCGTGTTCCTGGGCCAGCTTCATGAAATCTTCCAGCCTCCCTTCCTCGGCGCTGATGGAGTTGATCATGGCGCCGGGGCCGTGGACCTGCAGGCCGGCTGCAAGTACCGCCGGGCTGGAGGTATCGATAGCCAGCGGTTTGTTGCTTACCTCCTTGATAATATTTACGGCCCACTGCATGTCTTCTACCTCTTTTTCCTGCTTCCCTGCCCCGGTGGCCACGTTAACATCGATGTAATGCGCACCGGCCTCGTCCTGCTTGGAAGCAATGTCCTGCAGGAAATCCTGGTCCTTTTTAATTACCGCCTCGCGTATTGTCTTGCGCGTGGCGTTGATCAGTTCACCAATAATAAGCATACTTGACAACTCCTTCTATACTTTCTATCTCCTTATATCTTTAAACTCAGCCAAAACCTTCTCGGCCGCCTCTTCCGGGAGGGGTGCGGGGCGGTGCTCTTCCAGCATCCGGCGGGCCATCTTACGCGCCCGCTCCCGGGCATCGAGAGAGCCATCCTTTTCCCAGAGCTTACGCGACTTCCTGTCGGCGACCTTCGGGAAAAAGAACTCGCTGCGGAAGTGGCGCACGGAGTGGTCTTCCGCTATAAAGTTTCCACCGGGCCCCACCCGGCGGATTACCTCCTCGGCCAGGGTCTCCTCGTTGACCTCGATTCCCCTGGCTGCCCGCAGGCAGATACCGATTATTTCATTGTCGATAACCATCTGCTCGTAAGAGGCAGTTGTGCAGAACTCCAGCAGCCCGGCGGCATCGTGTATATAGTTGGCCCCTGCCAGCGCGGCAAGCATGGCCGTGGCCGCCTTCTCGTAGCCGGCCTGGCAGTCCGGGAGCTTGCTGTCGGACATCCCGGCCGTGGCATAGAAGGGGATCTTGTAAAACTGGGCCATCTGCGCCAGACCGGCATTTATGAGCGCCGATTCAATACTGCCGGACAGGTAAGAGCCCGATTTCATGTCCATGTTCGTGGCCACGGAACCGTAAATGGTCGGCGTCCCCGGGTTCACCAGCTGGGCCAGGATCACCCCTGTGAGCGTCTCCATGTTGTTTGTGGCGACCGTTGCCGCCAGGGTGGTGGGGCTGGTGGCCCCCGCCAGCGGCTCGGCGGGCGTTACCAGGGGAATGCCCTGCCCGGCCACTTCGATTAGAAAGTCGGTATAGCTGGCATCCAGAAGAAGCGGGCTCATCACACAGGTAATCATGGAGACAAAAGGCCTCTCCCTTAACCGGGAGGCTCCCCCGGCAAGCCCTTCAGCCATACGGATGACATTGCGGAGCCCTTCCATGGTATAAGTGCCTCCCATGACATGCTTGGAGGTATTGGAAAAGGCCCAGAAGAAACGGTTTACGTCCACCTCTGCGGAGGGCAGCTCATTGGGGTATACGTTGATGACATAAAAAGCGATGTTATCGAGGGCATCGGCTAAAAGGGCAAAGTTTTTGACGTCTTCCAGGGAAGTAAGGCGCCTCTTCCCCGTTTCCAGGTCCAGGCAGTTTAAAACAGTCCCCCCGGTGCCCAAATGCGTGCGCGCACCCTCCAGGACAATATCGTTCTTCTCCTCGCGCCCGCACAGTACTACGCGTGAAGGGGCCTTGTCCACCATTTCTTCAAACATGGCCCGCGGTATTTTGACTATACTGCTCTCGCGGTCCACGTTGGCCCCATTCTGGGAAAATATATCCAGGGCCTGTTTGTTGGGCACCTTGATGCCCACCTCTTCCATTATACGCACTGACATCTCATGGATTTGACGGATGTCGCTATCATCCAGGGGCTTGTAACGCCCCCCTACTGCTCCTGCAGCCATTAATAAAAAACTCCTTTCCCAATTAAATGTCTTTTACAGTCCTTTGTGAATTATGGTAAATAAGCCTTCGCTTTCACTGAAGTCGTTTTAAATTAGAACTGCACCAGCCCCTCGTATTTTGAGCGGATCTCTTCTTCCTGCCCGGCATCCATGAAATGTTCATGCTCTTCCTCCATCAGTTTGCTCGCAATTTCCTCGGCCTTGGTCCAGCTGTCCTTGCTTCCGGCCTCCTGCCAGGCCTGGTAGCTTCTCCTGTCGCTGACGCGCGGGAAAAATGCCTCCGTGCGCATATACTTGACAGTGTGCTCTTCGGCAAGGAAATGTCCGCCGGGACCGACACGGGCAATTACATCCACGGCGAGGGTGTCTTCGTTTATCTCTACGCCGCGCAGGGCCCTCATGCAGGACCCGATAATGTCATTATCGATGACATACTTGGCCGGGGAAGCGGTCATGGCGCCTTCCAGCAGTCCGGCCGCTTCATGGATGAAGTTTCCGCCGGCAAGGGCGCCCATCAGGCACGTGGTGGCGCTTTCATATGCGGCCTGGGCATCCGGTATTTTGGAATCCGTTGTCCCCACCGTCAGGTAGCTCGGGATGCGGTAATAATGGGCCATCTGCGAAACGGCCGCGTTCATGAGCCCCGATTCTATAGTGCCCATCAGGAAGGACATGGTGCGCAGATCCATGGTGGAGGGCACGGCGCTGTAGAGCACCGGTGTGCCCGGATTGACAAGCTGGGTGAGTACGACGCCCATGAGGGCCTCGGCATTTTGCTGCACAAGGGTGCCGGCCAGCGTTATGGGGGCTGTAGCACCCGCCGTGGGGGCTGCGGAGGTGGCCAGGGGCAGTCCCATGGAGGCCACTTCCATGAGCAGCTGCGCATAAAGATCATCTATGCGCAGCGGGCTGGCGATGCTGGTAATGAAGCCGACGAAAGGCTTACGCTGCAGTTTATCCCTGCCGCCGGCCAAAAAGGAGGCCATATCGACAATATCCCTCAGCCCTTGGAGGGTATAAACGCCTCCCATAACGGGCTTGGAGCTGTGGCCGAAACAGGGGAAGAAACGGTTTATATCGCCCTTGCCCTTTGCCGCATCATTGGGGTAAAGGGGGACTACCAAAAAGTCCAGGTTCTCCAGCTTCTCCACCAGGGCGGCAATATCAGCTATATCCCGTGCCTTGGAAGGGCGCTTTTTGCGGTCAAAGCCCAGGACATTCAGCGCCGTCCCACCGGTGCCGAACTGGACCCTCGTCCCGCCGAGCACTATCTCCTGCCCCTCTTTGCGGCCGTAAAAGGTGAACTCTCCGGGAGCCTGCTTTATGCACTTCGAAATCAGCTCGCGGGGGGCGTAAACCTTTTTTTGCTCGGTATCCACTTTGGCCCCGTTTTTCTCCAGGAGCTCCAGGGCGGGAGGATAAGTAATTTCAAAGCCGACGTCCTCGAGGACCTTCATGGTGGCATCGTGAATGTTCTCAATTTCCTTCCGGCTTAATACGGTGTACTGTCCCCCGTGGTATATTCTTTTAGTCATTTTCTAAATCATCCCTTTCATTCTTAACCCTTACTTATTCATTTCTTACCCCTTACTTAATCCTAATTAACCTTCTTATCGATTGCCCTCGCCGGGGAGGAACTTTTCGGCAATCTTGACCGCGGCAAAGGCATCCTTGCCGTGGGCATCGGCCCCAATTTCGCGGGCAAAAGAATCCGAAGTAGGCGCACCGCCGATCATAACCTTAACCCTGTCACGCAGGTTGCTCTTTTCCAGCTCTTCAATGGTGCTGCGCATATACGGCATGGTAGTGTCCAGGAGGGCCGAAAGCCCCACCAGCCCGGCCTTTTCGGAGGCAGCTGCCTCGGCGATCCTCTTCGCCGGGACGTTTATGCCCAGGTCCACCACGGAGAAGCCTGCTCCCCTGAGCATAATACAGACCAGGTTCTTCCCGATGTCGTGCTGGTCTTTTTCGACCGTGGCTATGAGCACCTTCCCGCGGTCTTCCTGGCGGCCGCTTTCAAGCAGCTGCGGCTCCAGCACTTCCATGGCTGCGGCCACGGCTTCCGCGGCGGCGAGCATATCCGGGATAAAGTATTCGCCCGTTTCATATTTTTGGCCCACCATGGTCATGCCCCGGCTGAGGCCGTCGGAGAGTATCTTTTCCAGCGGCACCTCTTTTCCAAGGGCCTCTTTAACCAGCTCGGTGACGCCGGGCTGGCCGTAGTAACCCTCGTCCACTCCTTCATCTTCGCTGTCCCTGCGTCCCTGCAGGACATTCTCTACTATTCTGTCAATTATTTCTGCAGACATAATTTATTACCTCCTGAATTTTTCGGTTAACTGCATAACCGCCCTCGTTATGCCCCTGTAACCCGCCCTCATCCTCCGTAGGGGTTGATGCGCGGCAGCAGCCCTTCAACCTGGTCAAATATTTTGCGGCAGACCTCCTCCGGCAGGTGCTGCGGCGGCTTCTCCATTATTTCTTTTACGCGCTCGTGGGCCTGCAGCAGCGTTTCGTCCTGGTCATCCTTGTCTCCCTCGAAGGGGTAGCTGGGGAAAATGCCGCCCTTACGAAGCATGCGGCGGGCGTAACGCGCATAGAGGCGGTGCGGGGACTTCATCACCTCGCCGACCGTCTTTTTGACCCTTTCCATATCCTCTCCTGTAATTTCCGGGTCGCGGAAGAGGAACTTGACCATGCCGATATGGTGGTTGTCGAGGACAGCCTGCTCCGGACAGAAAGTGTTCGTCTTCTCCAGCAGCCCGAAAGCGTAATGGACCAGGTCGGGGGCTGCACGCGGAGCGGTGGCGTGTGCAAACATCTTCTCCGCCGCTGCTTGCATGCCCGGCACCCTGGCATCGGCCACCCCTGCCGAGGAATAGCAGGGAACGCCGTAGTAGCTGGCCATCTGGGCACAGGAAGTGGTATAGTAGACGAATTCCGGCACGCCGTACATGTCGTGCAGGTCATCCATGCGCGCCCTCACGGGCACGGCCCCGTAGATGACCGGTGCGCCGGGACGGGCAAGCTGGTTGATGACAATGCCGGTGAGGACCTCGGCGTTAACCTGCGCTACCATGCCGGCTTCTTCAATGGGGGCTGTGGATCCGCCCTGCGGCGAAGAGGAGATCACAACCGGCAGCCCCAGGCGGGCCACGGCCATAAGCTTGGCCGCAGTCTCATCGACCACCTGCAGCGGGCTCTTGATAACGGAGGTAATAAAGGAAATAAGCGGGTTTTGCAGCAGCTCTTCTCTTCCCCCGGCGATAATCTCCGCCATCTGTAAGACGCTGTCCATCTGCTTGAAATCGGTCAGCCCGCCCATAACGTGCTTGGTGGTATTGTTCAGGGAAGCAAAAAACTTGTTCACATCCTTGTTGCTCTCGGTGATATCGGGGTCCTGGATGTTTACGTTGCGCAGGAAAAAATCGAGATTGTCCAGGTTTTCGGCCAGGTGAGCCGAGCGGCACAGGTCGGAGACCGTCCCCCGCCTTTTGGTTATGGAAGGAAAGACCCTCCTGTTGTCCTTGTTTTCCTCCGAAACGAAGCTCTCCGGCTTTATGTCAAGCCAGAAATTGGTCTCGGACCCCGTGCCAAAGTGGACGCGATACTCGCGGGCATCAAGCACAAGGGCGTTATCCGGTTCACGGGCGCCCATAACAACGCGGGAGGGCGCCGATTCAACTGCGGACTGCACCACGGCGGGTGGTATGCTCACCCACCAGGCCTCGTATTCCCCCTCTTTCGTCAGTGTTGTCTTTGCGCCGGCATCTGCAAGCAGGGAAACGGCCTCCTCGTTGAAAACGAGCACACCGGGATCCTGCAGCAACTCCAGCGACGTATGGTGTATCAGCTCTACCTGCTCTTCCTTCAAGCGCCGGTACGGGTTTTCTAATGTTACTCCTTCTCTGCTCAAAGTAGTACGCCTGGTTTAACCAGGCTATGCACCTCCTTGGTATTGGTCATAGTGATCCCTGTAAAATGAGAACAAAAAGCAGCTCCTTTGCTCCTGTGGACCATTGCACCGGCCGCTGCCTTTTCCCTCCACTAATAAAGTTGATAAAAAACAATGCACCCCTTCGCTGCCTGACCTGCTTACCAGCAGCTGCCGCCTCTTACAGCAGCAGCACTCCATGTAATATAATTTTCAGCCTTATAAAAGCAGATAACTTCTATAACGGGTTCGACATAAACAAGATATATCCTTCTTTTTTCCAAAAATAAAGGCAATTAAATTGTCGCGCTTTTCAAGCGGCCCATTTATGGCCTTTTTCCAAGCAATCACGGCCGGTTTTTCAGTCTTCAGCAGGCCTGATCACCCCTTCGTGGGAAGGGGGGAAATAGGGCCTCAGGGCTCTTGGTATAATTACGCTCCCGTCAGCCTGCTGGTAGTTTTCCAGGATCGCGGCCAGCGTCCGCCCTATGGCAACTCCGGAGCCGTTCAGGGTGTGCACGAACTCCGCCTTCGCTCCCGGCGCGGGGCGGTAGCGGATGCCGGCGCGGCGGGCCTGGAAGTCGCGGAAGTTGCTGCATGAAGACACTTCGCGGTAAGCATTGTAGGCCGGGAACCAGATTTCGAGGTCATACTTTTTGGCCGCGGCGAAGCCGAGGTCCCCGGAACACATCAGCATAACCCGGTACGGCAGCTCCAGCAGCTGCAGAACCTTTTCGGCATCGGCTGTAAGCTTCTCCAGTTCCTCGTTGGAGTCCTCCGGGGCCGTAAACTTGACCAGTTCGACCTTGTTAAACTGGTGCTGCCTGATCAGCCCCCTGGTATCCCTGCCGTGGGCCCCTGCTTCGGCACGGAAGCAGGCGCTGTAGGCCACGTAGTAAAGGGGCAGGCGCTCCTTTTCCAGTATCTTTTCGCGGTGCATGTTCGTAACCGGCACCTCGGCGGTAGGGATGAGCCAGTAATCGGTCCCGGCCACGTTGAAGGCATCCTGGGCGAATTTGGGCAGCTGCCCGGTGCCCACCATGCTGTCCCGGTGCACCATGAACGGGGGGAAAACTTCCTTGTAGCCGTGCTCTGCCGTGTGCAGATCCAGCATAAAGTTGATCAGCGCCCTTTCCAGGCGGGCCCCATCGCCCTGGTAGAGGACAAAGCGCGCCCCGGTCATTTTACCGGCGCTGTGGAAATCGAGTATATCCAGCCCAGAGCCCAGGTCCCAGTGGGCCTTCGGCTCAAACGGAAAGGCGGGGAGCTTCCCCCAGCTGCGCACGGTCACGTTATCATCTTCCGTCATCCCCCTGGGGACCTCGGGGTCCGGCAGGTTCGGTATATGTAGGAGTATCTCCTCCAGGCGCGCTTCAATTTCCTTAAGCTCTCCATCGAGCTCCTTGATGCGCTCGTTGACCTGGCGCACCTTTTCCATGAG
>PWRZ01000149.1 GCA_003563385.1 Syntrophomonadaceae bacterium
CGTCCGCCTTGACAGCTTTTAATTCACCGGTGTATACATCGTTTCTAATTAGGGTTTCCATTACCTTGGTTGCCTCTTCCCTGTCATCATGAAATTCCAATGCTGAACGGCCCAGCACCTGATGTTCATGCTCATAGCCCCAGAGCTTTAAAAAGGCCGGGTTTACATAGATGAGCGTTCCTTCCGGATCGGCCAGGGCAATGGCGTTAATGGAGAACCACATGGCTTGGCCTTTTAAGCGCAAGGATTCTTCCCTATTCTTTAACTCAGTTATGTCTCGACAAGCAACAAGCAGATTCCCCTCTTTAATTGAAACTCTTCTTAAATTTACAAGCACTATTTTGTTTTGACCGTCTTTTGTGGTAATTATTCTTTCTAGGTGTTTTATTTCCCCTGTTAATTCCTGATTTATATCATTTAATGGTAGGTTGTTAAGTAAATTGCCTATGTTTTTCATTGCTCTAATCTCTTCATGGGAATAACCAAAGATGAAATGAACATTGGGACAGATAAAAGTAAAATCTCCCTTTTTATCCGTAACAAGGACCGTGTCAGTAACATTACTTAAAACTAAACGGTGAAGCTCTTCTGAATCTTCCGCCTGTTTAAGTTCGGTTATGTCCCTGAAAAACGCAGCAAAATATCCCGGCTCTTCACTGTAGGCAGTAATCTCATAGTAGCGCTTTGTAATCTCAAAATACTGTTCAAAACTGGCCTTTTCTCCATCCAGCGCCACCCTGCCATAGGTGCCGATCAAGTCAAAACCATCGTTTTCAATTCCTGGATGTATTTCCGTTACGTGTTTGCCGACAACCTCTTCTTTATTTAGTCCTGTTATTTGCTCAAAAGCCGGGTTCACATCGAGAAAGATATAGTCCACGGGCTTGCCGCTGCTGTCCGTGACGATCTGGTGGTAGGCAAAGCCGTCGGGCAGGTGCTCCATAAGCAAACGGTATTTGTCTTTTCCGGGTTCCATACCACAGCACTCCTTTCTCGATATTTCTATTACAATTCCTGCTTATGGAAATAAACCAGTCGTTTTTGTTATACGCCCCGGTAGCGGCTGGCTGAGTCATCCCGACACTTTTCATGGGAATTAACCGACAAAAATAAACGGAATCAACATTAAGCTCAAGATTCAACTGCTTTAGACATTCATGAAGCCGCGCTTCACCATCATTGGATGTAAAAACAGAGAGTACTTTACAGGATAGACATTAGTAGCATTTTCCTGACCTATAATCATTAGACCTCTTTGCAATCATCATATTTTGTCGTAAAGTGTAAATTAATTACCAACCCTTTAATAGCATTAATACTACTCTTGGCGAGTAGTTTAGCATTGCAAGACATTGTCCTTGGTAATTTCGTAAAAAATTTCTCCTGAAATAACTGAGGATTACAACCCTAAATAATCATACACCTTACATTCGACAAACAGGGGCCAATTCCTGCTTAATTTTCATGAAAATTCTAATTTTAAAGCAGGGAACGCCAATAATAACCGTATTTTTGTTTATCTTTTAGCCCCCGTATACACTCCCTGTTTCGGAAATATCAAGGAAGATCATGATCATCGTCATATTTCTTTCTCCGGAGCCTTTTTGCACTATAGACCACTTCATGGCCAAACCGGCTTCTCAGTTTGTCTTTTACTAGGATGACCTTCCAGCAAGGAAAACCGTCTGCATTTTTCCAGGTCCGAGACGCGGACCCCGATCATGTAATCAGTAGTTTCGGTTACGGTGATATCCTTTGTAATTATTGAGAAGTCGGCAAAGCGGTAGCCTGGAATTTCTTTGGGCAAGAGCACTTTTAAAGTTGTCCGGATTGGCCATCTCGCAGGTGATCTCTATCGCCTTTTTGACAGGCATGGCCATGTGACGCAGTTTTCATTAAATTTTTGAGGCTTTAGCAGGAGTCTGGAAGTTTGAAACAGTATTTTTACTTTAAAAAATGGTTCCAGGTAAAGATGGTCACATTTAGGCATGTAAAAGGTACTGCCGTTAAAAATATTCAACTGAAGGTTCGTTTTCTTGGTCAATTTGGGACAGTCTTTGCCGAAAGAATATAGGAGCACCTTGAAAGATGCTTACACTTCCAAAGCGCGCCGCTGAACTGCTGAGGGTTTCAGATAGGAGCCAAATGCATGAAGAGGACATTCCCACCCAGAGGGAGACGACCAAAAGGTTCGCTCTGGAGCACGGCTACGAAATCGTAAAAAGCTATATTGAAGCCGGGGTCTCCGCCTACAGGACCGGCCAGGAAGAAAGAGAAATTCTTCAAAACGCCTTAAAGGATGCCAGAAAAGGTGAGTTTGAATATTTGCTTCTCTTTAAAGCCGACCGACTGTCCAGAAGGGCCTTTGAGTACCCGGTCATTTTAAACGCGCTTCATGAGTGCGGCGTAAAGGTCATCGCCGTTGCCGAGAACAGAGAGTTGGTCATCGATGAACAATATCAAAAGCTTATACGCTTCATTGAAGGCTGGCAGGCCGAAATGGGGAGTGTAAACACTTCGCTAAGGGTGACCCTACAAGGTAAAATGAAACCAGCTGCCACCGAATAAAATTTCGGCGATGAGCAGCAACCGCAAGGCTTGCCAGTACGTAATTGTTTTCAGGCCGAACAATTCCGGCACTGCCGGGCAAGTAAGGCCTTATCCCCGTATCTTCGTGGTTTTTTCCCCGGGACCATTAAAAGTTAACTGGTAAAGATCCTTGCGGCGGTCCCTGAGATGCGTAACCGTCCCGCTGGCGCGGTTCCGGCGCAGTATTTCCAGGTCGATTTCGCCGACGACCACGGTTTCGATGTTGGCACTGCATTCCCCCACAATGCCGTCCCGGGGAAAGGGAAAGTCCGACGGCGAAAAGATCCCGGACTGGGCATACTGGGTGTCGGTCTTCTCCACGTGTGTGAGGTTGCCCACGGCACCGGCAATGGCCGTATAGATCTGGTTTTCAATGGCGCGGGCCTGGGAGCAGTAGCGAACGCGCAGGTAGCCCTGCCTGTCATCGGTACAAAATGGAGTAAAAATGATATTGGCTCCTTTCTCCACTACCGCACGGCAGAGCTCCGGAAACTGCACATCGTAGCAGACCAGTATGGCGATTTTACCACAGTCGGTATCGAAAACGTTCAGCCCGCTTCCTGGTTGGATTCCCCACCATTTTTTTTCATCCGCCGTTATGTGCAGTTTATGCTGCCGGTCGATAGTGCCGTTCCGGCGGAACAGGTACGAAATATTGTAAATGAGACCTTCTTCCTCCACGAAATGTGAACCCCCGATTATATTGACGTTGTGCTTCACGGCAAGTTCCGTAAACAGCTTGATATAATCCTCGGTAAAGCCAGTTAAACGCTGCACCTGCCGGCCCGGTATTCTTTCTTCCAGGAATGAGAGCAGCTGCAGGGTAAAGGTTTCCGGAAAAACAACGAAGTCCGAATTGTAAACGGAGCTGACCTCGATAAAATACTCGCTCTGTCTGGCAAACTCTTCAAAGCTGTCGATCTTTTTAAGCATGTACTGCACTGTACAGATGCGCACCGGGAAGGCCCGCACATAAAGGCGCCGCGGGCGGGGCCGGGGCAGGTAATCGACATTGTTCCATTCCATCAGCACAGCGTTTCTCATGGAAGCCTCGTCGTCATCCAGGTAGTTGGGATTGACCCTCTTGAGCGTAAAGCCGTTCAAAAGCTGGAACGTGAGCACGGGGTCGTATATTTTGTGCTGGATGACCTGCTCCACGTACTCCCGCGGGCTCATTTTTTGGGCATACTTGTGGTAGAAGGGGATACGGCCGCCGATCAAGATGCTCTTCAAGTTCATCTGCTGGACAAGCTTCTTGCGCGCGTCGTAAAGGCGGGTGCCTATTTTGAGGCGCCGGTAATCGGGGTGCACCATGATCGCTATCCCGTACAGGGAGTTCCCCTCCGGGTCATGGTTGGTAATATAGCCGTCATCGGTTATTTCGTCGTAGGTATGCTTGTCATCATATTCATTAAAATCAATAATCAGGCTGGAGGCCGCACCGATAATTTTCCCGTCGTACTCCACACAAAACTGCCCTTCCGGAAAGATATCTATATGGCTTTCCAGCTGTTCGGGCTGCCATGGGTCCATATGCGGGAAACATATTTTGGACAGCTTTACGAGCTCATCGATATCCTCTTTTTTTATATTACGGACGATTATTTTCCTTTCTATCCTGGAAAGGTCAATTTTTTCAGTCAACACCTATCTTCCTTTCTTTATCCTTATACTTCAGAAGAACAGCGCGCACAGAGCCCCTTCAGGTAGAACTCCGTGGCTTCCACAACGTATTCTCTGTTAACTGCGGGCAGCTCCGGTATTTCCATACCCCGCAGGCATTCCGCCGCCCCGCAGGAGTTGCAGATAAAATGGGGGTGGCAGTGCCCCCTGCCCCCACAGGAACAGACGGCAAACCTCCAGGTCCTGTCTCCCGTTTCAATCCGGTGCGTAATGCCCGCCCTGCAAAAAGCTTCCAGCGACCGGTATATACTGACGTAGTTCAGTTCGACACCTTTAAGCATGCGGGAGATTTCCTGCTGCGAGAGCGGTTTTTCCGACTCCAGCAGCAGCTTCAACAGGGCCACCCGCCCCGCTGTTTTTTTCATTCCCGCTTTGCGCAATATTTCGGCAGCGTTGTTTTCTCCCATTTTAGTCACCTTCTTTGAACTGTTAGGCTTGCTATTAAAGAAACGAAAAAAACGGTGGCGGAGCATAGGACAATGGAGGCCCCCGACGGCACATCGTAATTAAAAGAAAAGACAAGTCCGGCAATACCGCTCGTTACTCCAATTATTATTGAAAAAAAGAGCATAAAACGGTAGTTCTTGCTGAGCCTGTAACCGGCGGCAGCGGGAATAACCAGGAGCGCCGATGCCAGCACGACTCCCACGACCATCACGGAGGCGACAACCGTCAACGAAAGAGAGACCAGCAGGCCCATATACAGGAAAGCGACCGGAAGGCCGTTGGCCCTGGCAAGCTCTTCGTCAAAGGAAATGGCCAGAAGCTCCTTAAAAAATATGCTAACAAAAAGAAGTACAATAATCAATACCGTCACCAAGAACCACAGGTCGGCGGCTGACACGGCCAGCACGTTGCCGAAAAGCAGGCTGAACAGCTCCGGGTAGTAGCCCTCTTTGAAGCTGATCAGGGTTATCCCCAGGGCCATCCCGGTTGCGAAGAGGATGCCGATAGCAGTATCTTCCTGCATCTTACCCTGCTTGCTGATATAGCCGATCAGCAGGGCAATAAAGACAGCGGAAACAGCCCCCGTGTAAAGGGGATTGACACCCAGCAGGACGCCGGCCGCTATACCCCCGAGCATGGCATGAGAAATGCCCGCCCCCATAAAGGACAGCTTGTTCAAGACAACAAAAAAAGAAAGGGTGGAGCAGAGCAGGCCTACCATTATTACGGCAAGAAAAGCCCTCTGCATAAAACCGTAAGTTAAAATTTCCAGGAGCTATCCCCTCCCCCTGCCGAAAAGCACTTCATATTCGCAGCGGTAGGCCTCTCCCAGGAGGGGGCTGTTTAAAACGTCCGCCGGGCTGCCGTGGACATGCATGCTGCGGTTGATGCACAGCAGCCTGTTGGCGTAGGCCGCCACCACCGCCAGGTCATGGGAGACCATCACCACCGTGAGGCCGTCTTTTTCCTGCAGCTCCTTGAGCAGCTTAAAAAAGCGGCCCTGGGTAGGCAGGTCAAGCCCGGCATTGGGCTCGTCAAGGAATAAAAGGCAAGGGGCCTTGCTCAGTGCCCTGGCCAGAAAGACGCGCTGCTGCTGCCCGCCGGAAAGCTCGTTAAAAGGATAGCCCGCCAGTTCCTGCAGGCCCACTTTTTCAAGGCCCTGAAGGGCCATATTGCGCTGCAACCTGGAGAGCGGCCGCCCCATGGTGCTTTTCGTAACGGCACCCATGGCCACAACGTCCAGGACCGACAGCGGAAAATTGCGCTGGTAAAGTGGCTTCTGCGGCATATACCCGATCAGGTCACGCTTTTCTCCCAGGTCACGGGGAGAAACCCCAAAGACGGTTACCGTCCCGGAAGTAGGCCTGACAAGGCCCAGTAGAATGCGCAGCAAGGTTGTCTTCCCCGCTCCATTGGGTCCAATAATGCAGACCATTTCCCCCGGGTAGATTCCCAGGTTTATATCTTCCAGTATCACGCTGCCATTCAGCAGCATGCTCAACCCTTCCGTCTTTACAACAACCCCGCGTTCGTCCATATTTTTTGGCTCCTACCGGGCGCCCGGTGCTGGTATTAAACACTTAACTGCAAATAACTTGCATTTAAATATATACTAAACAAGCGGACAGTTTATGTCAATGAAAAGGAACGGAAAATAATGACGGGGCTTCCGAATGTATTTATAAGCCCCGTCATTCCAACAGCGGCGGTACCCGCCGCAGCTCTATGCTCCATTTATGGCTTGCCCGCTCCCGGGACGGTCATTCTTTTTCCTCCTGCAGTTCTAAATAGAGACGTGCGGTCTGCCCCAGGTAGGATTCCTCTTCCACCAACTGCAGGACCTTTCTTAAGTGCACAGCAGCCCTGTTGTCGAGCCCCTGCGAGGAGAGGAATATTCCGTAGTAAAGGTGTGCTTCCGGGTTATCCTCATCGAGGTGCAGCGTCATCTGGAAGTACTCCTCCGCCTGCTCATCCTCTTCCTGGAAAAAACAAAGCAGGGCCAGGCGCATGGTCAGCTGGGGGTCATCAGTTCCCCCTTTCACGGCCTCCAGGAGAACCTCTTTGCTTTTTGCGGCAAATGCCGCCCCCCCGGGATCGCCTTCCTGCCAGTAATGCATGGCCAGCTCATAGTAAATACTGCCCAGCCGGGCCTGCAGCTCAATATCACCGGGGCTTTCGCTTAAAGCCTCCTCCAGTCCGGCGGCCTGCTGTTCCAGGAAGATAATATAATCATCCACCCCTGAAGGGACAGGCTCTTCTCCAAGAGCGACATAATCGATTATTCCAACGACGGCACCCAGAAGCAGGCCTCCTATCAGCAGCAGTGCGACAAGCAGGACAATATACTTTTTCCAGGCGCGCCTGGACTTCGACTTCACACCCTTGTTTCCCAGCGCTTATCCTCCTCTCTCAATCGCCCGCCACGAGCAGCGAACCGCAGCTTTCACAATAAACCAACTTTCCCGGTGTCAGCAGCAGTGCCCTGAATGAAGA
>PWRZ01000169.1 GCA_003563385.1 Syntrophomonadaceae bacterium
CAAGTACCCCGTCCCCCTGTCACCCAAGTACCCCGTCCCCCTGTCACCCAAGTACCCCGTCCCCCTGTCACCCGTCACCTATGTCACCCCCCCTTGTCACCCCCAAAGGGGCCCCTACGGGGCAGATATTTCCCGCTCCATTACTTCTTTTAGCTCCTGCAGTACTTTTTTAAGCGGGGGCACGTCAAACCACT
Organism: Syntrophomonadaceae bacterium; assembly: GCA_003563385.1. Taxonomy (GTDB): domain Bacteria; phylum Bacillota; class Dethiobacteria; order DTU022; family UBA8154; genus CSSED11-109. Next base: position 195 of record PWRZ01000169.1, read on the forward strand.
GCGAACCCGTTATTTCATTACAGCAGGCCGTGTAAAGCATGGAAATGAGCTCTTTAAGGCGCTCCGGCAGCAAGGGTGGGGCAGAAAAAACGAGCTTTTTCCACCCCACCCGGTCTTTCTTTTTTACTTCTTCCACTTCCCTGTACCAGGAAGTGCCGCGGTAAAAAATACGGGCTACTTCTTTGCTTACCGGCATTCCTTCAAATGTAAACCGGCACTCGTCTGGCGTCCCCAGCACATCCACAAGCACCGGGTTGCGCTCCCCGTCAAAAGCATACTCTATCTTGCCGTCCTCGTGGAAAAGCCCGGCGCGGGCCGTTTCGGCCGTAATAAGGTCGTTGACCTGCAGGGTGATCCTTATTATTTCTTGCAGCTCACTCTCACTGAGCCCGGCAATCTCAGCCGCTTCTCCGCGGCGCAGGTACCTGTCAGTGGGCTCCAACTTGGTGGAAAAATCAAGGACCGGGCGGGAGAGCTTTACTCCGGGAGAGGGTACCTCTTCCAGGCCGATGTCCGCCGGGCTTAAGCTTCCTTCCTTCAGCCTCCTGAAAACGCTCGAGCCCTCCGGGAGAGAATTACGGTATATTATCTCCAGTGGAATAAGGAAGTTGCCGCTCTCATTCCGAAAAGCTGAATAGTCGTAGCCGTCTATCCTTTCCGCCGGCTTGATTACCCTGAACAGGTCGACCTCCATCACGTTAGAGGCTTCCTGCAGCTCGGAAAGGGGCTTGGAACGGTCACCTTCAACTAGGCCCCGGTAATGGGTCCTTACCCCGGCATCCTGGAGCTTCTCAAAAAAGTAAGCCCCCATTATACAGAGAGCCCTGCCCTTGTTCTCGATAAGGTCAGGCATTTCTCCCCAGTCAAACACTGAATAGCGGTCAGAAAAAACAAAGCGCCCCTTCCCGGGCACAGTGCCGGCAGGATCGCTAATAACGGTTAAATCTTTAACACTTCCCATGGCGCTGCCTCCTCCAAGCTGGACTTTTAAAATGCTGAACTGCCGCGCCCTATAGGGCACATATAATAATATTTTCTATGAAGCCTGCTGCAATACCTTCCCTGCCGGCGGCCCCTTACTATATTTGGGCTGTAATATAAAAACTGCCTTGCCTTAAAGCCCGGAATGTGCTATTATTACGGTGGCAGTGTTACAAATTTTATGAGGGTGCTACCACCAAACCCCTTTTTTAAAATACGTGTTACTTATATTAATACCGGGAGGAGATTGCCTTGCACATACCCGACGGCCTGCTTCCCCCCGCCCTGAGCCTGGCCGGCTACGGGCTCTCGCTTTCACTTTCCGTGGGAATTTTTCTGAAATCGGCGCAGCGGTTGCTTCTCAACCGCATGACCCAGGTAAGCCTGGTCGCCGCTACTGTTTTTATTTCCTCGCTGCTGCATATTCCGATGGGTTTTACCTCTGTGCACTTCACCTTTGTGGGGCTGGCGGGCATTCTGCTCGGCCCACTCTCTTTCATAGCCGTTTCCATGGCCATATTCCTGCAGTGGCTTCTTCTCGGGCACGGCGGTATCGTCACCCTGGGTGTCAACGCCTTCAACATGGGCTTTGCCGCGCTGGCGGCTTACCTGGTCTACCATACTTTGAGAAATTACCTGCCCTCGGGGAAAAAATACTCTGTTGCGCTGGCCGTACCTGCCGGCCTGCTGTCAGCCTTTATTAAAGTGCTGCTGGGAAGCACCTTCCTCGTCCTGGGTGGCTTTCCTGCTGAGACATTTTACCTTATCCTCTTCGCCCATACACCGGTTATTATCGGCGAGGGGATTATAGCAGGAGTAGTGGCCGGTTACCTGCTCAAACACTTCCAGGGCAGCGCTCATGACAGCGCCGTTTACAGGCTTACTAAACAAAAAGATCTGCAGACGTCAACTTCTTCTACCTGACATAGGTCCTGTGTTACGCTGCATGCCAATAGGCCATTTCCTTGAAAAAACCTGTTTTTATTTCTACAAATGAGGTGGTAAATCCCCTTTGTCGCCCAGCAGAAGCACAGAAACAAGCGACTGTTCCACGTTCTCGTCCCGCTTCAGCCTGACCAGATTATAAAGCAAGCCAAAGGAAACGTATGAAATGAGCAGGTAAAGGACCATCTCGCGCATGAATAAGACGAAGACAATATATCCAACTATTCCAAGATAAAAGATGGCCACAGTAAGAGACTTCAAGTTGCGCTGACCTTTTTTGATAGCCGGGTAGCGTACCCTGCTGACCATCAGGTATGTAAGGATTACTGCATAGAGCGGCGGTATCCACGTATGGTACAGGTCGCCATGCAGGGCCAGCGCTGCAAGGGCTCCACCAGCCATTGTTATGGGTAGACCGATGAAATCGCTGCCGCTGGACTTGGTCAGGTTAAACCGGGCCAGGCGGTAAGCACCGGCCATGGGGAACAACACGGTGATAAGCAGTCCCGCTGCGCCAAACTGGTAAAATGAAAACTGGTACAGGATTACAGCAGGTACTACACCAAAAGAAACCAAGTCACAGAGGGAGTCGAGCTGCTTCCCCAGCTCGCTTGTCACCTTCAGCTTGAGAGCCAGCTTCCCGTCCAGGCCGTCAAGCACCATGGAAATAAATACCAGCGATATGCCCAGCTCGTAATTGCCCTCCACAATATACAGCAGGGCCAGTACCCCCAGGACCAGGTTTCCCATGGTAAAAACATTGGGAATATTCTTCTTTATAGCCCATTTAAAACTGGGCCACAATTGTTTCTCCTCCACGTACCTTCTCACCTTCCTTCACAGTAATATTTGCGTGCAGAGGCATGTACAGCTCGGTACAGGAGCCGAACTTGATCATACCGATGCGCGCACCTCTTTCAACCAAATCACCCGGTTTTATCCAGCACACTATCCTTCTCGCTACCATACCGGCCACCTGAACCACCAGCATCCTGCCCTCTTCAGTTTCTATACCTATAAGGTTGCGTTCGTTTTCACGGGGAGCTTCTTCTTTAAAAGCGGCAAGATAGCGGCCCTGTATATGGCGGCAGAACGGCACAGTCCCCCCAAAGGGAGAACGGTTGATATGGACGTCAAAAAGGGATAAAAAGATACTTATTTTCTGGGCTTCACCGTTTATAAAATAAGGCTCATGGATTTTTTCGACTTTCATGACCCTGCCATCGGCAGGGGCCAGGAGCAGGTTGTCTCCTGCTGGTGGTTCTCTATATGGGTCGCGGAAAAAATATACCGTAAATACCGTCAATAAAAGCAAGATAACAAACAACACGCTTGACAGCAAATATAATAATACCGTCAGCACAATTGACAGAGCCACGTAAATATACCCAGGCCTGGCAATAGGAATTCTCATAACATCTCCTATCTATCCTGATAAGATCGTGTTTGTCAATATTATTATACCAGATATCCCCCCTATTATGAAGAAGAAATTCCCACTGGTCCAACGGCAGGCCGATACCATAGATATTACAGCGGCGGTCCCGCCCCCCCCTTCTGTTCCACTGCCTTCTGTAGGGGATGCGTATCACCGGCGGTATCCTGCCATTTCTTGTTATCCGGGGAAAAAACTATCTCCCTGTAAATCCCGGCCGTCTGCGAGGCCACAGCTTTCCAGGAGTAGTTCTTGACAGCCTTACTGTACCCCTTATCGGCCAGGGAAGCGGCAGCATTTTCGTCCGCCAGCAGGCGGGTAATCTCCCTGGCCAGCCGGGCTGCATCGCCGGGCGGCACCTTCAGGCCATCAACCTCGTGTTCTACAATTTCATCAAGGCCGCCGCACGCCGAGACGATAACGGGCGCACCGGAAACCATGGCCTCCAGTGCAACAATACCAAAAGGTTCATACAGGCTCGGAAATACCGCTGCAGAAGCCAGCCTGTAAAGCTCGTTGCGGGTGCCATCATCTATATAACCGCAGAAATAGACCCTGTCTCCCAGACCCAGTTCCACGCTCTTTTCCTTAAGGTGCTCCCCGTATGGGCCGGTACCGGCTATAACAAATTTAGCCTCCGGAAAACGTCTGAGAACATATGGGGCCGCCTCCAGAAGCACCTGCACCCCTTTCTCAACTACGAGCCGGCCCACATAAAATATTATTTTATCACCGCTGTTTAACAGGTGTTCCGGAAGTGATGACACACCACCGGCCGTCTCAAAAGCCTCCGGCCTGATACCGTTTGCTACAACCACAACCTTTTCTTCGGGAAGCTGGAATGCCCGGTGTAGCTCTTCTCGCATGTAGCCGCTGCAGCAGATCACTTTCCAGGCCTCGTAGGCAAGCCACCACTCAATACCGCTGATATAACGCTGCTCGTCGTTGTGCAGCCCGCTGTTTCGACCAAATTCGGTGGCATGCATGGTCAGCAGCAGGGGCATGGTATAGATATGCTTAAGGGCCCGGGCCGCGTAGGCAACCAGCCAGTCGTGAGCATGAACAAGGTCAAACCTGCCGCCGCGGTTGCAAAGCATGGCCCCTTTTTCCAGCAGAGCAAAGTTTAACCGCTGCACCCAATCGATAAACCCCCTTTCTTTCCCCGCGTGATAGGGGCTCACCCTCCAGACTTTCACTCCATTCATAAGCTCTTTCTCCGGCAGATCTTCACCGCCGGCAGTAATAACCTCCACACGGCAACCTTCCGCCGCCAGGGCCCTGGAAATTTCGAAAACGTGCTGTGAAAGGCCCCCCACTCCCAGCGGTGGGAATTCCCAGGAAAGCATCAGCAAACGCATAACTTGAAGATCACTCCCTATCGCATTTTTTTTGTGCAAGTATTCTGCTTCTCTTATAGTATTTCCCCGTTAAGCAGCCCTGTATTATTTTTTCTCTGGCAGGTGCAGGAATTACCGCCCTGTTGATGAATTAAAATAATGATGTTATACGAGGGGTGGGAAGATGAATTCTTTTAAATTGACACGGTTATGGGGCATAGATATCGAAATTAACGCCAGCTGGCTGCTCGTTTTCGCCCTTTTCAGCTTCTCCCTGTCCCAGCACTACTTTCCAAACCAGGTCCCCGGGCTGGAGCCCTCTGTATACTGGGTGATGGGCACAGGAACAACGATACTAATTTTTACATCCGTGCTGCTGCACGAACTGGCCCATTCTTTAATGGCCATCAAAAAAGGAATCCCTATAAAAAGAATCACTCTTTTTATTTTTGGAGGGGTCGCCCAACTGGAAAGAGAACCCGATCAGCCCGGGGTTGAACTGAAGATAGCACTGGTTGGTCCGGCTACAAGTATCGGGTTGGCCTTGCTGTGCTGGCTTGTCTATTTTTCCCTGCCGGAAGACCTGGCCGTAAGCTACGTGTTCGGGTTCCTGGCCACGCTGAACTTTATCGTGGGGACGATAAACCTGATACCGGCCTTCCCGCTGGACGGTGGCCGCGTCCTCAGGGCAGGGCTCTGGCACTTTATGAAAAACTTACTCCGCGCCACGCGTATTGCCGTTATCATCGGTAGCGTTTTTGCCTTTATGGCCATCGGCCTGGGGTTTTACATGATATTCCAGCTATACTGGATCTGGGGGTTATGGTACATTTTCCTGGGCTGGATGCTCTACCAGTCGGGACAGGCCAGCTACTCCCAGCTTGTTTTTCATCAGACCTTCAAGGGAGTCCCGGTGTCGCAGGTAATGAGCCCTGACGTGCATACCGTTTCCCCCAACCTGACCCTTGACCAGCTCGTTGAAAAGTTCTTCCAGTACAAGTTCGGCGCCTTTCCCGTTACCGAAAAAGGCCGCCTCATTGGTATGGTCACTTTTAACCAGGTGCGGGAAGTGCCGCTGCAAAAGTGGCCCTATACCGAGGCGGCCCAAATCATGACGCCGCTGCGTGAACTGGTAGTAGCATCTCCCAAAACAGAGGCAGTTGAGGTAATGATGAAGATGGCTGCCGGCAACACCGGCAGGGTCCTGGTGGTAGAAAACGACCGGCTGGTGGGCATACTGAGCAGGACAGATATGATGAAGTTGATAAACATGCACATGCTACTGGGGACGGAAAAATAACCGGCGGGCGTTTTGGCCCTGGACCATTTCTATCTCGCCATCCTGGAGCCCCGCTTCACTTAATTCGCGCAGGTACCTTCGAGGAGAAATAAGCGGATAATCGGTACCCAACAGGATCTTATGCAGGATTCCTATTTCCCTGGCCACGCGGTAAACGGCGCTGCTGAATAAAAAAGGGCTGGCCGCAGTGTCGTAGTAGACATTCTGCAGCTGGCGCTTCATTCCACGCATCAGCTCGTAAAAGAACAGCCCCCCGCCCCAGTGGGCAAATATGATCGTCAGCTGGGGATACATTTCCGCAAAGTCAGCCGCTTCCTTGATGGAAACATCGCCCTTGCCGGCGTAATCATGCCCGACGCTTTCATTAACGTGAATCAACAGCGGCAGGTTTCTCTCCTGGCAGAGGCCGGCCAGCCTGGCGGCCTGTCGCCCTGCAAGATCAAATTTCTGCCCCCAGGGGAAAAGCTCCCCCACACCTGCCGCACCCTCATCTGCGGCACGGGCAATCTCGCTTTCCATGCCGCGGTCCAGCGGCCATACTATGGCCATCGGCAGTATCCTCCGGGGGTATTTCCGGGCCGCCTCCAGCACGTAATCGTTCATTTCCCGGCACAGCCCGGGGTCAGATGAAGCAAAGCCACCGGCGGCGGCATACTGCACCCCGCAGCGGTCCATCTCTTCAATTAGCTCCTCCACGGTGGCATATTTGTGTACGGGACTGGAACAGATCATGTGCAGAAACGGATCCCTGTCGGTATATTTTTTTATCTCCTTTATCACATCCGGGGGAAATACATGAACATGGACGTCTATGATCATTGCCTGACACCCTCCTATAATGATATTCTATTTCCCTTAACACAAATCCTTCTAAAAGAGTGAAACAAAAAAGCAGCGGCCTCCAGGGATCGGGGCATCTACGGTAATTTATCTGAAAAGTTAAATAAATTGTTACAAGCAGCCCGTTTAATGATATAATGCTATTAAATACACTTTATTGTTCCAGAAAGGAGAGATAAACATGGCTGCAGACCTGAGCAATTTGAACCTGGAACTGGCCCAGAACATGGAAAGCCTTACAGAGCAGATTCAAGAGGTATTATCCTTAATATTCAAGGGTTTTTACAAAGGTCAGCTTAAGTTTATCGAAGAAGCAAAGCAGAAAACGAAGGAGATCGATACACTCCTGGGGAAAGTGCAGAAGTTCGTCACCACCGACCCATCCCTCAAGACTGAGGAAATTGCTTCAGCCGCCTCCATTCTCAGCAACTACCAGAAGATCGTCTTCGACCTGGAAAAGCTCAGCCAACAGACGGAAACGAAAAACAAGGAAGGGATTCTCTTCACTGAAAAGGCCGTCACGGAGCTGGAAGAGCTGTTCAGGGGGATACGGAACCTTTTCTTACACCTCAACGATATCGTTCTTACCAGGAACGCGGTACTTGTAGACTACGTCCTCAAGGAAAAAAAGAGATATAAACAGCTGGCCCGCCAGTTTGCCGTAGAACACGAAGAGCGCCTTATCAAGGGTATCTGCCTGGCCCGTTCCTCTTCAATCTACCTGTACATGATGGATGCCCTGGAGGATATTCTCTGGCACCTCCAGGCTATTATCGATGAACTAAAAGAGTAAAAGAAATGAAGCAGGGGGACGTACCTCCTGCTTCATTTTCCTGCTTTTATCACTTGAAAGGGCTCCTTCCCGCCTTCCATTTTCAGCCCCTGTACAGCATGGATGGCAGCATCGGCTTCACCGGACAGCGGTGTAAGCATGTATTCCACCGACCAGCCAAGGCCGTCGCTTCTTACGGTTACCGCACCGTGCCAATCGGTGCGGTATATTTTGACACCCTTTTCCTGCAGGGCTTCCAGGGTATAGGGGTGGGGATGACCGAAAGGGTTTGTCCCCACCGTGATCACGGCTGCCTGCGGTTCCACCGTTTCAAGAAAGCTTGGCATGGCCTCCAGGTAACCGCCGTGGTGAGGCACCTTCAAAATATCGCTGCGGGGCAGCAGTCCCTCCCTCAAAAGGCGCTCCACTGCAGATGCCTCTATGTCGCCGGTAAACAGAAAGCGCACCTCGCCGTAGCCCATATCCAGAACCAGTGAATTGTTATTGCTGTCGCTCCCCGTTCCTTGATAGAGATTTGCGGGGGGATTTAAAACCACTGCTTCAAGTGAGGGCCCCAAAAAGAGCCTGTCTCCCTTCTCGACAATTTTCCGGGGAATACCCTTTCTTTCGGCAAGGTTCAGCAGCTCCAGGTAGTGGCGGGCAGAAGATTCATCCGCGCTTGTTACCAGCATATCGGCCGGTATTTCCTCAAGGACAGCCAGCAGGCCGCCGTAATGATCTTCGTGTGGATGGCTTACTATCACCATATCCAGCTTCTTTACTCTCCGGAACTCCAGGTATGGAAGAACAACACTGCGGCCGGGGCCATCAACTTCCCCCAGGTAAGCCGGCCTTCCCCCGCCGTCTAGAAGTATGTTTCCCCCATGCGGCGTGCGTATGTAAATGGCATCTCCCTGGCCTACATCAAGGAAAACAACTTCCAGGTTCCCCCCGCTTCCTTCAAACACCCCCGGCCAGGTAAAAAACAATGCCAGCAGCAGTACGGCGGTAAGAAAGTAAAATGAGAGGCGGTCTCTACGGATTGATACTAAATGTAACAGCTTTCTTCCCCAGAGAGCGGCTGAGAAGAAAAAAAGGTAATAATAACCGAGCCAGTGTAATCGGGGAGGGTAGACGGACATGAATGCGTAGGGCAGTCCCCCCACAAACTCTGTAACAAAGAGGGTATAAAAAAGGAGAGGGTATCCGGCCAGGAGCAGCAGCGCAGCGACAGGGGGAATGACAAGGCCCAAAACAGCGGCGGTCAGACCGGTAAAAATAATTAGAGGCATAAGGGGAAGGACCAATATGTTGGCCAAAAGAGCAACAAAAGAAATCTCCCCAAAATAGTAGGCCGTAAGGGGAAGTACACCGGCCTGCGCTGCCAGTGTAACGGCCGCCAGCGAAGACAGTTTGCCCCTTAACGTTGACAGCACCGGTGAGAGCGCTTCGGTAAGGGTAGCCACAGTATCGGCATCAGCTGTCATTTCGGCCTGAGGAAGTTCCTTTCCTCCATTAGCCGGCAATGCACCAAATAATGAAGCCGCTCTATCGAAAAAAACAATGATTCTCTGCCGCAGCGGGGAAGCGAACAGGATTATGGAAGCGGTAGCGGCGTATGAAAACTGAAATCCGGCATTGAAAAGAAGCAGGGGATTGTATACAAGCGTAATAAAGGCCGCTGCTGCCAGGGCCGTAAAAAGATCCCTGCGGCGGCCCAGGTACACGGCACCCATGGCCATGGCTATCATGATAAAAGCGCGCAGCGTGGCCGGCTTAAGACCGGTGATATAGACGTAAGCAAATAAAAAAAAGAGCGTTAAAAAGAAGGCGGCAGCCCCCGTAACGCGCGCTTTTTTCCAGAGCGACCATAAAACAGCGGCTACCATGCCCACGTGCAGGCCGGAAACAGCGAGCAGGTGTGATACCCCGCTGCGGGCAAAATGTTTCTCCGTATCTTCATCCAGGGCCCTCCGCTCCCCGAAGAGCATACCGGCTAGCAGCCGGCCTTCCCTTTCGGGCAGGTATGCTTCCAGGACAGCGGACATTTTAGCCTTAATGTCAAGGGCCGCGCGCCGCAGGGGGGAAAGCTCTGCAGCGATGCCCAGGTGGGTAACACCATTGGCCGAACCATAAAATGTGGCCGCCACACCCCTCGTTTCCAAGAAAGCCCGGTAATCAAAGCCTCCGGGGTTGCGCCTCTCCCCGGGTTCATAGAGGACACCCTGCAGGGATACTTTCTGGCCGTAGGACAAAGCAGAAAAAGCCTTATTTCTACCCACGCCGTCTATCCCGGGGCTCTCTTCCCCCGCCCCGCCCTGTTCAATACTCTGCACATAACCATCCCATTCAGGATCATCCAGCCTGACGACAACCCGCACCGTGCTGCTCACAGGCTGCTCCTCGCCTTTAACTGTTACCTTTTCTGTACGCAGGGGAAAAACGACGTCGCCTTCCCGCCAGAGGGGCTCGTCTTCCACCATGCCCACCAGGGTGCACCTTTCCCCGCTAAAATGGCGGATACTGCCGGCTGCTTTCTGCAGGGAAAGGTTTAGAGCCAGGCTCCCGGCTGCCAGGAAAATAAGCAGCAGCGGGATAAGCACCTGCAGGCCTACCCGCTTGAAAAGCAGGTGTAAGGTAGACCAGCTCAGGGCACCGACAGCAAGGTAGACGGTTTCCGGGATGGTAAAATAATAACGTCCCAGGATGATTCCGAGGACATAAAAAATGGTGATCAAAACCAGGATACGGGCCATACGGGACTCCTCAACATTAACTGTAAAACAAAGAAAATAATTCTACATTTTCCCTGGTTTTCCTTTTGCCTGGAGAAAATTTGTTTTTTCTATGCAAACTTTTGCCCTGCCAATCGGGAATTAAAAAAACCGCCCTTTTACTTTTGCACTTCAAGCACAGGGCACCGCCCGCATGCTTAATCTGTCTTAAGGCAAAATGGGGATTCAGTTTCAAAAGGAATTATATCGAGGTCTAAAAATCTCCGTGCTTCATTTGCTACCGGGAAGGCCGGGTAGTCCGTCACTATGCTTTAGGCCGGGCTTCCGGCCGGCTGCAGAATTATTTTTTCGCTGATAAATAGAAAGCCCAGTATCCCCGCCGTCAGTGCCGCAGCGCCCCCGCTTAAAAACATAAAGGTAATGCCGCCGTTTTGCAGAAGGGAAAACACCGGCGGCCCCAGGGCCACTCCAATGAAACGCACGCTTCCGTATAGTGAGGTTATACCGCCCCTCTGCTCACTTTCGGCTGCACTGGTGACCATTGTATTGATAGCGGGAAGGACCAACCCGCTGCCAAAGCCAAGCTGCGCCAGCATAAGCGGGCATATTAACGCATTCCGGTAGCACAAAGGAAGAAGCGCCATGGCTGCACTTACAGTGAGCAGACCGGCAAAGTAAGAAATCTTGTAATATTTTCCTTTATTTTTTAAATAGAGACCGGTCAGGTAAGCAGTTACTGACATAAACAGAAGGGGAATGGAGAGCACCGCCCCTCTTGCTATCCCCCCCAGGTTAAAGTTTGTCTCCATTATATCGGAGATAATTGAAAGAACGCCAAAAAGTATAAAAAGGACCACCATCCCCCCCAGGAAGTTGAACAAAAGAGAAATGCCCTTTTTTTGCATTATGACAGCCATGCTGCTCAGGTATTCTCTGAAAGGAGCTTCTTCCCTGGTGCCGGCCGGTTCTTTTATCAGCAGCCATATAAAAAAGGCTACCGGTAATGAAAGGATGGCATAGGAAAAAAACAGCGCATACCAGACAATAAGGGCAACAGCGGCCCCGATTATAGGACTGAGCACCTTGCCCATACCGTTAGCAGCCTCCAGAATACCCATACTTTCACTGCGCTCTTTAGTTTTATAAAGGTCACCGGCCAGGGCCATGGCAATGGGTGCGGTACCGGCGGCACCCAACCCCTGGATTACCCTTCCTCCCAAAATAACGGCATAGGGGCTTTCCATTAACACTGAGGCCAGACCGGAAACCACTCCCCCGATGCCGTACAGTATAACGGCCGGCACGATGATTATTTTACGGCCTTTTTTGTCAGAAAGATAGCCCAAAAAAGGAATGGCTGCAGCTGCCGGGGCAGAAAAAAATGTAATTAAAAGCCCCACCTGGAACTGGCTGATATTAAGCTGCGATCTTATAGTTGGAAACTCCGGTATGAGCATGGAATTGCCCAGCACCATCAGGAACGGCACCAAACTTAAAATTAATATCATCCGCTTTTTGGCCTGCATAAACCCTTTCCTTTCATATCGTCATAGAGTTAATATATTTTGTTTTAACTGCGGTAGTTTTAACATGCCATTTTCTTCTGATGCAGGCCATTTGAAACTGCCCCCGGCAAAGAATATAATATAAAGATCCTGTCCACCCGTATTTTATTTGCCAACACCTGGAAGGGGAAATGGGCAGCGGCCAAAATACGGTTCTCCGAAGTAAAGGCCGGCTCCTTCCTGGAGCCGGCCTTAATTTTTTATAAAATAACCTTTGACAGCACTAAACAGTATAACAGTGTCATAATGGCAGGAAAAAGCGTTTAAAGTTTTCAGTAACGGGCAAAGGTAACAGCCAGGGCCACTACCCGCCAAACTAAGAAGATCTACCGGCCTGCCGGCAGTTTTTTCCCGATCTCCCGTTTATGCCAGAGCAGTGCCAGCAGCCCGCCGGCAACCATTAGGGCAGCCGTTAACTGCGCCACCGTCATAAACCAGAGCAACGATTCTTCTACGCGGAAAAACTCGATGGCGAACCGGTAAATGCCGTAAAAAACAAGGAAAAGGGCAAAAACATAGCCGTCAAAATAGCTGCGCTCTTTCAGGCGAAGAAGCAGGAGAAAAATTAAAAAAGCGGCCGCAGATGAATACAGCTGTGTTGGATGCCTGGTCAGGCCGTCCACCACAGGGAAGACAACTCCCCAGGGAAGATCCGTGACAGTCCCGTAACAGCAGCCGTTTAAAAAGCAGCCGATCCTGGTCAGGGAGTATCCCAGGGCGATATAAGGTGTAACCAGGTCCAGCGGCATAAAAAAACCGGTCTTGCGGTAGCGGCAGTAAAGGATAGCCCCCAGCAAAGAGGCAAACAGCCCTCCGTAAAAAACGTGGCCGCCCCCCCTGATATCCAGTATCCGCCACCAGTTGGCGGCAGAAAATGAATCCCAGAACAAAAATACGTACGCCAGGCGGGAACCGATAATGGCCAGCACGATAATTATTATGAAAGCCTCCACCAGGTGCTCCCTGTTTATTCCATGCCTCGGAGCTTCTTTCATGACAAAATATATTCCCACTGCAAAGGCCAGACCGAGCATGACACCGTAAGAATATACTTTAAACTCACCTATTTGAAAAAGTACCGGATACAAACAATTACCTCCTCCAGGCTGCATTGCCCACTAACCAATAGGGGCCTTTTATGCATTTACCCCCTGCTAATGGCCTTTCGTGCCAGCAGGTCGCAGCGGTTGTTGCGTTCGTCGTTGCTGTGCCCGGCAACCTTAACCCAGCGCACCTCGTGCTTTCTGCAAAGATCAAGCAGCTCCTTCCATAAGTCCTGGTTTTCGACCGGTTCCCTGTTCACAGTTTTCCAGCCGTTAAGCTGCCACTTCTTAAGCCAGCCCTTTGTAAAAGCATTGACCAGGTAAGCGCTGTCCGTGCAGAGCTTAACCCGGCACGGCTCCTTTAGGGCTTTCAATCCCTCAAGCGCGGCTTTCATTTCCATTCTCTGGTTGGTGGTGTGTTTTTCACTTCCATAGATTTCTTTTTCCCGGTCCCCGTAGGCCAGCAGTGCGGCCCAGCCCCCGGGGCCGGGGTTTCCGCTGCATGCCCCGTCCGTGTAAATAGTTACTTCTTTCATTTTACCTGAAATAGCCCCCGCCTCCTTATATACAAACTGAAACGGCTATATAAAACCGGCGGCATGCAAGCATGGTCCCTTTCCCGGGCAATTCGACTGAAACAGCCCTAACCCGCCTTTACCCGGCTTTTTCAACCCTGCATCTACCTGGCAAGCAGCTCCTTTTGCACCTCACGCTTCAATTCAGCGGCAGCGGCGGCAATATCTTCGGCGGCAACTACGGCGGATATAACAGCCGCTCCCGCCGCTCCTGCTTTAATGACCTCCCCGGCGTTTTGGGCGTCTATGCCCCCAATGCCGACAACGGGAATATTGACGCTCCGGCAGATGGAGGCCAGGGCTTCCAACCCGATGGGTTCCCCGGCATCAAGCTTGGTGCCGGTGCCAAAAACGGCGCCCGCACCGAGGTAAGATGCCCCCAGGCGCTGCGCTTCAACGGCCTGTCCTGCGTTGTCCACTGATACTCCCAGTATCATCTCCGGAGGTATAATGCGCCGCGCTGCCATTGGGGGCAGGTCGTCCTGCCCCAGGTGCACACCGTCAGCCCCCGCAGCCAGGGCTACATCCAGGCGGTCGTTCACGATAAGGGGCACCCGTTTGGGGGCAGTAACACGCAGCAGTTCGCGGGCAAGGTTAAAGAGCTCTCTCGATGACAGCTCCTTTTCCCGCAGCTGGATACATGTTGCCCCCCCGGCAAGGGCTTTTTCAACCACCTCCAGATGGCCTCTCCCCCGGGACAGTTTACTATCGGTAATTACGTATACACTGTAATCGATGACGCCGCTTTCCGAACCGGGTAGGTATATCAATGTGCTGCTGCCTTCCCTTCTTTATACATTTGCATAATTTTCGTTGTATCACCGGGCCGTAGTGTCATTGTATTTCTACCTTGGCCCTCCTGTCAAGCTCATCCGGCGTAAGATGATAAAGGGCATCAAGCAGGCGAACTTTAAACAGCGCCGGCCCCAGGGACACTTCTTTGACAGCAGCCGCGATCTCACCGGCCACGCCAATGGCGGCAAGGGCGGCGACAGCGGCGTAAAAAAAATCACCCTCAACGGCGGCAAAAGCGGCCACCAGCGAGGCGGCCATGCACCCGCTTCCCACAACCAACGGTAAAAGGAAGTGGCCGTTGTGTATCCTGGCCACCCTCTCGCCGTCAGTAACCACATCCACGGGCCCGCTCACGGCCACTACCGGCTGCTGCTGGCTTGTGGAAGCCGCCAGCCTGCGGGCCGATTCCAGCGGGTCTGCACCGCCGTCCAGGGACTGCACACCGCTGATCTTTACAGCGCGCACTCCTGCCAGTATCCCTATCTCCGCGGCGTTGCCCTTGATAATGGGAATGTTTGCTTCTTTAATGAGCATGCGGGCTGTAGCGGTGCGGTAGGAAGTGGCCCCCGCTCCTACCGGGTCGAGGACGGCGGGAATACCTCTCTCTGCAGCTATCCTGCCCAGCTCCAGCATGGACCGCACCTGGAAGGGATAGAGAGTCCCCGTGTTTATGACGGCCGCGTCAGCCGTGCCGGCCATCTCCGGCACTTCATCGGGAGCATGGGCCATAACAGGCAGGGCACCTATGGACATGGTTACATCGGCACAGTCAGCGATGGTAACCGAGTTGGTAATATGGTGAACAAGCGGCCTTTTTTGCCGCAGCGCAGAGAGGTTTTTCCCACCCTTGAACATTCTTGCTCCTCCAATTCTATAGAAAAATGGATGCCGGTTAACCTGCAGGGAATTTCAGGCAGGCCCGGGCAAGATTTTAAATAATGACCGCTTCAGCGCCGCATAAGCAGGGCAAAGTGGTCCATGGGGCCGGAGCCCTGCCCCAGGCGGGGACTGCGGGGAAGAATGGCCTGCAGGTATTCCCGGGCAGCCTTAACGGCCAGGGGCACCGGCCTGCCCAGGGCTGCGTGGGCGGCGATGGCAGAAGAGTAAGTGCAGCCTGTGCCGTGGGTATCCCTCGTCTGCACCCGCGGGGCATGGTAATAATAGTGTTTTTCCCCGTCAAAAAGGATATCTACGAGCAGCCTGCCCCCCAGGTGCCCTCCTTTTAGCAGGACGTAAGGCGGCCCCATTTTATGCAGCATTACAGCCGCCTCCTTCATATCATCAACGCTGTTAATGCTGTCCTGGCACAACACCGCGGCCTCGGGGATATTGGGGGTGACAACGAGGGCCAGGGGCAAAAGCTTCTCCTGCACCGCCGCGCGGGCGCTCTCCTCCAGGAGAGGGTCTCCGCTCTTGGCCACCATTACCGGGTCAACAACCACCCGGCGCACCCCGTGGCGACCGAGCACGGCGGCAACGGCATTGACGACCTCCTCGCTGCCGAGCATCCCGGTCTTGACGGCTGCCACGGGAAAATCGCGCATGACCGCCTCTACCTGTGCCTCCACCATCTGCGGGGAAAGAACGACAAAACTGTCCACGCCGAGGGTATTCTGTGCCGTAACGGCCGTAATGGCTGTCAAGCCGTATGTTCCCCCCTGCGCGGAAATGGCCTTCAGGTCGGCCTGTATCCCGGCACCGGCACCGGAATCGGAGCCGGCAATAGTTAACACGCATTTCAACATGTTTTCACCGCCACGCGGGCTAGAGACAGCGGCCCTTTTTCATTCTTTCTCATGACAGACATGCTAATCGCTCCCGCGTAATTTGTCCATTATTTCTACAGCCGCCTTCCTGCCGGAGAGCAGCATTCCACCAAAAATGGGGCCCATCCTGTAACCACCATGCACCGCGCTGACGGCCATCCCGGCGATATAAAGCCCGGGGAAGACCTCCCCGGTATAATCGACGACAAACTTTTCCCCTTCTTCAGCCCACATGGACTTTTCCCCCATAATTTTCCCGGTGGGCGTGTTCAGTTTGCCGGTATTCTTGTTTTGGACAAAGGCGGCAATCTGGCAGTCGTGCCCGGTGGCATCGATCACATAAGAGGCTTCCATAGCTACGGGGTCTACATGAAGGTTGGACAGCTGAACAGCGCTCCAGTTCAAGACCAGCCCGGTAATCCTGTTCCCTCCTTCAACAAGGACATCCTCGGCGGCGAGAAGGTTAAATATCTTCGCCCCTGCCCCGGCAGTCTTTGCAGCCAGCGTTGCAGCGGCCAGGACAGCATCGGCAGAATAGTATCCCTCTCCCTGGTCGCTGTATGCTATTCCTATCTCATCCAGTATTTCCCTTGACTGCTCCTGGAACACCAGAACATTAAACATGATACCGCCTCCCCACATGCCGCCGCCAATGCTCATTTTCTTTTCGAAGACAGCCACCCTGTATCCTCCTTTAGCCAGGTAGTAGGCGGCGGTAAGGCCGGCCGGACCGGCCCCAACAACGGCTACATCTACTTTCAGGCAGGAACGAAGGGTCTTAAAATACTGGTCAAAAATAATACTGGTAACACGAACATCGCTTATCATTATAATCACCCCGTTAAAAAAATTAAAACATTTTCTTGTTACCGTGAACCCTGCTCCACACACCTAGTATGAACATCCCTATGGCAGAACCGGCCACACTACTGAGGGCGAAGGGGACAATATAAGCATAGGCCACACCGGAAAAACCGAGCAGCCACTTAGCAAGCGGAAATGCCGCCAGTGCACCCAGCACTCCCGTGCCCAGCAGTTCACCGGCCGCCGCCATATACTCCTTTTTAAAAAGGCGAAAAGCGAGCCCGGCCAGAAGCGCCCCGAAAATGCTGCCCGGAAAGGCCAGGGGGGTACCCGTGCCCAGGATATTGCGCAGGGTGGAAGTCAAGACAGCGGCCAAAACAGCGGGACCGGGACCGAGCAGGACCGCGGCAATCACATTGATGGCATGCTGTACAGGGTAAACCCTGGCCACCCCGACGGGAATGGAAAAAGGAGCGGCCACTACACCCAGTGCTACAAGCAGGCCCACGGCGGTGATCATTTTTAAGGACATTGCTCGAGAAAGGTAGTTTTCAGCAGGCATATAAACCCTCCTTTCATAGTATAAAAATATCTCCCGTAATGCCAAAGGATTGAAAAGCTGTCAGTAAACGCAGGTATTTGCTGCTGTCCCCGAGCTACAGCAGCTGATCATGCCTTAATATCGTGTACTTTTTCGGAGAGCCCATCCAGGTCCACCGCCCTGCTGCTTGAAACGCTGCCCAAGAAAATGGCAATACCCGCCGGCACCAGCAGGGCGAGCAGGAAAGAATACAGCAGGTTGCCGCGCGTGAATGAAGGATCCGGGAAAAGGTACGCTCCCGCTGCAATCCCGGCCAGGGTGGAGAACACCGCCCCCCGTCCGCCCAGGCGCTCCGAAAAAAGACCGTAAAAGGTGGGGAAGGCGGCTGCAGCACAGGCAAGGTCTGCAAGCAGGAAAAGGTAAAGGACACTGTAGCCGCGTGAAGCCACGGAGACGGCAGCAAGGCAGATAACCGCCGTCAGCACCCTTGCCCACCGGCGCAGAGTTTGCGGGGAGGTCCCGGGGTAAAAACGAGCAATATCGACCGTGAAAACGGCCGCAACAGCGTTAATAAGGGTATCGGTGCTGCTCATTACCAGCGCCACGGCCAGGACAATCACCACAATCATCACCCACGCCGGGGCAGCCGTCAGCACCACCTCAAACAGCGCCGCCGAGGGGACTTCCAGTGTCCCGCCGGCCACCGCCATCAGCCCGAACAGGCCGGCCACAACCACAACGGGCACTATGGCGGCCCCGGCTAGAAGGAAGGACCTCCTGACGGCAGAAGTATCGCGGCAGGCGTATACCCTGGACCAGAACCCCTGGTGAAAAAGGTTGGCCGCTACAACAGCGATCAACAGGGTTAGGGCAAAATCCCATCCCCCGCGATGACCGAAGCTCAGAAGGGCAGGGTCAATTTCCCTGACCGAAGATAGAAGGGCACCGGGGCCCCCGATTGCCGCTGCCGTAGCGATAAAGGCGAGCAGCAGCGCCGGAACTATAACAACAGCCTGTACGCTGTCCGTAAAAATAGAGCCGCGGATACCACCGTAAGCAGTATAGTCAAGTGTTCCACCACCTACCAGCACCGCTGTCAGCCAAAGCG
This sequence comes from Syntrophomonadaceae bacterium, assembly GCA_003563385.1. Classification (GTDB taxonomy): domain Bacteria; phylum Bacillota; class Dethiobacteria; order DTU022; family UBA8154; genus CSSED11-109. Next base: position 18,737 of record PWRZ01000169.1, read on the forward strand.
GCAAACCGGCCACCATGTTAACGGCCAGGGCAATGCCGGTTAGCTCGGCACACAAAAATACGGCCATGTAAAAGACCCCAACCATGAGAGTAACAGCATACATGGGTCCGCCGAACCGGTAGTAGACAAACTCCACCAGTGAGGAACCGTGCGGGGCAACCCGTCTCATCCTCGGCCCAAGGACGGCAAAAGCAATAATGGCCAGGGCCTGTGCTACGGCATAGCCGGTAAAGGCTACAACTCCGCCCCACGTGCCGGCCTCAGCCGGGGTAAAAAGTATCCACGCCCCCATGATGGATGCAAAAACAGTGGCCGCTGAAGCCCAGCTCCCCAGCGTTCCCCTGGCCGTTAGAAAGGCATCTACTGTCGAATATTTCCCGCGCGTGTGGTATACATACAATACTGCAAGCAGGGTAAAAATTCCCACTGTCAGGAATATAACATAAGTCAAGGCAGTTGCTCCTCTCCGCAATTCCCAAATAAAAAAACAACGGGCCGCACAGGGCCCGTATCAAAATTTCGGTTTAAAAAAAGCTTATCCCTACGCTGGCATTAACCAGTTAAAAACAGTGAAACAGTATTACTACAGCGAAATTACAACTATTGCTGCTATGGGATTTCCCAAAAGCCTGGCATCGCGGGGAAGTAGTAAGGCCCCCGTATCTGGTTTGCCCGGCCTGCCCCAGACAGGAGAAACGTCCCCGTGTCCGGTCTCACTGTTTATATCCGCTTATCACGGCAGGTTCAAAGGGTTGGAAAGCTTCATGGCGCTTTTCCTCTCAGCCTCCGCTCGGAAGCACCCCCTGCATATTTGGTTGTAGGAAACATTATATACGTTAATCAATGAGGTGGCAAGTGTTTTTGTATCTTGTCACCAGCGAAAGATGGCCGCTGCAGGTTCAGTCTCTGGCATCTGTCCGGGATCCACGGCAAAAACGTTCCCGTTATTTATAAAGGTTTCAGTGGCTGCCAGATCAAGAAGCTCCTCGCTGTCGGGCCGGGGTCCCTCATGCCATTCGACCTCCTGGCTCTCCTTATGGTACCACCCCCACTGCTGTTTGCCCAGGGCCACAAATAGGTCATTTATGCGGCCGTGGAAAGATGCCGGCACTATTTCACTCAAATTGGTGGAAGTCTTGCCGGTTCCTCTCAAATCGTAATAGCGGCTCCTGGCTTCTTCCCGCTTCCTGTGAAAGTACGGCTCTACAATCTTCCAGGCTTCACGGTGCAGCTCCTGGGCAGTAATATTTTCCGGGTTTCCCCTTATGCCCTGCTCCAGCAGGATGGGGTATTTACTGACCTCCCGGTAAAGAGGGGCCAGGTGGTCCACACATGCCAGCACAAGAGGGGCGTTCCTTTGGTCGAGGAGCTGCGGCAGTTCTCCGTCTATAAAACGGAAATACTTGCGCAGCCTTTCTGTCTGCACACTGTCAACCTCTCCTCCATGGCCGTGAAACATGGCCATGCGCATGCCACCCACGGCCGGAGCCTTGGTGTGGAACTGCAGATACTGTTGGGGTAGCTCAAAGCCAAATGTTTCTTCAAATTTGCGGATCGTTTCGCTTAAGTCCATCTCTTCAACCATGCCCCTGGTTCCCATTAACAACCGGGCATCTTTCTTACTAAGGGCAAGCACGTAAAACTGTCCATCGGCAGCCAGCAAGCTAAAAAGCGGTTTGAAGTAAAAGGAGTTTTTTACCACAGCCATTTCGTCAAACTCTACGGGCAAGCGGTAGCTGCGAAAAAAACCGGCAGAAAGGAAGGAGGCAAATCCTTTGCTCTGGTTTCCCCAGAAATGGCTGTCGTTAACAAGCTGTTGGGCTGGTTCAAGTATTTCCCTGCGTTCCAAAGAGCTCAACCCCCATGCCGCCAGCTCCTCTTCGGACTTTGCAACCAGGTTCTTGAAGCGAATGGGGTTGTCCCTGGAACCGGGAACGCCCTTGAGGGTGGGCATGTAAAGAGAAACCGAGGGGCCTTTTCCCCTCTGCTGCAAAAGATTTTGCACATCTTTCTTGCTGAAATATTCCATTTAAAAAACATCCTTTCTGCTGTAGAAATCTTTCAGGAAGTATCATACATTATAGCAGCATTTCAGGCACTTGAAAATAGCATCGCACCCGTACGGCAAACAGATGGACTTTTTTACTGCTATCAGGGGGCCTGCGACGATCCACAGCAGCAGAAAAGAAAGCCCCTCTCACAGCAGTCCATGCTGTGACGACAGGTGAATAATATGAGCTTCTTTTTGGCAATATATTAATGCTCAAGGTAAAAACAAATATTTTACAGAGGAGGTAATGCAAATATGCCCCTTAACAAGCAGGAACTTCAAAACCTGAGGCACCTCATTGGGTCACATGAAACCGCTTCCAAGAAACTGGAACAATATGCACAGCAGTGCAGCGATCCAGAAATTAAACAGATGTTCCAGCAGTCAGCCCAGTCGGCCCGGTCAACGATGCAAAAACTAATGACATTCATCGGTTAAATTACCCACCCCAACAAGCTAAAGGAGTTGATTCTATATGCAGGAAAAGGACATGGTAAACGACATCCTCTCCATGGTCAACAGCAGCCTGACTGGATACGCCAACGTGATCGCCCAGTGTGCGGACCAAAACCTGAGGCAGACACTGCAGCAGATAAGGAATTCCGATGAGCAGTTCCAGTACAATCTGTTCAGGGTTGCCGAGCAAAAAGGTTATTACCAGCCCGCCCAGCAGGCATCACCGCAGGAAGTCCAGCAGGTAAGGAATACCCTTGGGCATTAAGTTTAAACCAGCACTGCAACTGCAGCAGTAGAAATAAGGTACGGGGACACTCCTCTTCCAGAGGAATGTCCCCTATAGTTTCTATAGTTTTCCTATAGTTTTCTCCAGGTGCGCTGTTTGATTTTTGGAACTGACAGACTCGGCTTCCAGAGGAATGTCCCCTATAGTTTTTTCCCATTTTGCAGGAAAGCAGGAAAATAATGCCGAATAATATAACAAACTGCGGGCAGTTTAGGGCGGCTGTTTGGCGGCGGTATTATGATGTTATTTTTAAGGCAGTTTTATTAACCGGGAAACGAGGTGCATGATGAGGTCAGCTGGCATGGTCAAGTCACCAAAGAAGGTAAGCAGCATCACCCCTAAAAGGTCTCCCATCACCGCTGCAGTGTTCATAGTGCTGCTGCTGTGGCTAAGCACAGTCCCCCTGTTAAGCAGCGGAGCCGCTTTCGCCGCAGAGAGGACAAGCACAGAAAAGCCGTGGGTCCACGGGAGGCAGGTGCAGGCGGCGCAATATCTGGCAGTAGCGGTTACAAATGAGGAAACTGTCCATTCCCCTGTCGAACTGGAGCAGCGCATTATAGAGAAGCTCTATGCGAGGGAAAGTCATTTTACGATGCGCTACATGAGCGATACCGCCAACCTGGATGACCTTCTCAACGGTATTATCAACGGGATAATTCGCGAAGATGATTATCTCCGCTACTCCATTAAAGGATGGCAGTGGCGGTGGGCAGGGTTTGCCGGAGACGTTCATATCCACTTCCGGATTGAACACCTCATCAGCCAGGAGGAAGAAAAGTATATTGACAGCAAAGTAGAGGCGATATTAAGAAAAATTTTTTCCCCCGGCATGGACGACCATTTAAAGGTCAAGGCCGTACACGATTACATAGTCTCAAACGTGGCTTATGATACTAAAATGGAAGAGTTTACCCCTTACGGGGCCCTGACAAAAGGCCGGGCCGTCTGCCAGGGATACTCCCTGCTTGCCTACAAAATGCTGCAGAAAGCGGGCATACCGGTGCGGATCATTTCCGGCAGGGCCGGAGGCGAAGCACATGCCTGGAACCTTGTGAAGCTGGACGGGCACTGGTACCACCTGGACTGCACCTGGAATGACCCTGTCCCCGATGTGCCCGGCAGGGTTCTCTACGACTACTACAACAGGACGGACGCGGAGATGGCCACCACGCATTACTGGGACAGCAGCGCCTACCCATCCTGCAATACTCCCTACCGGTCCCCTGAAGGGGTGAAGCTGCAAAGTTACATGCCCGATACCTTCCACGGCTTTCGTATGCCCCCGAAGTATGACCAGCCCGCAGACAAAAAGTGGGCCGTAAACTTCAACGTTCCATTGGACACATCAACGCTGAACAACAACAATATCTACGTAATCGATGCCCGGGGCAACGACACCGCTGTAACGGTAGTACCCGGCCCCGACATGAAGTCGGCGGTAATAATACCGCTGAACAACTACCTTTCCGGGCGAACATACTATCTTTTCATCGGCGGGGACATAGTCTCCCAGGCCGGGATAAAGATGCAGGGGCTCTACTGGATGGAGTTTACGATCAGTTGACATACTCCCACGGCTTAAGCCGTGGGATTCTGGATTCAAGCAGAGACAGCCTCTGTATTAGCAGGTCTTACATCTCCTAGCCCAATGGAAGATGCCCCTTCCATATGAATATTTATC
>PWRZ01000055.1 GCA_003563385.1 Syntrophomonadaceae bacterium
CCCAGCTCTTCCACCGGGAGCGGCCAGATGTCGCTGAAGTGCAGCAGCGCCGCCCGCTCACCTTCAGCAGACAGCATGTCCACCGCCTCGCGCAGGGCCCCGTAGGTAGAACCCCATCCCAAAAGGAGGATATCTGGCCCGGGGCTGCCGTAAAGCACCGGCTCATCCATCTCCAAAGCGAGGCCTTCCATTTTTTTGGCGCGCTTCTCCACCATCATCTTCCGGGTGGCGCCGTCCTCTATAATGTTCCCGTTCTCGTCGTGTTCATCGCTGTCGGAGAGAACCACTTCGCCGGCAAACTGTCCCGGAAAAGCCCGCGGCGAAATACCACTTTCGGTAAGACGGTACCGTTTGTAGGGGCTCACAAGCTCATCTTCCTGAACAAGAAAGCGGTTGAACCGCAGACGGGTAAAATCGTACGGGGCAATGGAGCGCCCTGTATCGGCAAAATACTGGTCCGTTAGAAACAAAACGGGCACCTGGTACCTGTCAGCCAGCTCAAAGGCTTTATTGAGGCGGTAAAAGGCATCCTCCAGGGTGGTGGCGCTGAGCACGGCCCGGGGAAATTCGCCGTGACCGGAATGAACTACAAAGCCCAGGTCTCCCTGCTCCGTCCTCGTCGGCAGCCCCGTAGCGGGGCCCGGGCGCATGGCCACAACAACAACAATGGGCGTCTCTGTCATTCCGGACAGGGAAATCCCCTCCACCATTAACGAAAAACCGCCCCCGGAAGTAGCGGTCATTGAGCGCACGCCGGCAAAGGAAGCTCCCAGGACCATGTTCACAGCTGCTATCTCGTCTTCGGCCTGCTCGACAACCATTTCATAGCTTAACTGTTTGCCGGCCAGGTAATTCATTATCCCCGTAGAGGGGGTCATCGGGTAGGCGGAGAAAAAGCGGCATCCGCTGGCCAGGGCAGCCATACCGAGGGCCTGGTTACCTTCAACAAACAGCCGCGACCCCTCATCAGCCGGCGGGGGCAGCGTAAAACAGGCCGAACAATAAGCGGAGGCCTCCTCATAGCCCGCCGCAAGGGCCGCCCTGTTTTTTTCCGGGAACCCCTCTCTCCCGGCAAACATCTCGTCAAGCAGCCTGCCGGCAGTGCCTGTTCCCAGGCCGAGCAGGACCAGCAGCGCACCCACGGCCACGGTGTTTGACATTACTGCTGCTCCTGCGCGGCGGGCCAGGTAGTGGAGGCGCACAGGGACACCTCTTTTTTCATCTTCGTGCAGTTCAAACATATCGGGGTCGTAAATAATGCGGCCCCTTTGAACAACGCTTTCCCGGTGAATATGGTAAGTCTCTTCGTTAAGGGCTATCAGGAGATCAACGGCCTCACCCGGGGCCCACGGTCCCCGCGCGGCAATGCGCACACTGGTAAAATTGTGCCCTCCCCTTATGCGCGACATGTAATCCTTGCTGGTCAGGATATTGTAACCTTCCCTGACCAGTGCCCTGCTCAAAAGATGGCCGATAGTATCCATGCCCTGGCCGGCAGCGCCTCCAACAAGTATATTTAATTCCATATCCTAACCGCTCTCTTTCAACGCCCGGGCAAACTCATCGGGCTTGAAACCAAGTATAACACTGTCCCCGATTACCGTCACCGGGAAAGCCCTTCTGCCGGCCAGCTTTTCTACCTCTGCCAGGACCTTCTGCTGCTCCTCTTGCGGAAGAGCGTCCACTTCCACAAGATCATAAGATACGGCACTGTCGTCAAGAAACTTCTTGACTTTTACGCACCACGGTCACGTGCTCAATGAATATATCTTTATCATATTCTCACCCTCCTGCTCCAGGTTATCAGTGGCAAAAAGAACACAGCGGGGCCGTCAGCTCTTCCGCCGTCAGCTCTTCCAGAGACCGTGCAGGTTGCAGTATTCCCTCGCCGTGGCCTTTTCGCTATCCAGGCCATCGAAGTCGGCCTCCGGTTCACCTCCGGGCTCCAGGAAACGTCGGCAGATCTTATCCCCGTCAATTATCTCTATCCACTCGATGTAGTGTTTTTCTTCCATGGGATGGGGATTGCTGCCCACCTTTACCTTAACTGCCCCGCCGGAAGTCTTCTCTACTACAGGGACATGTTTCTCTACTGAAGCATCAACGGTATTTTCTTTCATCAGCTTCATCGGCTGTGCACAGCAGACCAAACTCCCCTTGCCGGCATGCAGCACTTCAACAATATTTCCGCAAACTTCACACTTGTAAACCTGCAGCCTTTCAGTCATTTCATATTACCTCCCGCTATATTGTTCTTTAACAGTTTTGATAGATAGATTAATTTATCATTCTGTATCACCCTACAATATACCTGCTATGTGAAAAAAATAATTATCAGTATATAATCGCTTACACAAGATAAGTATTTTTCAGACTTGGGCGGCAACTAACGCACTGTTATCTTGAAATTCCGGGCCTCATTGCTGTGACGAGATTAACTGCGCCGGCAGCTTTTTCGTCCGCTGTTTCTTTGGCGACACGGGAGAGCACCGGCGCCTCCTTTCTGTCGATCTCCTCGAGATATTCACGGGCCTTCAAAACCTGCATATTCCACAGCTCCTGGTCGCTTTTGTCATCGCCCTGGACAACGAGTTCGGCCAGGTCCTCGGGAAACATTTCCCTGACCGACTCTGCAAACATCCCGCCATCCATGGCCTGCCTGTATTCAAGGACTTTATAGGTCCCGTTTTCATGTCTTTGCATCTGCATCCTCACCGGATGACCGCTTACCCCCGAAACCACCGTAAAGACACCGTTTTCAAAGCCTTTTACTTTTTTTCGCCGTGCCAAATGTTTATAATGATTTTCGATTATTTGAGATACAATAACACTGGGGTGTTTGCTTTGCCTTCCAAAAGAGAGAACTTTGGTTCAAGGCTCGGCTTCGTAATGGCCACGGTCGGCTCTGCCGTCGGGCTGGGTAATGTTTGGCGTTTTCCGACGGTGGTGGCCGAAAACGGCGGTGGCGCCTTTGTGCTCTTATACCTGGCCATGATCCTGCTTATAGGGTTACCGACCATGATCGCCGAGTTGACCCTGGGGCGGGCGGGCAGCCGCAACATAGTAGGCGTTTTTAAAAATCTTTCCCCGCGCCGTCAAAAATGGTGGCTCATAGGATTACTGCCCCTGCTGGCTACTTTTATGGTGCTTTCGTTTTATGCCGTGGTAGCGGGATGGTCCATACTCTACGTGGCATCCAGCCTCCTGGGGATTACAGCCGGGCTGAGCGCGGAGGGCCTGGAAGAGCTGTTCGCCTCTCTTTCCGGGAGCTACCTGTACCCTTTCATGGGGCAGATTTTTTTTATTGCCGTGACGGTGGGAATAGTAGTTGTGGGGGTCAGAAAGGGCATCGAGCGATGGGTCAAAGTGCTGATGCCCGGAATATTTATCTTGCTGCTGGTCCTATTTGTGCGCACTTTGTTCCTGGATGGTGCCCTGGAAGGGCTGGTCTGGTTTTTTAGACCCGATTTTGGCGGGCTTTCGGTAAATACGGCCCTGCAGGCCGTGGGCCAGGTATTCTTCAGCTTCAGCCTGGGAATGGGCGCTATCATCACCTACGGCAGCTACCTGGCCAGGGACGCCGATATCCCGCTAAATTCCCTTTATATATCCGCCGCCGACCTGGGGGTAGCCATTCTTTCCGGCTTGATTGTCATCCCCACCCTGTTTGCTTTCGGGATAAGTCCCCAAACCGGGCCCGGTCTAATCTTTATTACCCTTCCGGCTATCTTTAACACTCTCCCCTGGAGCGCCCTGTGGACCGTTATCTTCTTTACGCTGCTCACTTTTGCCGCCCTGACATCGGCCGTATCACTGCTGGAGGTAATGGTGGCCTACCTGATCGAGGAAAGAAACTGGCCCCGGGCGTTCTCCGCTGCCGGGGCCGGCTTCATCGTTTTCATCGCCAGCATCCCTGCCGCCCTTTCCCAGGGCCCGGTAAAAAGCCTGCGCCTGGCCGGCCTGGACTTCTTTTCGTTCCTCGACTTTACCGCTTCGAACATCCTCTTACCCCTGGGCGGGCTGCTAATCATAATATTTATAGGCTGGGTATGGGGCACTGCCCGGGCAGGTGCGGAGATCTCCTCCGGGGGAAGCCCTTTTAGATGGTTCCTTCCCTGGTCGGTCCTGGTTAGAATTGTCGTGCCTCTGGCCATAGCCTACATACTCGTTTCCGGCCTCTTCTTTTAACAGCGGGGCGGGGTGTGTGCAACGGGCGCACAAGAGGGCTTTGAACTTCTCCAAAAACTTTTTTACTCTGCCGGCTTACTGAACGGGGCAGTTGTTAACTAAATATATTTAATATTGTGCCGATAATAATAGTGAAGGCGCTTTACGGGAGAGAGCGGAAATGTTAAAAAATATCGCCCCCCTCGGGCTGCCGGGGAAAGACCGGAAAAATTCATCCGCCAGGAAGAAGACGGCTGCCTCCAAAGACGGCGCCGAAGAGCACGGCTCCGGGAACATGGAGATACTGGAGCTGTCCCCCCTTGCGCGCTTCGTGGCCGGCTTCAAGAACGTGACCGTCAGCCACGATGCAAACGATGAAACAGCGCGTTTCACTGTAAACATCGAAGACGAGCGCTGCCTGATCCGCTTTGAAGTCCTGCTGGAGCTCTCAAGCCACCTCTGGGAGATCTACTGGGATACTCACGTTTTCAAGAGCTATACCCGCGGGGAAAACGAGCTCGTTGAGATAGTGGAAGAAATAATAGGCGAGGCCGAAAAGGAAAACATCAAAGAGGAATTTAACAGAGAAGGGAATGAAGTAACCCTGACATTAAAAGGGAAAAGCGGCAAAGAATTTTTCCTCCGGCACGGGGAAAATGCCCTTTCCAGGATCAGGGACCTCCTGGAGCTGTTTGTGGTGCCCGCAAACATAAGGCCAGGCAGTGGAAGAGGATACAAAAATACCTACCTGCCCCCATACAAGCAGGAGAGCCTTTTCCACTGGGCCCAGTGGAAGGGGATAACAATTCGCTTCAGCGGAGACTGACCCGCCACCTTTTTTTATCGCCTGCCGCCTCTTTTTTTTACCTGAAACAGGTGCCAAACCCTTAACAAAAAAATAAAAGCAGGTATAATAAGGAGCAGGGGAATGATATATCTCACTTTAACCGCCTCCTTTAACCTTTAAGCATATGATGGCCGGCCCCTTGCCTGCATAGTCAACCTTGATTAAAAAATCTTGATTGGAAAAATAGTTCTTGCCAGGTAACAGTTTAATTGTTATTATATAATAAATTATACTAATTAGAAAGGGGGCCGCGGCCATGAAAAGTTTTGCCTGCGATCTTTGCGACTATATTTACGACCCCAAAGAAGGCGATCCTGACAACTGGGTGCCCGCGGGCACAGCATTTGAAGACCTCCCCGAAATTTGGGTCTGCCCGGTATGCGGGGCAGGCAGGGAAGAATTTCAGCCGGTGGATTAGTATCTCAGGTCTGAAAGAGAATAAGCCCGTCAAGCACCGCAAGTGCTTTCTCAGCCTGACGGTCGTTTTTTCTCAAAAAAGGAGGCTTACCATATGTACCTTCCGGGCATTTCTGCCAGTCCCCGGCGTGGTGGCAACAGTGAAACCCTGCTGCAATCTTTCCTGCAGGGAGCCGCCGACGCCGGATGGAAAACAGAACTGATACGTCTTAACGACCTTCGTTTTCGTCCCTGCCAAGCCTGTGACAGTTGCGCCCCGACTGGACAATGCGTTTTAAAGGACGACATGCAGGATATCTATCCTAAAATTATCTCCGGCAGCGGCCTTGTGCTGGCTACCCCCATATACTTTGGCACGCTGTCAGCACAGCTGAAAATGTTCATTGACCGTTTCCAGTGCTGGTGGCATGCCAAGTACAACCTCAAAAAACCTTTTATCTTACCCGAGGAAAACAGGCCCGCCTACTTCATCTGCGTGGGAGCGCTGAAAAAGAAAGAGTACTGTGAACATGCCGCCACTGCGGTAAAAATTCTTTTTCACAATATGAACCTGCACAGCAGGGGCGTTCTCAGTTTCCGGGGATATGATGAAAAGGGAAGTATCAGCCAAAACCCCGACAACTTGGAAAAAGCGTACCAGGAAGGCTACCAGTTTGCCGTGCAGGCAACGGCGGGCAGTGACAGTGCTTAAACATGTGCCTTTTTATGTAAACTTCTCCCGTTTGGCCGGTGCGGGATTAATCATTCGGCCCCTATAAACTGACTAAGGAGCTGTCACAAATGAATGAGATGAGCAAAAAAACTTTACAGGAAGCCCTCGCCGGAGAAAGCGAGGCCCACACAAAGTATCTCCTCTTTGCCGAAAAAGCCAGGGACGAAGGCTATCCCAATGTGGCCAGGCTTTTCGAGGCAGTGGCATACGCTGAAAGGGTCCACGCCCGCAACCAGCTGCGCCTGCTGGGCAAGCTCGGCAAGACCACAGAGAACCTCCAGGCAGCCGTAGACGGCGAAAATTTTGAGGTGGACGAAATGTACGAGGCCTACCTTGCCATTACGGAACTGCAGGAGGAAAAGGCAGCCTCTACCAGCCACCGCTACGCCCTGGAAGCGGAGAAAATCCACGCCGACAAGTACAAACAGGCCCTCCAGGCAATTAATGAAGGCAGCGATTTCAAGGTTGGGGATATCTACATCTGCCCGACCTGCGGCCATACGGTGGAAAATGATCCGCCGGAGCGCTGCCCGGTCTGCAAAGTCCCGGGCAGCAAGTTCCGCAAGTTCTAGCCCCCCGGACAGGAGAAACGTCCCCGTGTCTGGCTCCCCGGACACGGGGACGTTTCTCCTGTCCGGGAAGAAAAGGAAATAATTCCCCTTGCTTTCACTTTTGTACTACAGTATTACTGAAAAGGGCAACCGGGTCCTCAAAAAACAAGGTCTAAAACAATGGGGCTCTTCGAGGAAATTAACCCTACAGCGAAAGATTGTCTCTCATAGCTACATCGCTAGCCACAGGGGACGGTTCCATCGTCTTCCCTTCGGACCTCCGCTTCGCTACGGTGACGCTCGAACCGTCCCCGTGGC
>PWRZ01000019.1 GCA_003563385.1 Syntrophomonadaceae bacterium
ACTGGCTAAACAATACGTTATAGCCGATGTCAACGTCGTCTTACCATGATCGACATGCCCTATCGTCCCCACGTTAACATGAGGCTTCGTCCTCTCAAACTTCTTCTTGGCCATGTTTGCTAATCCTCCTCTTCACATGCACGTTCATAAGTACTCCTAAGTACTCCATAGTATGTACCAAAATACGGTTAAAATAAAACCGCCATAATAAAATGGTGGCGGCGCAGGGATTCGAACCCCGGACACTGCGGGTATGAACCGCATGCTCTAGCCAGCTGAGCTACGCCGCCGTGGAGCTCACGACCGGATTCGAACCGGTGACCTTATCCTTACCAAGGATACGCTCTAACCTCCTGAGCTACGTGAGCATAAAAAAATAAACTTAACAACTCTTTACCAGTTCTATTTCATCACCCGGGCCACATCGGCGGCGGCCCGGGCATATGAATAAAACGCATTAAGCTTGTTTATATTTAATTGCATTATTGTCATGGTTGCGGGGGCAGGATTTGAACCTGCGACCTCCGGGTTATGAGCCCGACGAGCTACCTGACTGCTCCACCCCGCGCCGTATGCACCGCCTGTTTATTCTTCAGCCTGCTTTTCAGGCGCATCAGTAATTTTAGCACCAAACAATTTATTTGTCAAGAGAATCGGCTATTGGAAATAGAATTCGCAGGAAATAACCAAACCCCCCTTTGTTTCCAAGGAGGGTTTTATAGAATGGAGCGGGTGATGGGAATCGAACCCACGCGACTGGCTTGGGAAGCCAGGGCTCTGCCATTGAGCTACACCCGCCTGATTTCAAGGTAGCGTTCCAGCTTTCGCTTAACTCTCTGCAGGGCGTTATCGATCGACTTAACATGCCTTTTCAACTCCAGGGCGATCTCCTGGTATGATTTCCCTTCCAGGTAAAGCATCAGCACACGCCATTCAAGCTCGCTTAAAACCTCTCCCATTTTGAACTCAATATCATTGTATTCTTCGCGGTTAATCATCAACTCTTCCGGGTCCGTTACCTTCGTGCCGGAAAGAATATCGAGCAGGGTGCGGTCGGAGTCTTCATCGTATATCGGTTTATTCAGGGAAACGTATGAGTTCAGGGGAATGTGTTTCTGCCGCGTAGCCGTCTTAATAGCGGTAATAATCTGCCTCGTTATGCAAAGCTCGGCAAAGGCCCGGAAGGAAGAGAGCTTGTCATCTTTAAAATCCCTGATGGCTTTGTATAAACCGATCATCCCCTCCTGGATGATATCCTCCCGGTCTGCGCCTATCAGAAAATAAGACCTGGCTTTGGCCTTCACAAAATTCCGGTACTTGTTGATCAGGTACTCCAGGGCGATGTTGTCCCCAAACTTGGCTTCTACTGCGACTTCTTCGTCAGTCTTTTCTTCGAAATCCCCAACCTTGACGGGGTCCAAATCCATGCATGCCCCATATTCATCCCTTAAGCCCTGCGCAGTTAAAACCACAAGCATCGCCTCCGTAGTTATATTGGCCGGGATATCTCCATATCTACTTTGCTATTATATCTTATGCCTGTACAAGCGTCAAGATATAAAGCTTGCCAAATAATCAACAAAAGAAATCTGCTGAAACAGGAGTGAAGCAGGAGAACCGTCCCCGTGCTTCATTTGGTACGGCGCCATTTTTCCAGGATCGCCCTGACGCGCTCAGAAAGTCTCTCGTCGAGAACGTTTCCAAACCGTGCCCCGATGTACTGCTTCTGCAAGGCCGCTTTTGCTTCCTGTACGCGTTCGCGCAGTTCCCTGGCGGACAGCCTTCTTCCGCCTTTCCAGAGGACCAGGCGCTGCTCGAGGTGATCTGATGAGGCAACCTCCACTTTTTCACCCACGGCAGACAGCTCTACTACCAGCCTTTCAATAAAAACATCGGCGCTCTGTCCCTCCGCGGTATAGATTACCTCCACGTCCCCCGATAACTCGCTGGAAGCAATCCCTCCTCTTACCTGGTAAGCATCAAAAACAACAATGATCTTTTCCCACAGCAGCGGGGCAAATTCCTCCAGGATTTCAACCAGCTTTACCCGTGCTACCTCCATACTGCTGAGTCGCAGGGTTTCAAAATCAGGCCAGTTGTTAATAATGTTATAGCCGTCAACAATAAGCAAGGACATCTTTTTCTCCCCGGTTAAACTGCCTGCCGCACTTCAGCGGGCTGTTTAAAAATCTCCCCGGACCTTATTCCCGGAAGCTGTTTTCTTACTCCAGCATTATTTTTACTGCTCCGGCTTTTCCGGTGCCCGGGCGGCTCCGCCTGCAGAAGCTGCACCCTCGGCACAACGCGTGCTGAAAATCCTGTACATAATGATACCCCCTGCCACGGATACGTTCAATGAGGACACAGACCCTTCCATGGGTATACAAAGCAGGAAGTCACATTTTTCCTTCAAAAGCCTGGAAAGGCCTCTACCCTCGCTGCCGAGAACCAGGACAAGGGGAACGGTAAAGTCGGCTTCCATAAGAGAGGTTTCCCCGCCCGGGTGTGCAGCCATAACCCACAGACCTTCTTTTTTCAGGTGCTCGCTTTCCCGGACCAGGTTTACGGTCCGGGCTACCGGAATATATGCCAGTGCACCGGCGGAGCTTTTGTAGACGGCCGGCGTTATGGCACAGGCCCTATCCCGCGGTATAATAACACCATCCGCGCCGCATGCATGGGCTGTGCGAAGCAATGAGCCCAGATTTTGAGGGTCCTGGATATGGTCCAACATCAGTAAAAAAGGGGGCTTTTTTTTATGGCGGGCTTTCTGCAGCAGTTCTTCCACTGTCCAGTAGCGGTATGGGCCAACAATGGCAATAACGCCCTGGTGGTTTACAGCAGGGGCATTCTTTTCGAGGCTTTCACGGGAGACTATTTCTACAGGCAGTCCCTTTTCTTCGGCCTGGCGAATTATTTCTTTCACAGGGACACCGCGTGCACCTTTTGATAAGCGTATTGCTTTCAGCGGAAGGTTGCCGCGCAGTGCTTCAAGAACAGGCTGCCGGCCCCAGATGAAACCGTCCCCGCGTTCATCGGTTGGGGGCGCTGTGCTTCCTCTGGGTGGCGCCCCTGATCTTTTTTTATGCCTCCCGGGGCTCCTGTTTTTTGACAAGGCCACTGTAGTCACTCCCACCTTCACTCCCTAATAAGGAGTGAAATGGCATTTGAACCTGCCGTCTATTCCCGGGTTCCGGCACTAACCTCCCCGGCAGCATGTTACTTTGGCTCTTCTGCAACCACCTTCCAGCGCACCCCCTGGGGGGTATCTTCCAGGATAATGCCTCGTTCCCTGAGCTGGTCCCGGATAGCATCTGCCAGCGCAAAGTTCTTCTCCCGGCGGGCCTCTTCTCTCCGGGCAATAAGTTCTTCTATTTCCCCTTCCAGCTCTTCAGGCTGCCTGGTATCAAGAAAACCAAGGATAGAGTCCGCCTCCTGGAAAAACTGCACTAATTTTTCCACCACTTCGCTGCTCTGGGAATGGGAACGGTTAACGTAAGAATTGGTGCTCCTGGCCAGCTCAAAGAGGGCGGCAATGGCATCAGCGGTGTTAATATCATCGTCCATTGACTGTATAAACTTTTCCCTGCTCTCCTCCAGGAACTGCAGCAGTGCTTTTTCTTCATCGTCGGGCGGCCCATCGTGAGACTTCTTCAGGCAGTCCTGCAGGTTGAAGACGGCATTGTTGAGCCTTTCCAGGGCACTGGCAGCCTGCTGCAGTAACTCCTCCGAAAAGTTCATCGGGCTGCGATAATGCGCCGAGAGCATGAAAAAGCGCAGCACCCGGGGGTCATATTTCTGGCGCAGCCCCCTGACTGTAAAAACATTGCCCAGGCTTTTTGACATTTTCTGGCTGTCTATGTTGAGATAGCCGGCATGCAGCCAGTAGCGGGCAAATTCCCTGCCGGTAGTTCCTTCGCTCTGGGCGATTTCGTTTTCATGGTGGGGGAAAATAAGGTCCCTTCCCCCTGCGTGTATGTCCAGCGTCTCACCCAAAAAGTGCATGGACATGGCCGAACACTCGATGTGCCAGCCCGGCCGTCCCTTCCCCCAGGGGCTGTCCCAGGAAGGCTCTCCCGGCTTCTCTTTCTTCCACAGCACGAAGTCCATGGGGTGCCTCTTGCGCTCGTCCAGCTCTACCCTCACTCCGAGAGCCAGCTCGTCCAGGTCCTGGTGGGAAAGCTTTCCGTAATCGGGAAACGACTCCACATCGTAATAAACATCACCATCTAATTCGTAGGCGTGACCTTTTTCAATCAGCTTCTGGATCAGTGCAATAATCTGGGGGATATACTCTGTGGCACGCGGCTCGTAGTCAGGCGGCTCGATATGCAGTGCAGCGGCATCCTCCTTGTAGCAGCGGATAAACTTCTTCGCCAGCCCATCAACAGTAATGCCCATTTCTGCAGCGCGGTTAATCATCTTGTCGTCGATATCGGTGTAATTCTGTACAAAGGTAACCTTGTAACCGCGGTAAGAGAGATGGCGCCTTAAAACATCGAAAAAAATAAAGACCCTGGCATTCCCGACGTGGAAATAGTCATAAACAGTCGGGCCGCAGGCGTAAAGGCCGATTTTCCCCTCTTCAACGGGTTGCAATATTTCTTTTTTCCGCGTCAGCGTATTGTATAAGCGGATCATTTACCTTCCCCTTTCCAGCCGCGGTCGATAATAGTGACAACCGCATAAGCGGCCATTCCTTCCTTCCTGCC
The DNA here is from genome assembly GCA_003563385.1 of Syntrophomonadaceae bacterium. Classification (GTDB taxonomy): domain Bacteria; phylum Bacillota; class Dethiobacteria; order DTU022; family UBA8154; genus CSSED11-109. The sequence continues at coordinate 4,713 of PWRZ01000019.1, forward strand.
GGCAAATCCAAGGTTTTCCGTCGTCGTCGCTTTTACTGAAATACTGCCTGCCTCAATCTGTAGGGAACTAGCCATGTTGTCACGCATATCCTGCAGGTATGGCAAAAGGTGCGGTTCCTGGGCCACTATAACGCTGTCTACGTTGTTTACTTCAAACCCGGCCTCCTGGAGCAGGTCGTAAGCCCGGCCCAGGAGCAATATGCTTGAAATGCCCCTGTAACGGGCATCGCCGGGGGGGAAATGGGTCCCGATATCTCCCAGTGCAGCCGCCCCCAGCAGGGCATCGATGACCGCATGCACAAGCACGTCAGCATCAGAGTGCCCCTGCAGCCCTTCCAGGTGGGGAATGTTTACTCCTCCCAGCACCAAAGGCACCCCTTCTCGCAGAGAATGGACATCATAGCCAAAACCCACTCGCAGTACCATAAAATTAGAAAGCCCCCCTACAGCCCGTGCTTGAAGCGGCAGCCTCCAGGAAGTTCATACCCGTCTTCCCCGTTTTCCTCTTTTACAACCTCTCCCCTTTCGCGGCTGTAAAGAAACGTTTCCGCAATAATGAAGTCTTCGGGGGTGGTCAGTTTAATGTTTTCGTAACTACCTGGGACCACTTTTACCTTAACCCCCATCCTTTCCACCAGCACCGCATCGTCGCTTCCACTAAACCCTTCCTCGCGAGCCCTGCGGTGGGCTTCCCGGAGCAGGGCAAAACGTAAGCATTGTGGTGTCTGGACAGAAACGAAGCGCTCTCTCCGGGGCGTCCGCACAATACCATATTTATCGTCCACTTCCTTGATAGTATCTTTCAAGGCTACAGCGGCTACGGCCGCACCGCCAAGGAGTGCTTCATTGTAGACAGCAGTTATAAGTGCAGTGGAGACCAGCGGGCGCGCACCATCGTGAATGCACACTATGGCATCATCGCGCACGTTTTCCTGCTCAAGAACCTGCAGTCCTTTGTAAACGGATTCCTGGCGCTTCTCCCCCCCCGGTGCTACGGCGATCCTTTCATCACCGTCGAAAAAGGGGACCAGCACCCACTTGCGGAAGGCATTTTCCTCCCCGGGAGCAACAACAACCAGAACGCGGTCAAAAAGATCCAGGTCGAGGAAAGCCCGCAGCGTATAGAAAAGAACCGGCTTCCCGGCCAAAAAGAGATAAAGCTTGTTTTTCCCGCTGCCTATGCGGCTTCCGCGCCCGGCAGCCGGTATAAGTAAAACTGGACCGCTGCCGTTCACATTGACCACCGATCCTTTTAATATTTAACAGCTTAGTACACCGGCAAAAATAAATTGCCCCAACTTTCACTACACTGCGCTGCACCGTGGAGACCTACGATAGCACCGGTTTGTCCTGGACAGCTCCATGCGGGGGCAGCAGCTTTCCTCATACCTAACTTCATTACTTAACTTACTTACTTCATGGTCACCTTTTCGGAAAAGCTGGCTTTAGGCTTTGCAAAAACCATGCGCCCGGCAGCCGTCTGCAGGACGCTGGTAACGAGGACTTCGATTGTCTCCCCGATATACCTCTTGCCTCCCTCCACCACGATCATGGTCCCGTCATCGAGGTAGGCAACTCCCTGGCCCGCTTCTTTGCCGTCCTTGATAATGTGCGCGCTCATTTCCTCGCCCGGGAGGACGACCGGTTTAACGGCGTTGGCAAGCTCGTTTATATTGAGTACAACTACACCCTGCAGTTCACAGACCTTGTTCAGGTTATAGTCGTTTGTGACAATAAGGCCTCTCAGTTCCTGGGCAATCTTCACCAGCTTGCTGTCCACCTCGGCAATGTCCTCGTAATCTTTATTAATAATTTTGACGTCAATGTCCATTTCTTTCTGCATTTTGTTCAATATATCGAGGCCTCTCCGCCCGCGGTTTCTCTTAAGCAGGTCGGATGAATCGGCAATGTGTCTTAACTCTTCCAGGATAAATCCGGGGACAATGATTTGGCCTTCGATAAAACCGGCCTTGCAAATGTCCATGATACGCCCGTCTATAATAACGCTGGTATCGAGCACTTTTACGGGTGGAGACGCTTTTTTTTCAACTGCTGACGGACGCTTGATAAGCTGGGTAATGAACGCAAACTCGTCTTTGCGGTTGAGGATGAAAGTAACTCCCAGGTAAGCCATTACCAGGGTTACCGCCAGTGAAAGATAAGGCCCCACCCACGGTATGCGCGAAAGGGGAAAGTTAAGTAACACCCCGATCAACAGTGCAAACAGCAAACCGACTACACCGAGGATGATATCCTGCGTAGGAATATTTCTCATCTTGCTGTCAGTCCAGGTTGCAAACCGGGCAATATAATCAATCAGTGAGGGGGTAATAAAATATATTATGAGTCCAAAAACCGTGCCCCCTGCTACCTGTACCCAGATCCCCTGTGGAAGGGCCAGCCCCGTCGCTACCATCAGGGAAGGAACAGCCGTCTTGAAGAGCTCAAACCCGCCCACAAAGCTGGTTATCGTCAGGATAATTCTAATAATGCTTTTAAACACTGTTTTCACCTCCTTTCCATGGAATTATTTTACTAAAGTTAGTTATACAATTTCATTATAACTTATATTTTTGTCCAAGTTCAACATTTATTATGCCCCAGGCAATGGGGAAATATTTTCAATAAAAAAAGACATCGCTTTGATGTCCAGGATTATTAATCAACCGTCCCCCTGGCAACTATAAAAAAGTATACTGCTTAATGCACAGCGACAACAAAACGCGATTGCTGGTCTAATATTTTATTAATATATTTAATATTTAATGTTATATTTCCTGGTGATTAAACAGCTTTTCGAGCGAGCTTATTATCTCGCTGCGGTCAACCCCCTGAACGAGGGACAGCTCACTCATCAATATCTGCTTCGCCGTTTCCAGCATCCTTCTCTCTCCAGTGGAAAGCCCTTTATCTTTCTCCCTCAACAGCAGACTGCGAACGACCTCGGCTACCTTGAAGATACTGCCGCTTTTAATTTTATCCAGGTTGGCCCGGTAGCGCCTGTTCCAGTTGGCATTTGAAGCCTCATCCGGCCCCTCCAGTATTTGAAATACCCTGCTGACGGCACCCTTCCCGATAACCTCCCGCAGTCCAACTCTTTCCACATTGTCCATGGGGATCATCACTTTCATTTCGCCCATCGGTATATTCATCACGTAGTACTTCTTCCAGTCACCCAGTATCTCCTTTTCTTCTATTGCTTCTATTACACCGGCGCCGTGCATCGGATAGACTACTTTATCCCCAATATTAAACATTACCTGGTCCCCCTTCAGCTTTACCCCCAGGATGCCTAACCCGGGTAAAATAATTAAATATTCAGGAAAGTAATAGTAAACTTTTACAAATAAATTTTAGCACAAAATCATTAACATGTCAAAAAAGAAGTGTGATTATTCATTACAATAATTTTTTCTCCTGCTTTCTTTTGCTTTTTTTTTACTCTCCTTATTATTTTTTTTCTGGAAAGGACAGCGCCTCAAGGTACTTGTCCTGGAAAGAGGAGTGCAGTGCTGTTTCCACGAACCGAACACTGCGGGCCACCTCCCGGGCTTCAGCCCTTTTGCGGCGGCTGAAAAGGGCCAGGCAGGCCCCGTCTCCAGCGGAATTGCCTACTGAAACAATCCTGTCCGGGGGGCAGGCCGGAAACATCCCTATGGCCAGGGCGTTATTCTTATCAATATAATTGCCGAACGCACCGGCAAGCACAATAGTGTGCGGTTCTTCAATATTTCTTTTCTCCATCAGCACCTGCGCGCTGACGTAGATGGCCGCCTTGGCCAGCTGCACGGTGCGAATGTCCCACTGGGTAACGGCCAGGTCTCTCTGCAGGCCTGTTTCTTCTTTCCAGGCCAGCACATACTCCATACTGCCGGAAGAACCGCGCCGCACCCTGGGCGTCCCCAGGCCTTCTTTAAAACGTCCGTCACGGCCGATGATTCCGGCCATATAGAGGGCGGCAACAACATCGACAATACCGGAACCGCAAATGCCCCTTGCACCGGTGGGGTAAAGCTCGGGGTACCATTCTTCTTTGCCGATCACCTTGTAGGAAGGTTCGTAAGTCTCCCGGTCGATGACCACCCTTTCTATGGCCCCGGGGGCGGCCCGCATGCCGTGCTTGATCTTGGCTCCTTCCAGGGCCGGGCCGGTTGCGCAGGAGGTGCAGCTTAACCCATCTTTGTTGCCGAGATCCACCTCCCCGTTGGTCCCTATATCTATATACAGCCCGACGGCATCTTTTTTATAGGGTTCTTCGGCTATGAGGAAAGCCACGTTATCAGCCCCTACATAACCGGCTATCAGCGGCAGGACATGCACGTACGCCGAACTGTTTATATCAAGACCGATATCGCGCGCCTTAATATCAAGTGCTTCTTTGCAGCCCGGCACAAAGGGGGAGCCGCCCAGGTATTCCGGCTCTATACCGAGGAAAAGATGGTGCATAACGGTATTAAAAACAAGCACGGCGTCAACTATTTTCTCAGGGCCGATCCCTGTCTCACGCTCAATATCATTAATAAGGCGGTTCACGGCCTGCACAACAATTTGGCGCATTTTCCTGCGCTTCCTGGGGCTGTTCCGGCAGTAGCTGATACGGGAAATGATATCCTCACCGTAGGCTCCCTGCGGGTTCATGGCCGAAGCGGTGGCCTTTACAACCCCCTTATGGAGGTCGCACAGGTAGGCTGCAATGGTAGTTGTGCCAATGTCAACGGCCAGCCCAAAAAGGCCCGGGGGACCGTTAAGCCCGGCAATGCCGATGATTTCTCTTCCACCCCATGTCAGGGCATTGATGTTCCAGCCGTTTTCCCTGAGGAGGCGGGGAAGTTCCCGCAGAACAGGAATATCAATATTCACTTCACAGCCCAGCTTCTCTGAAGCTGCATCTCCCAGGCGCTCGGCATCACCCCTGTTGTCCTTGAGGTCGGCCGGGGGCAGCTCCAGGGCGATGCTTTCCACCGCCGGGTACAGGTGGAACTGCCGTTTTATGCCCTCGACAACAATAACCTGGCTGCCTTTTTCCACTTCTGGAGGGATAAATATGACTGCGTCACCTTTTACCTCAGCCAGGCAGGCCAGGCGAAATCCCTCTTCGATCTCTAGGGCAGTCAAAATATTTTCTTCCACGGCCGTAACCGGGGATAGGTTTTCTGCGCTGGAATGGATGTCGTAGTCGTTAAAGTAACCCTCCATAACTTTCACGCGGCATTTGCCGCATGTACCCTTGCCGCCGCAAAGCGACTCTATCCCCAGGCCCATTACCACAACGGCCTGGTAAAGAGTGTCTCCTTTTGGTACCTCTCCCTTTATTCCGGAAGGCTGAAAAACAATTTTGTGGGACATGCGCCGTAAGGACCCCCTTTTTACCCATTTTTGCGCTGCTTTGCACTGCACAAGAAAGTTGACAAGGTTTTTATTAAACAAGTATAATTAATATGCATTCCCAACTGGACAAACCGGTATCGGGGAACTGTAGAGCGAAGCTGCGGGGACGGTTCTGTCGCTTCCGGAGCAGCGGAGGACTCGGGGACATTCCTCTGCAAGAGGTGTGTCCCCCAACCTTAGAATGGAAAGCAACAGAACCGTCCCCCTGCTTTGCGATTTCCGGCGTCAATATTTTTTGCTAAAATCATGCAAAGACTTTACGGTAAGGGCCTAAGCGTTGACCTGCCGCAAAGGCAAGATATTTTACCCTCCACCATTTCCATACCAAAGAGCAGTTAAAGAGGTGAGCAAACCGTATCATGAAAGAAAAACACAACGGCGTTATCTGCATGTTCCAGGACAAAGTTTCCAAGCTCCATCTGAGGCACCGCAGTATACTGGACAGCCTCTCCAAGAACGCGGAGTCAGCAATAAACATTAACCGGGCCATAACCAAGACTGTGACCGCATGTGGATGCATCTCCGTAAATGCGAGTAAACAGCAACTTCCCGCTGATATTTCCCTCGGTGACTACCAGAATATAGCGGCAACGCACCTTGAAGGCAGCCTGTGTGAAAACTGCCGGGAGGAAATAGAGGAGGAAATCGGCAGCCATCTATTTTACCTGACTGCTCTCTGTCATCTTCTTAATTTTGAACTGGAGGATGTCCTGCAGAAAGAATACGAGCGGCTGAACGCGCTGGGACTTTTCCGGCTTTCTTAAAATACGCTCTCATTCAATAAAGTCAAGGGCCTGGGCAAGAGTAGACACTTCTGCCAGATCCAGGTCCTTTCTTATTGTTTCGTATGTAAAACCGCCGGCAAGGTTCCCGCGTGGCACCAGGCAGCGGTTAAAGCCCATTTTTACCCCTTCCCTCAGCCGCTCTTCCAGGCGGCCCACGGGACGAACTTCCCCGGTAAGCCCTACTTCACCAACGACCATGGTGCGGTAGGGAACAGGCCTGTCCCTGGAGCTGGAAGCAAGGGCCATTGCCACTCCCAGGTCCGCTGCCGGTTCCATGATTTTTACCCCTCCGACAACGTTAATGAAAACATCGCAGCTTTGCAGTTGAAACCCCGCTCTCTTTTCCAGGACAGCGACGAGAAGGGCAACGCGGTTGAAATCCAGTCCCGTTGAGTTGCGCCGCGGGTTGCCTCCAAAGCAGGACGGTGTTACCAGTCCCTGTATCTCTACCATCAAAGGCCGGCTCCCCTCCATGGTGGGCACGACCACGGAACCGGCGGCGTCCCTGGGGCGCTGTTCCAGGAAGAGTGCCGAGGGGTTGTGCACTTCGATAAGGCCGCGCCCGTCCATGGTAAATATACCGGTATCGTTGGTCGAGCCAAAGCGGTTTTTTATGCCGCGCAGGATGCGAAAACTGTGGTAGCGCTCCCCCTCCAGGTAGAGGACACTGTCCACCATGTGCTCCAGCAGGCGGGGCCCGGCCAGGTTCCCTTCCTTGGTTACATGACCGACAATAAAAAATGTGATACTGCCGCTTTTGGCCAGCTGCACCAGGGAAGCCGTTACCTCGCGTACCTGGACAACGCTGCCGGGAACACTTCCCAGCTCGCTCTTCATAACTGTCTGAATGGAGTCCACTATCACCACCTGCGGTAAAACATCGAGCAGCCGGTCTGCTATGCGGTTGTAATCGGTCTCTGACAGTACAAGGAGCGGGACTTGCGCCTGGCCAATCCTTTCAGAGCGCATCTTTATCTGCTGCAGGGACTCTTCACCGGCAACGTAGACAACACTGTATCCCTGCCCGGCAAGGCCCAGTGCAGCCTGCAGCAGGAGCGTGGATTTGCCTATTCCGGGGTCGCCTCCGACCAGCACGGCAGAACCGGGCACCGCCCCTCCTCCCAGGACCCTGTCCAGTTCGTTGATGCCTGTACACAGGCGCTCTTCTTTCAGCGAATCAATATCTCCAAGCCGCTTTATCTCTCCGGCCCCTGCAGGCCGGAAGGCGCTCTCCAGGGATTGATCAGGCACAAGCTCTTCTACTACCGAGTTCCAGGCCTGGCAGCCCGGGCAGCGTCCCATCCATTTTCGCGTTTCATATCCGCATTCCCTGCACATAAAGATGGTTTTTTTTCGGGCCATAAAGGAGTTCTCCTCCTCAGGAAGTATCGCCGGCATAAAGCCGCAGGCGGGACAGGTTAACGGCATCCCAGTGAGTTCCCATTTCCGGGGTTTCCAGGACAGCGGGCATCTCCTCCGGCCAGGGGCAGCCGAGGAAAGCCTTTAAACCGGCCGCGCCGATAAGGCCTTCACCGAGGTGGGAATGCCGGTCGCGGTGCGAGCCTCGCGGGGTATTTATGTCGTTGATGTGCAGCACCTTTATATTTTCCAGGCCGACGTGTTCTTTCAATTCTTCCATACTCCTCTGCAGTCCTTCGGGGAATGACAGATCATAGCCGGCGGCCCAGGCATGGGCCGTATCCAGGCATACCCCTACCGGGGCATCGTCACCGAGAGCGCCCAAAATATGTCCTATGGAAATAAAAGACCCTCCCAGGGAGGTGCCCGCCCCGGAGGTGTTTTCCAGGAGAAGCTCGACATGAGGGGGCCAGTTCTCTATTTCACCCTGCAGGGTAGATATAAACAGGTCCAGGCCTTCTTTGAAACCCCTTCCACCATGGCTGCCAACATGCATGACCACGTAAGGGGAACCAAGGAGATAAGCCCTCTCCATTGTATCGCGCAGCAGGCGGCATGATTTCTCGTAAAAGTCCTTTTTCGCCGCCGCCAGGTTGACAAGATAGGCGGCATGGACAATAAGCGGTTCAATACCGTATTTGTCCAGGACGAGACGCCGTCTTTCCAGCTCTTCCCTGTCCACCCGGGGTAAACTCCACGCCGTTGGGTTGCCGACAAAAATTTGCAGAGATTGGCAGCCAATCTCTGCAGCACGCTTTACATTTCGGGGAAATCCTCCTTTTAAGGGCATATGTATGCCAAATCTCATAAAGACACCGGGCCTTTCTCTACAGGTAGAGCTCCTTCAACACCGCTTTGACGGCATCATTTATAGAAGCAAATACATTCTTGCTGAGCCCTACCCTGAACTTGCTTCGTTCTTCAACCTCTATACCGATAACTACTACTTCTTTGGGCAGCTTGTGTGGAGACATCTTCTCTCTCAACTCAAAAACAGGATAGAAGTTATAGGCATGAATGGTATTGGAAAGGATATTTTTAAGGTCTCCATCATTCTGCGTGAAACGGTGAATGGACCCGGAACCGTAATTTCCGGGACAGGCATCAACAATTATTATTTTGTCCGCCCCGCTGACCAGCTCTACAAGAAGCTGTCCCGGGTTGCGCAGCTCCATAATTTCAACGTTCTCCGGAAGTATTTCATTCTGAAGCCTTCTCGCTACATGTATACCTATCCCCTCGTCGTAGGCCAGCAGGTTGCCGCAGCCGATAATCTTTATTTTTCTTTTTTTCACTTATTCTCCCCTCCATCCTTCGTGTTATATGCAATCACAAAAAGGACGGTACTGTGCTGCTGCAACCTGCCAGCTGCAAGAAGCATGATTGCAACAACGTTAAAAATTTTCAAATTAATTTTACTTTATTATACTATTACCCGCTCATTTCAGCAAGAATTTTTTGAGCGGCCTCCCGGGGAGAAGAGTGTTCGATTATCGGACGGCCGAGAACGAGATAGCTGGCACCTGCTTCCAGGGTTTGGCGGGGAGTTAAAGCCCTCAAGTGATCATTCAGGCCCGCCCACAGGGGTCGCACTCCGGCCGCCACTATGACAAAATCTTCACCGCAGCGGCGGCGGATTATGCTGGCTTCCCGGGGGGAGCTGACCACCCCGTCCAGCCCGGCTTCTTTCCCCGCCTGGGCCAGGTAAAGGGCATAATGCTCCAGTGTTTTATCAACACCCGCTTCCTCCCGCAGCATTTTTTCATCAAAGGAGGAAAGCACTGTAACACCAATGACAGTGGGCCTCGGTTTTTTTAACATCTCCGCCTTTTCGGCAGCAGCCTCCAGGGTGGCCCGGATCATGTCGTGACCGCCGCTGAGATGAATGTTAAACATATCCACCCCGTAACCGGTAACTACCGCTGCCGTAGAGGCAACCGTATTGGGGATATCGTGAAACTTAAGGTCCAGGAATACTTTAACGCCCATGTTTTTCAATCCAGTAATGATGCGGGGACCGCAGGAAACAAAGAGCTTCATTCCCACTTTAAAAAAACTGACAGGCGGTGAAAGGTGCCTCACCAGGTCGTATGCTTCTTCTTCCTTCTCAACATCCAGGGCCACTATTATTTTCTCCGCCAGTGCTTCTTTATCTACAGCCTGCTTGCGCTTGCCAAACATTTCATTCAACCCCTCCTCGTATGCTATAGTTTGGGTAGACTAGAATAACTTAATACCTTCCAGCCGGTCCTGCAAGTATCCTTCAAGGCCGGCCGTGCGCACTCCAATATTATTTTACCGATGTGCTATGCCTACTATCTCCTCCAGGGCTGTCAAGCCCTCTGCTTCCATGTATGATCTCAGCCCGGAAACAATAGAGGGTATCGTGGGGGGATGAACAAAGTTGGCTGTACCAACCGCTACCGCGGCAGCACCGGCCATGAAAAACTGCAGCGCGTCATCCACATCCGCAATTCCTCCCATGCCTATTACAGGCACCTTTACCGCCTTGTATATTTCAAAAACCATCCTCAGGGCCACAGGCCTGATGGCAGGCCCTGACAGCCCGCCGGTTATGTTTCCCAGATAAGGAGCCCGGCGGGCCACGTCTATGTACATCCCTTTAAGGGTATTAATGGATGAAATAATGTCCGCACCATGCTTCTCGGCAACAAAGGCCATTTCTGCAATATCGGTCACATTGGGAGAGAGCTTTACAATCAGGGGCAACCTGCAGCTGTGGCGCACCTTTTTGACCAGGTTTTCCAAAAGCAGTGCCGAGGTACCGAATAAAATACCGCCCTTGTGAACGTTTGGACAGGAAACGTTCAACTCTACAGCCGCAACACCTTCAGTTTTAGACAGCTCCTCTGCCAGCTCAACGTATTCCTCCTCCGTATCCCCCGCTATATTGACTATTACTGTAACACCGTAATAGCGGAGCCGGGGCAGCTCCTTATTTAGGAAACCGGCCAGACCCGGGTTCTGAAGCCCGATGGCGTTCAACATGCCGGCCGGGGTTTCCATAATCCGCGGCGGCGGGTTGCCCGCCCTGGGCTCAAGGGTCAAACCCTTTACCATAATTGCTCCCAAATTTTGTAAGTCCACTAGGGAAGCGTACTCTTCCCCGAAGCCAAAGGTGCCGGAGGCAGCAAGGACGGGGGTTTTTAGCTTGAGAGGGCCCAGTTCAACTGCCAGTTCCGCCATATCACAACACCACCTCTGCGGCATCAAAGACAGGCCCTTCACGACAGACCCGCTGGTAAGCGCTTTCCCCGCTGCCTTTTACCGCTACTGCACAGCCCCTGCAGGCACCAACCCCGCAGGCCATGTTTTCTTCCAGTGAAACCTGCAGCGGAAAGCTCCATTTTTGCCGGTTCAGTCCTACGATTTCCTTCAACATGGGCCTGGGGCCGCAGGCAAACATCTCCCCGACCCGAAGGCCCCTTTCAACCGCCTCCGAAAAAGCAGCTGTTACCGTGCCGGCATACCCGGTGCTGCCGTCTTCGGCAGCCAGGTTTATTTCTACGCCTGAAGGTAAAAACCTCTTTACCGGCAGCAACTCCCCCGAAGATTGGGCACCATAGAATAAAATCACTTTTTTTTGCTCCCTCACCAGACAGCGTGCCAGGAACAGCAGGGGCGCCACACCGATGCCGCCGGCTACCAGCACTGAGGGACCGGTAACCCTGCCGCTTTTAAAACCGTTTCCGAGCGGTCCCAGGCAGTCAATGCTGTCATCACGCCGCAGGGCACTCAAGAGCCTTGTTCCACCTCCCACAACACGGAAAAAAACCTGCACCGTTCCTGATTCTGGAGAAGCACCGGCCACACTGAAAGGTCTTCTTAGTAAAGGCATGTAGCTTTCTCCAACACGGATATGTATAAACTGCCCCGGCATGGATTGGCGCGCCAGGCGCGGTTCCAGCAGCAGCAGGTAATAACAGCGCTCGGCCAGCTCTTCTTTCTCGATCACCCTGGCGACAGATAGCATTAGAACAGCTCCCTGCCGGTAATGAGGGCATCTGTTTCCGGGAAATGAGAGCTAAATCCCTTCACCCTGCCCTTCCACATTTTAATATCTCCTCCCACCATAGTCAATACTGGTAGCCCCCTCAAGCGCCAGCCCTGGAAGGGCGTGTTTTTGCCCCGTGAATAAAAGTTTTCCCTGTCAACAGTAAATTCTTTCCCGGAATCGACGACAACCAGGTCGGCCGGCGCCCCGGGAGCCAGGGTCCCCCCCGGTACGCCTAACACAGCAGCAGGGTTAGCTGATAGGCAGTTTACAAGTTCGGCGCGGGACAGCAGTCCCCGCTCAACAAGCATGGTCCAGAGCAGGGGCAGTGCCGTCTCCAGCCCCACCACCCCGAAAGGGGCACTGAGAAAGTCCTTTTCTTTATCGGGAAGGCTGTGAGGAGCATGGTCAGTAGCTACCACAGTGATCAGTCCGCCCCGCAGGGCTTCCAGGAGAGCTTCCCTGTCAGAGGGCGAACGCAAAGGGGGGTTCATCTTGGCATCGGTGTTAAAACCTTCCACCGCTTCTTCGGTCAAGAAGAGGGGATGCGGCGTCACCTCGGCGGTGACATTTATACCTTCGCCGGCCGCCCAGCGCAGCAGGGCCACACTTTCACGGGTACTTACATGGGCAAGGTGAAGCCTGGCCCCCGTATGTTTCTGCAGCAGCAGCTCCCTGGCGACCATCACCGCTTCGGAAACAGACGGAATTACCGGCAGGCCCTGCCTGTAGCCGCACGTCCCTGCATGGACAACGCCTCCTGAAGAGATGGAGAGGTCCTCGCAGTGCGATATTACGGGAAGCCCAAGAAGCAGCGCGAACTGCATGGCCCTGAGCATGAGCCCTCCGTCTATAACGGGCATGCCGTCATCGGAAAAACCTTTAACCCCTTCCTGGGCCAGGTTCCACATAGCCGACATTTCTTTTCCACCCAATCCCCTGGTAAGGGCCCCTATGGGATAGACCCGCGCCAGGCCGGCGCTGTCCGCCCGCTGCCTGACACAGGCCACCGCTTCTCTGTCATCGAGGGCCGGAGACGTGTTGGGCATACAGGCCACGGCAGTAAATCCCCCTGCCGCGGCGGCGGCACAGCCGCTGGCGATGGTTTCGGCAGCTTCCCCGCCGGGTTCCCGCAGATGTACATGCATATCCACCAGCCCGGGAAGTACTGTTTTACCGTGCAGTTCAATGATAGGTACATCGACCGGTCCTATTGAAGGTGAAACGGCCTCTACCCTGCCCTTCCTGACAAGTATTTCCGCCGGGCCTTCCCAGGAGGCACGGGGATCGCACAAATTACCACCTTTTAACAGCAGATCCATTTTAGTTCACCTTCCCCGCTACCAGCAGGTCCAGGACAGCCATGCGCACATAGAGGCCGTTTTTTACCTGGTCCTGTATCAAAATTCGGCCGGGTTGCTCCTTATGCAACATTTTTATGGCATCGTAGCTTATCTCCACCCCGATGTTAACCGGACCGGGATGCATTATCAGCGCGTTTTCCTTTAACAATAACAGCCTTACCTCGTTAAGACCGAAAAGAGCGGCATATTCCCTCAAGGAGGGGATAAGCCCTTTTTCCTGCCGCTCTCCCTGTATTCTCAGAAGGTATACCACGTCTCCCCGGGGAAGGGTATCCTCCAGCCGGTGAGAGCTGTCCACGCCGGGGGGGACCAGCTCCGGCGGGAGAAAAACAGGGGGGGCCACCAGGGTCAGCCCGGCACCGAAGGCTGAAAGGGCATAAAAGTGCGAGCGGGCTACGCGGCTGTGCAGAATGTCGCCGACCATAACCACTCTCAGCCCATGCAGGTTTAAACCTCGTTCCCTTAAAGTAAATAGATCCAAAAGCGCCTGCGTGGGGTGCTGGTAACAACCTTCTCCACCGCTTATAAAGGGAATGTCTACCATCCGCGCGATCCTTCCCACCAGCCCGGGAGAGCTGTGCCTGAATATGAAGGCATTGATACCGATGGAAATGAGTGTCCTTATGGTATCTTCAATAGTCTCTCCCTTGTATTCGCTGGCCATTTCCGGGCTGTAGCGGATCGTATTCCCTCCCAGCTTTTGCACCGCCAGCTCAAAGGAGCTGCGCGTCCTGGTGCTGGGCTCCCAGAAAGAAACAGCTATATTTTTCCCCTTCAGGGTCGAAAAAAAGGCTCCCTCAACGTCATGGTGCTTGTAATAAGCAGCCCTGTCCAGTATATCTTCCATTACCTCTAAAGGAATATTTTCCAGGCTTAACAGGTCCTTGGGAAACAAAGCCGCTTATTCACCTCCCCCCGAGTCGCGCTGCGACACCTCTTTGCTGTCGCCAGGACCGTCTTTCAAGGCGTGGTAAAGGGCTATAAAAAGCATCCCCATTCCCTTGTCTTCGTAGCGAAAAAGAAAACGATCTATGCCGTCAGCGTCCTTATTTTCAAACATATTAATGAGGTCTTTTATCTGCTTTTCGTAGTTTTCCTTATCCATTAGCGGGCTTTGACACCTCCTCAAAGAATGATAAGGTCCTGCTGTAAAATAGCCCGCATGGGCTGCCAGAACTAGACATTCGGCAAGTGCCTCCCTTTTCCCTCCACTTTTTCACCACATTATTATATTTTCTCCTAAAATGTCCTGTTTTTTTCCCCATTATTTGCTAAAATGGTACAGGCATTAAAACAGCTTGCAGGAGGCTTGCGGCATTGTTTACAAAAAAGAAACTGTTCTTAATAGCTGTCCTGGTAATCGCCGGAAGCCTGGCAACCTTTTTCCTCGTTCCGGCGGGCATTTCAAACTGGAATGAGCAGCCCACAAAGACAGTCACCGGTAAGCACGCGGCAGCCGGGGAAAAAGAAGAAATTCCTGTTTCGGTAGAAAAGCCTCTCCCCGTTGCCGTTCCCTCTTCCCCGGAAACTACTGTGGAAAAAGAACCTGTGGACAGGCCGGTAGAAGCAGAGACCGGTCTTCCCTCCGGCAATTCCGGAAACGTGAACTGGGACGATTTCCCGCTGGACAAGCTCTTTTTCCTGCAAAGCCCCATCCCAGGGGCCGGCATCACCAGCAGGGATTCACAGCTTCCTGGAGCTCCACGCCATTATCGCAACGGGACACACCAGGGCCTGGATTTCTACTCCGGTTACTGTGGTGTACCTGTGAAATTCGGCGACCCCGTTTTCGCGGCCGGGCCGGGGGTCGTTTACCGTATCGATCACCATTTTGAGGAGCTTGACCCTGAGGAAAGGGAAGAGCTTCTTTCCTCCTACTGCCGCGAAAAGGGAGAAACCCCTGAAGAGGTCTTGGACCTGCTCCGGGGGCGACAGGTTTGGTTACTACACCCCCACGGGATAATGACCCGGTACGCCCACCTGGACCAGGTATCTGATGAGCTACAGGTAGGCGACCCGGTCAAAAAGGGAGACAAAATTGGCACCGTCGGCAACTCCGGCACCAATGACGGGGCCAGGGGAAACCATGCCAACGCCCACCTGCACTTCGAAATATGGGTCGGAGAGAGCTTCCTCGGAGAAGGCCTCACGCCCGGTGAAATAAGGGAAATATGGCATCAAGTGCTGCTGCAGGAACATTAATGAACAATAAAAGTGCAGCTGACCTGCAGGTAGTTGTTAATAAAGAAAAAGGTTAACGCGCCGCTGCCGGGGACCATCGAATTCGGCAAAAAAGACGGACTGCCACCTTCCGAGCATCAAGCCGCCGTCAACTATGGGAATGTGCACCGTCGACCCCAAAAGAGACGCTTTTATATGGGCATCGCTGTTCCCTTCAGCGTGCTTGTACCTCGGGTCATCACGAGGCACAAGCGTGCCCAGGGCAGCACCGATGTCTTTCATTACAGAAGGGTCAGCGCCTTCGTTTATAGTGACGGCCGCCGTTGTATGAGGGACAAAAGCTACCAGCAATCCCTTCCGCACCCCGGAAGAACGGACAAACTCGCTTATGGCGGCGGATATGTCTACAAACTGTTCCCTCTTTTCCGTCCGGACCGTCAAAACCCTGGTTTCTGTCATTTTAACAGGCACCTCAAAATATAAAGTCTCTTTCTTGAGCAAGAAAGAGACTTTAGTCTTTGTCGCGCTGGGTAAGGTATTTCAGCACGTTATGATAAGCCTTGTGTTCTATATTTAGGACCTCGTTTATCTCACGATATTTGCCTGAAATACTGGACGTTGATACCCCGTAACGGCCGGCAAGGGCTTTCTGGGTAAGGCTTATAAAATGATAGCGGGCCAGGGCATATTCCAGCCCTGCGGCCCAAACTGCCACTTTTTTTATGTTTGGAACCCGCGGATAGGTATTGTTAATAAAATCTATCCAGATGGCCTGGGCATCCTCCAAAAAGCGTTCGTCGTACAGCTCATTTGAGCGCATGTTATCCAGGGTGGCGTCGAGCACTTTCTGCCACTCTTCCAGCCATCGCGGTGACACCAGCGGGTAGTAAGATAGGTCTATATCCCGCAGTGAGCCTTCCATGAAAACAGCCACCAGGCCCCTGACACCCATGTTTTTTAGCTTCAGCAGCGCCTGCAGCCTGAGCCGCTGCTTAACCCAGGGATTGCGCACAAACTCTCTCAGGGCTTCCTCCCCGCTTTCCCTGGAAAGAAGGCCGAATATAGAAACGGCTTTTTCCGCTATCTGCCCGTTACTGTGATACAGTGACTGCCACAAAAAACTGCGCACGGCCTGGTTTTCCAGGTAGCCCCTCAGTATTTCCTCGTCTTCTTTCCGGGGATTTACAGGTTGGGGTTCATTTTCACGGAAGACTCCGCTATCATCTACTTCCCCTTCGCTGAGGGCAAAAAGGAGATCCTCGGCATCCATGGCCATTTCCCCGTCGGGAGAAAACTGCAGGTAAAGGTTGAGGTAATAGCGGGCCTTTTCGAGGTCATCAAGTAAGCCATAATTTACAGCCATCAGGAAGTAACACTCTGTCAGGGAAGGATCCATCTGCTGGACAATAAAAGAAAAAATCCTGTTGGCATTTTCCAGGTGACCCATTCTAGTCAGCAGGCAGGCCATGTTGTAATGGTATATGGAGTTGTCCGGCTCCACCTCGATAGTCTTTTTATAAAAAAGTAGCGCCTTATCGAGCTTGTTCTGCTGGTAATAGAGGTTTCCCTTTTGAAAGTAGTAGCTTGCTTTCTGCAAAAAAGGGACTACTTTTTTTTATGGAGTTTTTATACGGTGATTCATTTTCTCACCACCTGGCAGAATTATGGCGGTAGAAAGTCGCTTTCGCTCCCCCGACAGATTAATTTATTTTATTCTGTACCTCTTTTTTATTTTCCTGCTTTTATATTTACCCGGTGTAAATTCTCCGCTCCAGGAAGCGGTCCCATTCCGTCCACTTCGACCCACCGGGACTTTGCCTTGTCTGCGCCTGTGAAAACTGCTTCAATCTTGCGCTGACAAAGTCGGAGTGGAAAAGGGCAAAGGCGTCAAAAGTGTGCGGCACTTCCAGTGCCCCCCATTTTCTTTCCCCGTGATGGCTTACCATCATGTGCTCGAGCCTGCTTTTCAGCTCCACCGGAAAGGAAGTGAGCCTGTTTAACATGTTTCTTAAAGTCTCCAGCCCGATAGTAATATGCCCGAGCAGGCATCCCCTGTCCGTGCGCTGAAAAGTATAGCTGTTTACATCATACTCTTCTATTTTCCCAATATCATGAAACACCGCCGCCGCAAACAGCAGCGACCTGTCCAGCTGTTCCGGGTAAAGCTCAGCCATGTGCAGGCATAAATGCACTACTTCAAGGGTGTGTTCCAGCAGCCCGCCCAGGTAATTGTGGTGAATGATTCGCGCTGCCGGGGCCATGTTAAACTTTTCCACCAGTTCTTTGTCGCTAAAAAATAATTCCAGCAAATCTTTTAAATGAGGCTCCTCTACATTCTCGGAAGCGGCCCTCAGCAGCGAGCACCACATCTCACCGATATCCCTGGAACAGGTCGGCTGTAAATAGCTCCTGTTTAACCTGCCCCTTTCCGTTTTCTCGTAGCAGTCTATAACCAACTGCAGCCCGCGATAGTCCTCTACTTCACCAGAGACATAAAGCACATCGTCAGCCAAAATCGGCTCCGTGACCATGGAACGGTCCCATATGATACCCTTGATAGTACCGCTGCTGTCCCCCAGCTGCAGCTTCAGAAACAGCTCTCCTGATTTTGATGGGGATGAAAAAGGGAGCTCTTTTACGTCAGCAACTACAAAATGCGACTGCACCTTGCTGCCTGCTTTAAGGTCTTTAACAAATTGCTTTCCCAAGGAACATCATCCTTCCCCTTAAGTAACTTCTCTACGGCCTCTTTAAATCCTGCCCCAAAAATAATTAACACAAACATGAAACTATACTTCAATCTTACATTTATGGCATAAGCCCCTCGAATTCCGAACGGGAATTTAGTATGGTGTCCCCCGAACTCCTGAATTCCGAACGGGAATTTAGTATGGTGTCCCCCGAACTCCTGAATTCCGAACGGGAATTAAGTATGGTGTCCCCCGAACTCCGCAATTAAG
>PWRZ01000194.1 GCA_003563385.1 Syntrophomonadaceae bacterium
CACGGGCATAGCCCGCTTGATTTTGAGTCAAGTGCGTCTGCCTGTTCCGCCACTTCGGCATGTTCTCACATGTTCTCATTATTTGTGAGCATTAACATTATAGCATTTCATAAATGGCCAGTCAAAGGGATTATAATTGCTGCGGTTACTTTTCCAAAAATACTACTTGCCCCCCTGCTCTGTTATTATTCAGTATAATCTCACTTTAGCTGAAAAAATAGTTTGGTATGGTGTCCCTTTATTTACCCTTTATTTACCTTTATTTACCCCCTTTATTACAACACCTTTATTACACTTTATTACACTTTGGTAATTAAGTATGGTGTCCCCTTAAGTGCCCCCCCTTAAGTGCCCCCTTAAGTGCCCTTAAGTGCCTTTTTTACCTAACATTTCTTTTCAACCTTTCCGAGGCAGACGGAGGCAATGCAAAGGAATCGATCTCTTCTTCCAGGGAAGCAAGGCTGCCGTAGCCTCCCACATAACCATTGATGCGCGCAGCTGCAGTGGAGTTGAGGAAAGCTGTAAATTCGGGGTAGTAAGCCCGAAGTTCGTTGTTTAAATCGGGAACTCCCTGCAAGTAGTACTTTTGGTGGTAGTTTTCCGCCAAGTAGAATGATGTTAAGGACTGTATTTCTGTGTGTACCTTTCTGTTTAATTGATTCGGGGGTAGTAAAAGAGGAAGGGGAATCCCTGCCCACTGTATTTCTGGGTGTACCTTTCTGTTTAATTGATTCTCGAGCAGGTCCCTCGTTTTTCTGGCCAGCTGCTCCTGTTCCTCATTGTGAAAGAAGAGGATGGGCTTATACTGCCTGGACCAGCTTCGGCGGGTCGGGTTGTGGCTGTTCCAGAAAACCTCCAGCAACTCCTGGTAAGAAATCTGTTCTGGGTCGTAGTCGACCTGGAGGGTTTCCGTGTGATCTCCCATGCGGTAGTAGGTGGGGTTTTTCTTTTCTCCTCCAGCGTACCCCACACGGGTGCGTACCACACCATTTAGCTGCCCGAACCGGGCATCGGGGCCCCAGAATCAGCCCAGGGCAAACGTTGCGGTTTCCAGCACTTCAGGAATGTGCTGGTCAATCGGGGGAATCGTTTCCTTTAGAAAAGCATCTCTTGTAGACAAAGCAGCTTCCTCCTTTCCTTCTATAGTATTTTCCCCTTTCCCAGGTTCAATCTCCTGTCCGCTCCTATCATTCCTGCCTGTGGGGCTACAGCCAGGACCAACAATGAAAAAGAAAAGCAGCAATACAACCCACAACGTGAATCTGCGGCTTATCAATGATAACCCTCTCTTTCCTTAAAACAATTCTTATATGATAATTATATCATAAAGTGTAAATATCAAGGTGATATATTTTTTTGCCTGTTCATCCCCCTTTGAGCTGCATTTGCGTCAAGGTTTGAAGCGGTGCTCGGGGTTTCAGACCGCGTCAATTATATGATAAATTTAATATATAGCTCAGGGGACAAATCTTCCATTGTTCGGCACGTATTACGAACCGGAAGCCCCCGCAGTTAACTCAACAGAAAGAAGGTGCCCGTATGGACGAAAAGCTAAAAAGGGAGTGCCGTTTTTTTCTAAAGGACAGTATTCGCAAGATGGTCGATTTTTCCCAAACTGACCAAAGCAAAGGGCTTGAGCCGCCGCCCCTCGAAAAACCCTACAGCAAAGGGGCTTCAAAAATTGAACTTGCAAAGCCCGGCAGCTGGAAGGGCATAGAAGAAGCAAACCTGATCAGCGCTATCGAAAATAGAAAAAGCAGGCGGCAGTATATAAAAGAAGCCCTTACGCTGGATGAGGTGTCTTTCCTCCTCTGGGCCACCCAGGGTATAAGAGGAAAGCCTCATGCAGGAAGTGCTTTCAGAACAGTTCCTTCGGCCGGCTGTCGCCATGCTTTTGAAACCTACCTGGCTGTATTTCAGGTGGATGGTTTGAAGCAGGGCCTTTACCGATACCTTCCCCTCACCCACGAGCTTTTGTGGGAATCGTCTCCCCCGCAACTTCCAGAAAAGGTGATCCGGGCTACCTTTGGGCAGGCCTTTGCCGGCAGAGGAGCGGTGACTTTTTTCTGGGCGGCCATTCCCTACCGGATGGAGTGGCGCTATGGCCCGGCAGCCCACAAAGTAATCGCCCTGGATGCTGGTCACGTCTGCCAGACCCTTTACCTGGCCTGTGAGGTAATCGGCACTGGAACCTGTGCCATCGCGGCCTATAATCAGGACGCAGTCGACACCTTGCTCGGGGTAGACGGAGAAGATGAGTTTGTAATTTACCTGGCCCCGGTGGGCAAAACTGTGGAAACTCCTTGAGCGCTCATTCCGCTTATTCGTATGCCCTTTTCAACGTGATAGGATTAGAAAGAGATCCACCAGTTCCGGGTCAAACTGGGTGCCGGCACCCTTTTTCAGTTCGAGGTATACGAGGGTAGTATACGAGGGGTATACGAGGGACACCATACTTAATTCCCAGGGGAATTAAGTATGGTGTCCCTTTAATTACCCTTTAATTATCTTTAATTATTCGGTTTCTTTCCGCTCTATTTTCCCCTGGAGAGGCGTATTTTGTCGCCCTTTCGCAGGGTAAAGAATTCATATTTATTGCTGTCATAAAGAACAGCATTGAAAGAGTCCTCTCTTTCACTGACCAGGCTGCTCAAATACTCTCTTGAATCGTCACCGCTGTCGGCAAGGCACCACAGGGCAAAAGGTGCTTCATAAAGGGCCCATTCATGGTCCAGGACCAGGGCTATAAAACGGTCCCGGTCATAATAAAGCAGATCATAGGCTTGGTAAAAGATACGCTCCTCCAGTTCCAATTGCTCGATCGGCTCAGAGCAGGGGGCGGCTGTAGTCCCAAAAACCCTGCAGATTAGCGGCCGCGACGGGTATATGCTGCAGTGCTCCCTGTCCGCTTCTTCGCGCAGAAAAGGACAGAGCAGGGTGCTGTCATCCTGCAGCAATCCAACCCTCTCTCTGAAAAAAAAGTCCCTCTCCCCGGGAAGCCACTCTCTGCCTATATGAAGGATAATATAATTGAACTCTGTATACGACATCAGGATAGAGCCGTAGCAGCAGCGGCTGCACTGCACAGGGCAGTTGTATTTTTCGCTCCCTTGCAGCAGCCTCTTTACTTCTTCCATCCTTTCGCGGGCAAAATTGTCCAGCGGCTCGGGCCTTTCAAAAATACCGCCCAGGGAATTAAATGGATAATTAATTCTTTCAGCCATTATATCTCCTTCCAGTGCAGGATTAACTGAACAATAGGATTAACTGAACAATAATCGCAGGCTCTGCCATCCTTCCCACATGAAATAAATTGCCAGCGCAACCAGGAAGAAGCCGCAGCCCCCCAGTATGCCCCGGTAAGCTCCCCCCTGCAGGTAATTCCTGCCCCTGGCCACTCCGAATGAAACCAGGCTGTACCAACCCAGGTCTGAAAGAACATGGCCCAGGGCAAAAAGGAGCAGCCCGAAAAGGCCGTACCGCGCCGACAGGAGCACGTAGGCAAAGCCTACTGTAGCCCACCATAAAATGAAGTAGGGGTTGGACAGGCTCACTAAAACTCCCCTGGCAACGAGGTTTTTCCAGGCACTGATACTCTCATGGCCACGGGAATGGCCGGGCGAATGTTTCCTGGTTACCTCCCTGAATATGCCCGTCCCCATCCAGAGCAGGGCTGCACCTCCCAGCAGTCCGATACTTCCCTGGACGGGCACGGAGCTGAAAAACCCCTGCAATCCAAGGTAAAAAGCGGCTACCAGGGATACCTCCAGCAGTGCGTGTCCCAGCACAATGAGGGGACCCGCCAAAAAACCGCGGCTCATACTCTCGCTCACCGTCAGCGTCAACATGGGTCCCGGGACGAGGGCCCCTGACAGGCCTACAATAAATGAAGTGGCAAATATCCAGACCGGGTCCACCGCTTTTACCTCCTACCTCTGTCCTTGCAGCCTGACCTGTTATTCTATTTCGTTTAACAGCACCATTTCCCTTTTTTAATTTATGTATAAAAAACAGGGTCGTAGGAAAAGCATACTTTTAAATGGAGGCGGTGAAGTGGTTTATTTTGCTTTCACGGAAAAGTATGTTTTCACTGTGCTTTTCTTTTTTATACTGCTGCTGGAAATATATGGCGCTGCCGTGATCATTTACTCGGGAAACGCCGTCTTTTTGTTTTTTCTAAAAACGAGCAAAGACGGGCGAGCCGTGCGCCTGACTCTGGCCCGCTACCTCTCTTTTGGGCTTGAACTTTTCCTTGGAGCGGAAATACTGAGAACAGTAATAAGCAGGAGCCTGGAAGAAATAATAGTGCTCGCGGCAATAGTATCCCTTCGCTCAATTATGACACTGCTCATACAATGGGAAATAAACCAGGAATGCAAAAACAGGTCTGAGTGAGAGCATCACGGGCTCACGATGGCCACAGGCGTTCAATAGAAGCCAACAATTTCCACCAGATCCTCCTGAACAGCATCAGGGAAATTAAAGGCGGGCGAAAACCACACGAGCCTTCCACACCAGCAATGCAGCGCGCAGCCGCTCCTTGCCATCGTAGAAAATCTTCGCCTAAGCCTCTGCCTAAAACCTTCACCTGGAAAAGCGATGCCTAACGCTACGACCTCCTGCAGCGCGTGTGTTACCCGTGTAGATAAATACTGTACCTCTTCAGGAAAGCGATGCCTAACGCTACAGCATCCCGGGCAGCGCACAGCTACAACCTCCCACACGGCGCACAGCTACAACCTCCCACACGGCGCACAGCCGCTCCTTGCTATTTACGGTAGTTTTTAGTACAATAGTCATAAAATCTATCGCAAATAAACTTCCAGGAGCGTAATTTTATGGGAACCGTTGACAGAATATTTAATGACTTGGGATCGCTTGAAAAGGCGGAAATACTAGAGAAAGTGACTCCTTTCAACATTTTAAACATCAATCAGCTCAACCTACTGGCTGAAGCCGCCACCTGCAAAAAATATCCCAAGAACACCTACGTTTACAGGCAGAACGAGCCCTCTAAAAACACCCTTTACATTATTGTTTCTGGAAGGGCCAGGATTACCGTTTCTTCTGATGAAGGGCAGACAACGATGCTCGGCTATCGCGAACCGTATGATTTTATCGGTGTAACTGCACTCGATTCGGGGGAAGAATACCCCGCTTCCGTCCTTGCCGATGAAGATTTAACCTGCCTGCTTATTCCCCGGGACATCCTTGAAGTGGTCATGAACAGGGATGCGGTATTTGCCACTTCCTTTTCGCTGGAAGTGCGCCGCCGCCTACGGAACCTCTATAAGAGCCTCTCCGGGGAAAAAATCAACACTATCGTCAAGGAAGAAGAGTTCAAAGAAAGCCTGTCCCTGCGCAAAAAAGTAGCCGAGATAATGACAAGCCCGGCGGTGACATGCAGCTGCATGGACAGTGTTGGCGATATTGCCCAGACCATGTCTGACAGGGGGGTTTCTTCGGTCATCGTCGTATCTTCCAACAACAAGCCCCTCGGTATTATAACTGAAAAAGACCTGGTAAAAAGGGTTCTGTCGACAAAGGATCCTGCCGCCCTCGAAAAAAAAGCGCACCAGATAATGAGCCCGCATCTCATTACAATACATTCAGATGAATTTTCCTACCAGGCCCTGCTGCTGATGGCCAAGCACACCATCAAGCATATAGTGGTCATTGAAAATGGCGACCCGACCGGGATTTTAACAATGCGCGACCTTATTCGCTCCCGGCAAACAGGTGCCTTGAGCACGGTAAACAAGATCGAATTAGAAAAGACCCTTGAAGGGCTGTCCAGAACCGTACACGATATAGATCACGTCTTGCAAGCCCTCGTTATGGAGAGAGCGTATGCTTCCGAGATTGGCATTCTTATTGCGGAGTTCTATGACCGCCTTACTCGAAAGGTAATTCTACTGGCAGAAGAGGAGATGCTTTCGGAAGGGTATGGCAAACCACCGACACCGTACAGCTGGATCAACATGGGCAGCAGCGGGCGAATGGAACAATTTTCCAGGAGCGACCAGGACAACGGGATAATTTTTGAGGAACCAGACGAAAAAGATGACCTGGAAAATGTGTGCCAGTACTTCCTGACCCTGGGAGAAAAAGTGGTCAGCGGCCTGGAAAAGTGCGGGTTCAAGCGCTGCGAGGGGTTGGTCATGGCCAGCAACCCGCAGTGGTGCCGTTCTATTAACGAATGGAAGAAGGTAGTTAAAGGATGGGTAAATGCTCTTGAGCCCGAAAATGTGCGCAATATTACCATATTTCTTGATTTCCGTCACATCTACGGAGATGCTGAGCTGGCCCAGAAGCTCAGGGACCACGTCTGTGAGTTATTTAAAAAATCATACCCCGCGCTCTGGTTCCTGGTGGAAGACGTGCTCCGCCGCAAAGCCCCCCTGAACATTTTCCGCAGCATTGTAACGGAAAGGGCCGGTCCTTACCGCAACCATGTAAACCTCAAAAGCAATGCCTGTGTTTTCATTGTTGACTGCATCAGGGCATTCAGCCTCCGTGAAGGTATTAAAGCAACCTCAACCTTCGAGCGCCTGAAACAGCTTCAACCGCGCGGCGTATTAACTAAAGACGAGTGCGAAGCTGTTGAAACTGCCTATGAAACGCTGATGATGTTCCGCATCAGAAGGGCTGTAAGTTTGATCAGCCAGGGGTATGAGCCTGACAACTATATTAACCCGTATAAGCTCAGCAGGAAAGAAAAATCCCAGTTAAAGGATTCCCTTCTTACTGTTAACAAGCTGCAGAATTTGACGGCCCAGACTTTTCGGCTTATTACTTAA
>PWRZ01000191.1 GCA_003563385.1 Syntrophomonadaceae bacterium
AAGAGCAGCCTTGCTTCCTTCCTGGAGGGCGTTGAGGGGATCGGGCCGGTGCGCCGCAAGGCTCTTCTTAAGCACTACGGGGGACTGGAGGCGCTGCACGAGGCATCCATCGAGGAATTGAGGGCCATCCCGGGGATGAACAACTTCTGCGCACGGAAGCTCTACCGGAAACTGCGTGGCGGGAAGTAGCTGCGAATGAGCGGTTGATATGTTCATATTTGCAGCCGCATAAGCCGCCCTTTTGGAGGCTTTCCCTTCTAACGGCTTTCCCTGGTCCCCGGTAGCTACAGGTTGTATTAAGCTATTGCATTAAGGGGGTATAAATATTGCCGGAGAGTAAGAAGATCCCCAAAAAAGAGCTGCCCTGCTACCTGCAGGGCAGGAAGCTCACCTTTTTTGTCGCTGAAGATGTAGAGTCGCTGATCACTGATGTGAATGACCCGGACAAGGTTCCCTGCTGGGCAGATATTTGGCCTGCCGCATACGGCCTGGCCAATTTTATCTGGAAAAGCGTTACCTTTAACCCTGCAAAAAAGGTCCTGGAGCTGGGAGCGGGTATGGGGCTGCCCGGAATAGTGTGTGCCCTGAAGGGGGCCTCGGTAACACTGTCCGATTTCAATCCCCTGGCCCTGGAGATGGCCGGCGAGAATGCCCGGCACAACGGCCTGGAAGTGGAGCTGCTCCGGGAAGACTGGCGCACTTTTTCCTGCCGGGAGCAGTTCGACTGCCTCATTGCGTCCGATATTTTATACGATCCCAGGCTGAACCCGTTCCTGGGCCGTATTTTCTACGAAAACCTGAGGCCGGGCGGCAAAATCCTCGTCTCGCACTCGTGCCGAACAGTTACATACGATTTTTTAAAGGAGTGGCATGATAAAAGTTTGTTCGGGCGGGAGGATTACATGGAAGAGGTGGAGCTTAGCGGCACGCTCCTGCCGCGTTACGAGATTGCCATCCATGTCTTCAAGGCGCTGCGCTAAACGTCAAATGCCCTCTTCCCTGCTGCAGCCGCCATACAATCCAAGGTGCCATGTAATATAAAATCAAGATATAATCACTGCCCCCGGGGGTCAGTGAGATGTCTTCAACAGCACCCCCGGTGAGAAAATGCGGCGCAGCAGGCGATCCAGCTTCCCTATTTTGCGGTAATAACCGCCGAAGAGGAGCTCTCCTTCCTGCGTATCAAGTAGAATGGACATGGCGAACAGGTTGCAGAATACCTCTTCCTGGCCCTGGCGGCCGCCTTCGAGGAGAGGGTCCAGACCCAGGGGCTGCAGGCGGGAGAGCAGGTAGAGGTAGCCCTGCTGCTGCTTGCGCCCGGAGAGATATTTTTGGTAGAGCAGGTGGCCCGTTTCGTGGAGGACCAGGTAGATGCGCCGTGCCGGGCACTGTTCGGGGATGCTGTAAAGCACTATGGTGTGAGGCCCCTTCAGGTAACAGGCCTCCGTCTGTTCCCTGTACGGAGGGGCGGCCACCAGAAGAGGCACTCCCCCGCGGCGGAGAAGGTAAGGCGAAAAGCCGCGCTGCAGCAGAAGCTGTACCGCCGAGAAGACCGCTTTCTGCCAGAGGGGGCAGTCTTTTTCAGAGGACATCTGCAGCGTCTCAAGGTATACAAGGGTATCGCGAAAGATTTCCTTAGCCGTGTCGGTGTTAACGGGGAGATGCGACAGAGAAAATGGCGGCAGTATACTCAGCAGCGTCCTCATGACCAGCAGTCTCCCCGCATTCATTCCCTCGCTGTAAAGAAGGCCCCTGTGGAAGAGGGAATATGAGGGCACCAGGGAGAGGTAGTCCTCCAGCAGCTCGCGTCCCTCTGCCCTGATCAGTCCTTCCCAGTAATTTTCTGGCAGCTCCCCCTCCTCTTCCAGGGCCAGCATTTTTTGCAGGAGGTCTACCGCGAGCTGCAGCGGTTCCACGTGCTCTATTTTCCTTATGAGCACCGATTCCATACTGCTGCCTCCGTTCTGTTTATTGACAGGGTATTTATTTTCCTGTAAGCTGATAATATGAAAATGCTGTGACAAAGTTGCCTTTATACACCTCTATTATGTGCAGAAAGGTGAAATGATATGAACTATAAGCTGCTGGCCCTGGATCTGGATGAAACGCTGCTGAACGAGAACTATCGTGTATCTCAGCGAAACAGGGAGGCTGTCCAAAAAGCGGTCCAAAAAGGGATTATGGTGACCATAGCTACGGGAAGGATATTTCGCTCCGCCCTCCCCTATGCCCGCGAGCTGCAGGTGGACCTGCCGCTGGTAACCTATCACGGCGCACTGATTAAAAAGGTCAGCGGCGAAGTGCTCATGCACCGCTCTATTCCCGGCGAACTGGCCCTGGACATACTGAACATGGCCGAAGAGGAGGGCTTCTA
Organism: Syntrophomonadaceae bacterium; assembly: GCA_003563385.1. Lineage (GTDB taxonomy): Bacteria > Bacillota > Dethiobacteria > DTU022 > UBA8154 > CSSED11-109. The sequence continues at coordinate 2,375 of PWRZ01000191.1, forward strand.
TATCAACCTCTTCCTTGACGACAGGTTGTATATAAAGGAAGAAAACGAGAGTGCCCGTTATTATAAGTCTATTGCTTCTATTCCGGCAGAGGTGGTCGGAAGCCTGCCTTCCTTTTTTTTAAGGGAAAAAAAAGAACCGACCAAAATGTCTATTATCAGTAAAGACGAAGATTACCTGGACGAACTAAGAAATTTACTGCTGCACAGCTACGCCCCCGAGCTCTCTGTTATGCAGTCGCGCCCCTTTTTTTTGGAGATTATTCACAGCGGGGCTTCCAAGGGCCAGGCCTTGAGCTACCTGGCCCAGATGGATAATATCCGCCCAGAAGAGATTGTCGCTATTGGCGACAGCTACAACGACATAGATATGCTTCAATTCGCCGGACTTGGAGTGGCCATGGCCAATGCCCCCGAAGAGGTTAAGAGAAGTGCCGATGTGATCGCGGGGACCAACACGGAAGATGGTGTGGCCCTTTTTATAGAGGAGTACCTGCTTAAATGAGCGAGATCATGATTGCTGCCGACCTGCATGTGCATACTGTCTCCAGCGGCCATGCTTACAGCACCGTTACCGAAATTATAGAGTGCGCGTCACAGAAAGGCCTGCAGGCGGTTGCCATCACGGACCACGGCCCGTCCATGCCGGGAGGGCCGCATCGCTATTATTTCGGCAATCTTTTTGTCCTTCCCGAAGAAGAAAAAAATGTGCACATTTTAAGGGGTGTTGAAGCGAACATTATTGACAGGGACGGCACTATTGACCTTCCGGAGCTGTACCTGGACCTTCTGGACATTGTTTGGGCCGGGCTGCACCTGGCCTGCCTGTACCCCTCCTCCAGGAGTATTAATACCGAAGCCCTTATCAATGCCTTAGAAAACCCTTATGTTGACGGGATAGTTCATCCCGGCAACCCCGATTTTCCTATTTATGAAGAAGAACTGGTCCTGGCCGCACGGGAGAGGGGGAAGCTGCTGGAGATAAACAACAGCTCTTTTGTTACCCGGCGCGGGAGCGGCTCCCGGTGCCTGCATATAGCAGCGCTGGTGAAGCGTCACAACGGGCTGGTGGCCGTAAACAGTGATGCCCATATAGCAGGTGACGTGGGCAACAGCGAAAGGGCGCTTCTGCTGGCGGCGGAAGCAGGGCTCGACTCCAACCATATTATTAATACCGATTTTGAGCGCGTAAGGGAGTTTCTAAAAGAAAGAGGTAAAAAGCGTTTTCGCAAGGCCATTTGATTAGCTTCACGGAGGTTGGTAGATGGGGGACCTGCGCGTAAGAGACATTGGAGAATTCGCACTAATCGACAGGCTGGCCGAGGCGCTGGGGCCGGTGGGATTGGGGGCCGGTTACGGTGTTATCCGCGGAATTGGTGATGATGCCGCTGTACTGCAGCAGACGCCGGGGACCAGGCTTCTCGCTTCCTGCGACATGCTTGTGGAGGGCCTGCACTTCGACCTTTCCTATTTTAACCCCCGTCAGCTGGGCTGGAAGGCTCTCGCTGCGAACCTGAGCGATATTGCTGCCATGGGAGGGCGCCCCCGCTGGGCTCTTGTTTCGCTGGGCCTGAAGCCTGATATGATGGTCAACTTTGTAGAAGAAATATATGCCGGTATTGCCGAACTGGCGATGGAGCACAGCGTTGTCGTGGTCGGAGGGGACACCTGTTCTTCGCCCGAGCGCCTGATCATAGACATCTGCATACTGGGCGAAGCTTACAGGACGAAAGTAGCCTACCGTTCCGGGGCCCAGGATGGGGATATGATCCTGGTAACAGGCTGGCTGGGCTCTTCAGCCGCCGGTTTGGCCTGCCTGAGGGATGAAAAGGGCGCCGCTGTATCGGGCAGGGAAGAGCTGCTTCAAGCCCACCTTACACCTGTCCCCAGGGTAAAAGAAGCCGCCTATCTTATGAACAGCGGCCTGGTCGGGGCCATGAATGATATCAGTGACGGGCTGGCCACGGAGCTGCACGAAATTACCCAGGCCAGCGGATGTGGGGCACGGATATGGGCTGATCGGCTGCCCCTCAGCCCGGCCGTGCGAGATGCCGCCGGGCAGTTGGGGGTCGATCCATTGGAATGGGCACTTTACGGTGGAGAGGATTATGAACTGCTTGTAACAGCCACCGGGGGTAAAAACTCTCCCCTGAAGCTGCGAAGACTTTCCCGAAGCCTGAAGACCGGCACCGGGATTTTCCTGAGCGCCATCGGTAGAATCGTTTCTCCGCCCGGTGTAGAGATAGTGTATCCTGGAGAAAGGGTGGAAACTCTTCCCCCGGCCGGCTATAACCATTTCAAGAGAGGCAGCTGAACGAGGTAGAGAGATGGTGTCTTCATTGTTTAAAGGAAGATTTGTCCTCATAACCGGTTTTTCAGGAGCTGGAAAGAGCGGGGCCCTGCACAGCTTCGAGGATTTGGGCTATTTTTCCATTGACAATCTTCCGCCGGCATTGATACCGAAATTTGCGGAGCTGTGCATGCAGTCGGATGGAAAAATAAACCGTGTTGCCCTGGTCTGTGATATCAGGGGCGGGGAGCTTTTCAGCGGCCTCTTTGAAGCCCTGGACACACTTGAAGAAATGGGTTTCGACTATGAGATACTTTTTTTGGAAGCCACCGAGGAAGTACTGATCAGGCGTTTCAAGGAGACCAGGCGCCGCCATCCGCTGTCGGCAAGGGGAACCATAGTGGAGGCCATCAAGGAAGAAAAATCCCTCCTGGAAAATATCAGGGGCAAGGCCGATGTTATTGTCGATACCTCCGACCTGGCACTGGCTGACCTGAAGGAGAAAGTGTTCCGCCTTTATGCCCCCGAGCAGTGGGAAAAGAATATTCTCATCAACGCTGTCTCTTTCGGCTACAAGTACGGTCTCCCGCTTGATGCCGACCTTGTTTTTGACGTGCGCTTTCTGCCAAACCCGCATTACGTAGATTCCCTTCGTCACCTCAGCGGAAACGATGAAAGCGTCAAAAATTATGTCTGGAAGTGGGCTGTGACGCACCGTTTTTTCAAAAAGCTGTGGGATATTATCGAGTTCCTGGTGCCCTGTTATATAAAAGAAGGCAAGCCACAGCTTTCCATCGCCATAGGATGTACCGGCGGGAAGCACCGCTCGGTTGTACTGGCCAACGAGCTGGCTACGCTGCTTGACGGTAAAAACTACCAGGTCAGGAAGGATCACCGCGATATTGGCAAAGCCTGAACAGAGAGGAGGAGCATAGAATGTCTTCCTTTTCCAGGAGGGTTAAAAACGAACTGGCCAGGAACGCTCCAGAACAGCAATGCTGTGCACTGGCCGAGCTTAGGGCATTCACGCGCATGTGCGGTAAACTGGTCCTCAACTCCAAAACGACCAGGATCGTCCTGGATACGGAGAACGCTTCCGTTGCCCGGCATCTTTTTTCTCTCTTCAAGGTCTATTTTGAATTGACACCCGAAATCGCAACCTGTAAAAAGAAGAGGTTCCGCCGCAACAGCACCTTCTTACTGTATATAAACGGCAGAAATGAGTCCCTTGCCGTGCTTCGCAGGCTGGGCTTTATCGGCTCCTTTGAAGGCAACGAAGAAGAAGCGGCCCCGGAACGCATCGAGCTTGTCAGGCTTTCGGAGATGGAGGAACATGGAAGTAAATGCTGCCGCCGTGCCTACCTGAGGGGGGCATTTATGAGCGCCGGCTCTTTGAACAACCCCGAAACATCATACCATATGGAGATAGTGGCGCCGTGCCCGGAATATGCCGGTCTCGTAGAAAAGATTTTGCGCTCTTTCGGGGTGGAAGCGCGCACTTTTAGTAGGAAAAAAAGCTATGTTGTTTACATAAAGGGAGCGGAGGAAATCGGGGAGTTTTTGCGCCTGCTGGCGGCGCACAACAGCGTGATGGAGTTTGAAAACGTGCGTGTTGTCAAGGGCATGCGTAACAGGATAAACCGCCTTGTCAACTGCGAGACGGCCAACCTGACCAAAACGGTTGTTGCTTCCCAGGAACAGGTTGACAATATCAGGCTGATCGAGAGGATAACAGGCCTGGAAAAGCTGCCGCCTTCACTCAGGCAGGCAGCCCGCCTGCGCCTGCGTTTTCCGGAAGCAACCCTTAAGGAACTGGGTAATATCGCCACCCCACCCCTGAGCAAATCCAGCGTCAACCACCGCCTGCGCAGGATAAACGACCTGGCCCGGGAGATAAAAGAGGGCCTTTGAAAGAGGAATAATCAAAATAATGTCGAATAAAAATTAGTATAACCCCTATCAGGCCAGGGAACGCTGCAGCACCGCATACGCAGGACC
>PWRZ01000198.1 GCA_003563385.1 Syntrophomonadaceae bacterium
AGCATAACTGCCGTCAGGGTACAACCCATAAGCAAAAGATAAATAGAAATATAATGCCCCTGCAATTCAAAAAGAGCTCCACCAATATACGGGAATACGCCGGCCGCCCCCAGGCCCGTAAAAACCAGGCCGTAATTTAAGCCAAATTCGGATTCTCCAAAAAAGCTGACTACCGCAGCAGGGAAGATGCTCCACAATCCACCAAAAGAGAGTGCCAGGATAAAAACCGCCCCCATCAGTGAAATAGGGTCTTTAATTATAACCATTAAAGCAAGCATTAAAGCGATAACACTAAAAACAGCCGTCATTGCCCTAACCCGCCCAATCTTATCGGAAAGCAGGCCTCCTATGAAGCGTCCGGCCGCATTTCCAAGAGCGAAAATAGAAACGGCAATATACCCTTTTTCGTAACCGGCCTGAACTCTCATAATATTATCAAGATGAGCCGCTATAGTTACTCCTGTGCCGGTAGTTAAACAAAACATAAACCACAACAGGTATATCCTTATATCTCGAAGGACGGGAGAACGGTTTTTACGCGATGCCATCCAATTCCGCAGGTCACGGATTGTGCGGGAAGGTTCCTCAATAAATTGGGCAAAGAATAATATTCCGGCTGCAAGAATTATTCCGCAGATCAACAAAGCCTGTGCAGTACTCTTTTGGACCAACATCTGGATAAATGGTGACATTATTAAAGCGGCTAAGCCGGTACTGGTCACCACCAGGCCGGTCACCATGCCTTTTTTTTCAGGAGAAAACCACTTCATTGCTGCCGGAGTAGTTGACGCAAAACAGCAAGCCAGCCCCAAGCCCAAGGGCAATCCCCATAATACTGCTGCTACAACCGGATAATCTAAAAATAATGCACAGGATATAAAAGCCCCTCCGGCAAAAAGACTTCCGACACTTATAACCGGTCGAGGGCCATATGAATCTTGTGCCCTGCCGGCAGAAACCATGCAAAAGGCATAGCAAAAAAGAAATATGGAATACGGCAGGGAAGCCTGGCTGTAGGTCCAACCTTTTTGCTCTACCAAGCCGGTAGCAAAAAGGCTCCAGGTATAATTAATCCCTACCAGAAAGTTAACCACTGACCCGGCCAGTGCTACCCTCCATCCCCGATAGAGCCCCATTATTTTTAACTCCGATTATACAAAATTACTTTTTATGTAAGGTACCTTTAAATTGAAAACTGCACTAATAAAAAAAATATATGTAAGCCTGTATAAGAATAGAATTCGAGTTATTTACTATTTTCTTTAACTGCTTTCATGCGAATCATTATTTATCGAAGATGGAAACATAAAAGCGGGCCGCCCTTAAAAATGCCAATGAAATGGCGGTCCCGCCTATCACCAAACCACATAAATCGACTTTAAAAACGGTGAACCGTTGGCTTAATTATACTGTTAAGAGCTTTCTTCCAGTGAATCAAATTCACCATGTTCAATGTCACTTTTCATTTCCTGGTTCATTTCCTGGTTGCAGGCTGCTGCGCCTGAAAAGATACTGCAATCAACCAGTGGCGACCTTTCGCAAAACCGGTACCCTGAAGCCTCTTTTGAACGAACGCGTCCTTCCATTTTCTCATATGTTTCCTGCCAGGAGTGCAGTGCCTCGCAGCCGGCGTGGTCCAGGTAGCTCAAATTCAAGCTCATCTCCACTTCCCCGCCGGGGGGAATCGTTGCCAGCTGTCTGGTCAGCTTCGGGACTCCTAAAAAGGTGAGCGTTCCTGAAATCGTTACATGCCATTTTTCATTATCATTTTCCTTGATAATAATGTCCACGTATAAAAGCTTCCACAGAAGGCGGGCCAGGGCAACGCCAAAGCCGATGGCCAGCCCTTTTAGCATATCGATACTCACAATGGAAACCACGGTAACGGAGTAGACCAATATTTCCTGGCATTTCCGCAGTTCATAGATATGGTGCCTGTTCACCAGCTGGATGCCGATATATACCAGCAGGCCGGCCAGCACCGACAGCGGAATTAGCATCACTACCCCCGGAAGGAGTGCCACAAAGACAAGTATCCATACACCGTGCATGATCGCCGCGTACCGGGTTTTAGCACCCGCTGAAATACTTACCTTGCTCCGGACGATGACACCGGCGAGCGGCAGCCCACCGAGCAGGCCGGATACAGCATTACCGGCGCCCAGTGTCACCAGTTCCCTGTCGAGTTTGCAGCGAGATCCCGTGTGGAGTTTGTCGGTTGCCACCGCGCAGAGGAGAGATTGGGCGCTGGTCACCAGGGTCAATGCCAGTATACCCATGGCAACCCCGGCAAAGTTCTCGGACGGCAGAGCAGGCAGAGAAATGGACTCGAAAAGGTTCCCGGCCAGGTCCACCCTCGGCACGTCCATGCTGAAAACTACCGATACAACTGTTGCAGCGCCCACGGCCATAAGCGACGCAGGCACTTTGCGCAGCAACCGGAAGCTGAGCTTCGGCCAGGCTACGAGGATGCCGATTGTAATAAGGCCAAGGATAGTGGCTTCAGGATGCAGATTCAAAACGGAGACGGGGATGGCAAAAAGATTGGCAGGCCCTGTCCCTGCGGCATCCAGGCCGAGAACAATATGTATCTGCGAGAGGGCGATCAGGATGCCGATAGCTGCCAGCATTCCGTGAATTACTGCCGGAGAAACTGCCATCGCCAGCGTCGCAGCCCCTTTTGCGCCGAGCAGGAGCTGCAGGATTCCGGCGGACACCGTCATGGCACAGGTTACGCCCCATCCGAACTGCTGAACAAATCCGAAAACGAGAACTGTCAGCCCCGCTGCCGGGCCGCTCACCTGCATAGGGGCGCCGGCCAGCGGGCCAACCACGATCCCGCCGATAATAGCGGCAATAATACCGGCCATCAGTGGTGCGCCGGAGGCGAGCGCAATCCCCAGGGAGAGTGGGAGCGCCACCAGAAATGTCACCAGCGAAGCCGGGAGATCGTACGTGATAACATCGCGAAGACTCAATTTCACATTATTTTTATAATAGGTCATAGCTTAACCTCATCACGTTGTCAAACCGAAAAAAGTTGACATACTCCCAATGGAAGATGCCCATATGAATATTTAAAAATGTGGCATAGCTCAAATCTGATACAATATTTTAATATTATGATATGAAAAGTATAGCATAAATACTTAATATTTTCAATTATTTTAACTTCCTAAATCCCCTGATTATCGGCTTAACAACGACAATCCCTTCATGCTTAGCAATGATAATTAAGTATGGTGTCCCTTTAATTGCTCCTTTAATTGCTTTAATTGCTCAAAGGATAGAGCCTCATATTTGTTGTGTCAATTATTATTTGCTAATAATAACTGCTTCCTGTTCAATGCATATTTTGTTTTTGATCATCTGTTGAATCAGCGGATGGAATATCTCTAAAGAAGGGTTTTCCAGGAGCCGGGCAAGTTTACGGCAGTATGACTGGTCAATAGGATAGCCACGTTCAAGAAAACGGTAATATGTTTCCACGTCCATATAGATAGGTTGGAACGGGATACCTGTTTTCTCTTTCAGGTCATTCCAGATGGTTATACCGCCCAAGTCCATGTCTCCCCAGTGATAAAAATGGACCTGCTGATTTCCGGTAATAAAATAATTATAAAGCTTTTGTAAAATCTCTCTGCGCGGTGAATTGTGGTATCCGCCCAGATACAGCACAAGGTGATTAGATGTAATTTCCTTTATGTACTGGTAAAACGAAGTCTTGTTTTCTACAGTGACTACAGCATCAGCGGTACATGTTTCGATGATCAGATCACCTGCCATTTCCGAAGAAAGGCCCAGGTCCGGGTAAAAAGAGGACAAATGGACACGGCCCCTGTCGGTGGAAAAGACCATCGGTCCGGCAAGGTTAATATGCACAGGATTGTCCACGATCCCTTTTTCGGCCAGTATCTCCTCATCACTAAAAGACGTTTCTTTTCCGTCTAAACAAAAGTCTCGGATAATGTCAATAATGCTTTTCTCCAGCGCATGCCATTGCTTGGAATCCCCGTAAAGACGTACGCTTAACAAACGCTTGGGGATCTCGCTTTTCCGGGGGGCGAAACAGGCATGGAGACCTTTAAGTAGCTGCACTAACTCTTCGTCCTGGCCTGGCTTTATCCCTTTAGGTGGGGCTTTCAGGTGGTACAGCTGCTCCAGGGTATGCCTGTAAAATGGCTGCAGCTCGACAGGCGCTTCTTTTTCCCACTTTTCTAAAAGCGAAGCTGCCGCACGGTAGCGCTCTTTTTTGGGCCTGCGTCTTAGGAGCTTGTAAATTTCCGGCAGAGCCTCTTCCTTTAAAGCAATGCGCTGCAAATATTCTCCCTCGTTGAAACGTTCCCAATCCAGGCTGACCAGGCCGTGCTGCTCCAGCTGCTGCATTTCAGCGTTAAACATAAGGCGGAAGCTGCTGTCGCTGACATGGAAATAATCGGGGCAGCTGCTGGTATTGACTTTGAGCAGGGTGCGGCGTGGACTTCTCTGTGCAGAACCGTAATCGGACCGCTTTTCATATCGGTCGACCAGGGTGTATAAAACTTCTTTTTGCAGTTGGCTTAACAACACTTTTTTCACAACCCAAAAGTATTTTGCATTGTCAAGGGTTTACCCTGCCAGCTCTTTTCTGGTGACCCGCTCCATAAAACTGTTAAAACCATCTTTCATGACGACAAGGTTTGTGTTCATATGGGGCACAATGAGCTGAATGCGTCCTGTTGGCGCCACGATAACTGCCTGGAAGCCCAGGCTCTGCATGAAGCGGATCGCTTCTTCGATCCGGTCCGCATCCATACGATTAAAGGCTTCATCGAAAACTACCAGGCGCAGGGTATCCGTCTTCCGGTAGAGCTGATAGGCCTGGTAAAACGAAGCCATGATGGCCACATAAAAAGGAACCTGGGTTTCGCCACCGGATTTGTCTCGTGCCACTTTTGAAAAATGGCTCTTGTTTCCCCACTCATCGGTGATGATAATATCAAAGTCCAGGTAGGTGCGGTAATCCGTCAGCGACTGCAGGGTTTCCTGGAATTCGTTTTTACCTGTGGTGATTTCCCGAAACAGGTCGTTGATAGCATCGCCGTGTATTTTGAAAAAAGCGTCTCTAAAGATGGAGCCCTCGTAAACACCTGAATCCATGATCATATCGTAATAATTTTTGGTTTCCTGTTTGGCCGTAAGGCTGAACCTGTATGAGTCTGTCCCGAAACGCATGCCCTGGAGCGCCCGGTTCAACTCTTTTACTTCTTCCTGGCCGAGCTTAATATACTCGCCCAGGCGGGCAATAAAATGTTCCTGGAAGCTTTCTTCCGCTTTTTCCCGCGCTTCCCGGGCCTGGCTTTCATAATCCTGCAGGTGACTGTCTGCCAGCAGGCGATAGCGGCTTCGATATTCCTCATTGTCCCCGGCTTCCGGGTCACCCGGGAAGTTATAATGGTTATTGTAGTCAGTGCGGATCTTGACCAGCCGCTGCATCTGTTTACCGATGCGGGTGTTAATTCCTTCCCGGCTGCTGCTGTAATTATGATGAAGTGTTTCCGGCTTCTGCTTTTGAGATTCTTTCTCCCATTTGCGACGGCACTTTTCCAGGAGGTCCTCCTCTAAACCGTCTTCCTGCTGGCGAAGCAGCTCTTCCTGCCACGTTCGCTCCCTGTCCAGCTTTTCCAGCTGCTCCTGGATGTTTTTCAGCTCCGTTTCCAGGGTGCCCAGCTGCCTGGCTATCTGCTGCAGCTGCTTTTCCAGGTTACTTATTTCCGCCTGTTTCTTTTGGTGCTCTTCTTCCAGCCTTTCATATTCGCTGAAATCCAGGGAAAGCAGTTCCTGCTGGGTGGTCATCAGGTCTGTTTCCAGGGGGCCTTTTTCCTGCAGGGCCGCTCTGTGCTGCTCCCAGTAGCTGTAGCGGTCGGTTTTATCCGTACTAAAGGATGCGACCCCGGCAGCTACCTCCGTCTTTTTCACCAGATCATCATGATCCCGCTCTACTTCTTCCAGGAGCTTCCGGTTTCTTTGCAGCTGAGTGCGAACAGCTTCCTTACCGATAAATGGAGTTTCGTAGCGGCTTTTGGGGATCTGGCGGGCCGTATGGTTTTGGTACAGCATGCAGGTATCCGTAATCGCCCGCCTGAAATTTTTCAGCTCCTGCTCCGAATCACACTTAATGACGGCACCCAGCAGCCAGTTGGCGTAAGCAGCAACATATTCCACCGGGGCGTCTATCTCTTCCGCCAGGCTGTGGGCCTGGGCCGGGCGGACCTCTTCCATGAGGCGTCCGGTATTTACCAGCCCTACCCGTTCAATACTCAGGGTAAATTTATAACGCTCATACAGTGACAGGGCTTCATCAAAATAGGCCGGGGGGACCAGCAGGTCAAATTTCTGGGTATGCAAATATCCTTCGATGGCGTTACGCCAGCGTTCATCGCGTATATCGATAACCTCACAGAAGACATGGACGGGGACGGGCTGCCCCCCGGGATCAAAAAGATTTTCTGCCAGGACTTCTTTCAACTTCATCGTCG